>DASSMK010000142.1:0-2510 GCA_035688915.1 Thermoanaerobaculia bacterium
CCCCCGCCGCTCCAACACTTCACACCAACCCCTCTTCCCGCAACCATCCCTCCACCGCCCGTGTGGCCTGATCGTTCTTGAAATTGAAGAACGCGCGCTGCGCGGTGAGATCGCTCGACAGCCACTGCCGGAACGCCAGCGCGTCATCGACCGCCGCGGCGAGATGCTCGCGCAATCGCGAGAGCGGCATCTTCTCCACGAACTGCCGTCGATCCTCCGCTTCGCTTTCCGGCGTCCGCGTCGGGATGCGCCGGTAGCGCGCCGGATCCGGCGGCTCCGCGTCGAGCGGCAAATCCTCGATGTCTCCTGTTTCGAGATCGAGGTAGTGGGCGAGTGCGCTGCCGAGGTACGCGACCTGCAGACCGTCGAGATCGGGTGTCACGAAACGAAATGATATCTTCACGCGAACCATGAGCCAGGACCGGCTCGAGGCGAGCCTCGACATCGACCGGCGATCGGCAATCGAGGTCGTCCGCATCATCCAGGAGCAGGACGCGCGCGTTGCGGAAGCCGTCGCCGCGCAGGCCGAGCGGATCGCACACGCGGTCGAAGAGATCGCCGAGCGTCTGCGCCACGGCGGCCGCCTCTTCTACGCCGGCGCAGGAA
This sequence comes from Thermoanaerobaculia bacterium, assembly GCA_035688915.1. GTDB lineage: Bacteria > Acidobacteriota > Thermoanaerobaculia > Gp7-AA8 > Gp7-AA8 > DASSMK01. The sequence goes on from DASSMK010000142.1 coordinate 607, forward strand.
CGAGCGGCCGCATCGCCATGCTCGACGCCTCCGAATTGCCGCCCACGTACGGCATCGATCCGTCGCTCGTGCGCGTGCTCATGGCCGGCGGCGAGCGCGCCTATTTCGCCGCGGCCGAAGGCGCCGAAGACGACGAAGACGCAGCCATCGAGCTCGTGTCGAAGGAAGTGAAGAGCGAAGACGCCATCGTCGGCATCGCCGCTTCCGGCACCACGCCCTTCACGGTCGCCGCCGTGCGTCGCGCGAACATGCTCGGCGCGCTCACCGTCGGCGTCACGTCGGTCGCCAACTCGCCGCTCGCACGCGACGTCGACATTCCCATCGTCACCGAGACCGGCCCGGAAGTGATCATGGGCTCCAGCCGGATGAAAGCGGGCACCGCGCAAAAGATGGTGCTCAATACGATCTCCACCGGCGTCATGATCCGCCTCGGCCGCGTCTACTCCAATCTCATGATCGACATGCCCGCCACGAACGAAAAGCTGCGCGGCCGCGCGGTACGCATGGTGGAACTTGCGGCGGGCGTGCTGCGTCCGATGGCGGTGCAAGCCATTCGCGATGCGGACGGCAACGTGAAGGTCGCCACCGTCATCGCCAAGAAAAAAATCAGCGCCGCCGAAGCGCAGCGGCTGCTCGCCGAAAAGCCGCTGCGCGAGGTTCTCGAATCGTGAACCGCCTCGAGCGCCTCATGCACGTCGCGACCAAATACTCGCGGCGCATCATCGGCATGATGTCCGGCACCTCGCTCGACGCCATCGACGTGGCCATGGTGCGCATCCAGAAGCACGGCCTCAACGCGGTCGTAAAGCTCGAGCACTTCCGCAGCTATCCGTATCCGCCGAAAATCCGCGCCGTCGTGCGCGACTTTTTCGATCCGAAACGCGCCCGCGTCGATGACATCTGCCGCTACGACTTCATCCTCGGCGAAGTCTTCGCCGGCGCCGTCATGCGCCTGCTGCACGAGACGAACGTGAAAGCGGAGACGGTCGATCTCGTCGCCTCCGCGGGACAGACGGTCTGGCACGATCCGGAGCTCATCCTCATCAATCCCGATGTGGACTGGCTGCCGGATCCGATCGAAACGCGCTCCACGTTCGCCATCGGCCAATCCGCCGTCATCGCGGAACGCACCGGCATCATCACGGTCGGCGATCTGCGCGTGCGCGACGTCGCGGCAGGCGGCCAGGGCGCGCCGCTCGTGCCGTATTTCGATTGGGTGCTGCTGCGCCACAAACAGCGCGGGCGCTGCATCCAGAACATCGGTGGCATCGGCAACGTCACGTACATCCCGCCGAAAGCGCAGTGGGACGACGTGATTGCGTTCGACACCGGGCCGGGCAACATGATCATCGACGAGCTGGCGTGGGTGGCCACGAACGGCCGCCAGACGTACGACGTCGACGGCGGGCTCGCCGAAGCCGGCACCGTCCGCGAAGATCTGCTCGAGAATTGGATGAGCAACGCCTATTTCGCGAAGACGCCGCCGAAGACGACCGGCCGCGAGCTGTTCGGCGCGCAGTTCGCGCGGCGCATTCTCAATGAGTCGCCCGACGTGCCGATCGTCGACCTGATCGCCACCGCGACCGCTCTCACCGCCGAAAGCATCGCTCGCGCATACCGCGATTTCGTGATGCCGCGCGGACCGGTGCACGAAGTGATGCTCGCCGGCGGCGGCGCGAAAAATCCGACGCTGGTGCGCATGCTCGGCGAGCGGATGCCGAAACAGAAACTGCTCATCTACAAAGCGAGTGAAGCGAAGGAAGCGATGGCCATGGCCATGATCGCGAACGATTCGGTGGTCGGCCTCGTCACGAACGTCGCCGGCGCGACGGGCGGACGGCCGACGGTTCTGGGGAAGATCTGCTTATGAGGATTCCTGTTGGAGCGGCGGGCGCCCTCGCCCG
>DASSMK010000143.1:0-9218 GCA_035688915.1 Thermoanaerobaculia bacterium
ATGCGTTCCGTTCTCCGATCGCGCGATCGTATAGAAGCCACGACTCTGTTTGCATCGATTTATTGAACTTTATGTATCGCGAATACGGCAAATGGTGGTCCCCTTCTCTCGGTCGTGAGATGGAGTTTCTCTGGTTCGGGAAGTTTGGCCGGCCGGTGATGCTCTTTCCGACTTCGGCCGGCCGCTACTTCGAGAACGAGAACATGGGGCTGACGGACTCGCTGGCCGACAAGGTCGATGCGGGCGAGATCCAGCTGCTGCTCGTCGACACGGTCAACGACGAGAGCTGGTACAACAAGAGCGTCCATCCGGCCGTGCGCGCCGCGCGGCATTCGCAGTACGACTCGTATCTGCGCAACGAGGTGGTGCCGTACGTCTACAACCGTGCGCAGCGCGGCGATCTGGTGGTGTACGGCGCGAGCTTCGGCGCGTACCACGCTTCGAACTTCGCGGCGCGCTATCCCGACGTCGTGAGCCGCGCCATTTGCTTCTCGGGCGTTTACAGCATCGGCTCGTTCCTCGACGGCCACTGGGACGACAACTGCTACTTCAACGATCCGACGTCGTTCATCCCGAACATGCACGGCGATCTGGTGGGCAAGCTCTCGCGCACGAACTGGATCATCGCCACCGGCGAGTACGACTCGCTCGTGCAGCAAAACCGCGACTTTTCCGCGCTGCTGTGGGCCAAAGGCATCCCCAACCATCTGGAGATCTGGCCGGGCGTCTTCGGCCACGATTGGCCGTGGTGGCGCGCGAATCTGCGGCGCTTTGTGTGACGCGGCGCCCCCCGTGCCCCCGCCGGCCAGGCTCAAAGGCTCACAGGCTCACAGGCTCAAAGGGGATTCGCGCGAGGGCGTCGACGTCGCACGTAGGCCCCCGCCGCTGGGGCCACGTGCCGCCACCCAGGCTCTCGGATCACCGGCGCTACTTTGAGCCTGTGAGCCTTTGAGCCTGGGCGGGGGGGCGGAGGGGTTATCGCGACGCCGTCTTCTTCGCCATCAGCGAGCGGAGCGAGCTCGCCGGGATCGAGCCGGTGATCGTCACGCTAGTGTCGTTGCGCGAGACGTCGAAGCGGCGCAGGACGGTGACGAGCTCCGGCGACTTGTCCTTCACGGCCAGGCGCATCGCGGAGAGCGCGCCGCGGATCGTGTCTTCGAGCAGGCCGAGCGTCTCGGTGTCGTTCGAGAAGCCGATGCCGCCGACTTTCAGCGCATCGCCGGAGTCGGTGGCCCAGAGGGCGACGGTGGAGACGCTGCGGATCGCGGCGGCGAGCGCTTCGCCCGACTGGCCGCGGCCGGTCTGCATCTTCGGCGCGCTGGTGAGACGTGCGGCACGCACGACGTCGACGAGCGCCCAGGCAGTGGCATTCGCATCGATGCGCGCGAGATCGAGATTGAAGCCGCTGGCGGCGGGGAAGCCGGTGCCGCCGTTTGCACGTGCCGCAAGCGCTGCTGCGACCGCGCGCTCGGTGCCCGCAATCGCCAGCTGCGAAGTCGGGAACGCAACCGCGCCCGTGTCGCCGTCATCATTCTTTTCCGGCGTGAGCAGGTAGCCGTTCTTCTTCACGGCGCCGCGCGCGATGAGCGCGTTGGTGAGGCGCTCCGGATTGAAGCGGCCTTCGGCGGCGACGAGCACGTCGGCTTCGGTGCCGAGGTTCGTGCGCGGCGATGTGGCGACGACGACGAAGTCGACGTCCTTGGCCGGATCGAGACCGGCGTCGGTGAGGAACTTCGCCGCATCACCGTCGGTGCTGAACTTGTCGGTCTGCTGGAAGAGCATGGACGAGAGCGGGCTGGTGCGCATGTCGCGCAGCTTCACCACACCTACCGTCACAGCGTTGGTCGGAACGAGTGAGAGAGCGTCATCCTTTGCCAGCGCGGGAAGCGCCGACGCAGCGACGAGCGCGAGGGCCAGAACAGATTTGCGGATCATGATCAGAACTCCTTTCGTTGGAACAGCCAGGTAGCGAGAATGAGACAGCCGATGCCGAACGCACCGGTGGTGAGAAACGGCGCGGGAGTGAGGACGTTGGAGATTTTTTGCGGAAGCTGCTCGCCGCCGACGAACGCAACCGCCGCCTGCCCGAGCTCGAACGTTTTCGGCAGAACCCAGTAGAACCCGTTGATCACCCACGCCTGCCATTCCTTCGACACCGCGGCGGCGTAACGCTCGTGGCCGACCAGCAGCGCGCCGAAGAGGAAGATGGCGAACGTCGACATGATCGACACGGCCGTCGACGAGGTGATGACGCCGATGAGGAAGGCGAAGCCCATCAGCATGGCGATGACGAAGAAGATGATCAGCGCCGACATCGCGAAGCGCGCGTGCACGACGTGCGTCTTCCAGATCAGGATCAGCCAGATGCTGCCGAACAGATAGAAGATGTTGCTGCCGGCCAGTACGAGCCCCGCGACATAGCGCGACCAGAGCAGCTTCGCGCGCGACACGGGACGCGAGAGGTAGAGATCGATCGTCCCTTTGTCCTGCATCCGCGGCACGAGGTGCGCGGTGGCGAAAACAGCCAGGAAGGTCGACAGCAGATAGAGCACGACGGAGAAACCGGACTCGAAGCCGAGCACGATCTTCTCGATCGACACCGCGTCGCTCATGTTCACGTCTTTGCCGAACAGCTTCGCACCGGCCAGCGCACCGTTGACGATGTCGAGATTGACGGCCGAGGCGAAGATGAGGATGAAGATCGTGGAGAGGAAAAAGTAGGCGACGAGCGTCCAGCGCGCCGCGGCTTCGCGCATCACATCTTCAATATTCGCAGCCAGCACCTTCACGACATCACCTCGGCACTCTCTTCCGTAGTGGGCGTCCGCACGAGATCGACGAAAACGTCTTCGAGCGTGGAGCGCACCGGCGTCAATTCGCTGAGCACACCGCCGCGCGCGCGGAGCTGATCGACGAGCGCGTTGAGATGCTGCAGGTCGGCCACGGAAAGAACCATGTGGCCGTTCACGCGCTCGACGCCGGCGCCGCTCTCGCGGAACGAGGAGACGAGCGAATCGTCGATCGGCGTCGCCACCATCTTGTACGTGGCTTTCGTGCGCGTCAGCTCTTCGACCGAGCCGAACGCGGCGACTTTTCCTTTGCGCAGCATGGCCACGCGATCGCAGGTCAGCTCGATCTCGGAGAGCAGGTGCGAGTTGAGGAGCACGGCCACACCGCTCTTCGCTTCTTCGCGCAGCAGGTCGCGGATCTCGCGGCGGCCGACCGGGTCGACGCCGTCGGTCGGCTCGTCGAGGAGCAGCACGCGCGGCGAGTGGATCAGCGCGCAGGCGAGGCCGAGGCGCTGGGTCATGCCTTTGGAGAACTTCTTCACGCGGACGTCGATCCACTGCGACAGCCGCACGCGCTCGAGCAGCACCGGGATGCGCGCTTTGATGTCGCTCGTTTCCATCCCCGACATCCGGCCGAAGATGGAGAGCGTCTGCCGTGCGGTGAGGTAGCCGGGGATCTTGTGCCCTTCCGGCAGATAGCCGACGCGGCGGCGCGATTCCGGATTGTGCACCGGCAGGCCGCAGACGTTCGCGGTGCCCGCCGTGGCCTGCGTGAGGCCGAGGAGGATCTTGACGGTGGTGGTCTTGCCGGCGCCGTTGGGGCCGAGGAGACCGAAGAGCTCCCCTTCCTGCACCTGAAAGTCGATGCCGTCGAGCGCCGTGATCTTCGGCTTGCCGAAGGACGACGAATATTGCTTGCTGAGGCCTGAGACCTCGATGACGGTAGTCATGACGTCAGTTTACGAACGCGCGGCCGGTTAGTTGCGACGGCGCTCGCAATGTACTTTACTTTGCAAAGTTCGCGCAAGCGTGGCCGCGGCGCTGCCGCGGAATTGAAAATTGAGAATTGAAAATTGAAAATTGGCCGTACGCACGTTCGGCGCGCCGCCGTGGCTTTCGCAAATTTTCAATTTTCAATTTTCAATTCCGACGTCAGGAGGCCCAATGCCGTTGTTGTACTCCTCAGTCAAAGTGCGCGTGCAGGCGCGCGGCGGAAAGTTTCTTGGTCCGGCGGTCAAGGCACCGAAGTTGACGGTGCGCAATGTATTGACCGGCGAGGTGCTGATCGACGGGCAGACGTTCGACAACAGCTCGTCGGGCACCGTGCTGCCGGAGAGCTCGTTTCAGGATGACATCTCGCGCGGCATCGTGATCGTGCAACCGGGCGGCGTCTATCCGCAGCCGGGTCCGTATTGGCTCGAGCCACCGAGCGGCGCCGCGCAGACGATCGCGCAAGTGCCACTGCAGCAGCCATCGCTGCTCGAGTTCATCGCCACGGCGTACCAGCCGTCGCCCGTCACTGCGTCCGCCGCGATGTGGGTGATGCCGGGGATGCAGCTCCTCGACGATCCGGGGCTCGTGCTGACGATGCAGGGATTGATCGTGGAGGTGATGCCGAGCGCGAGCGGCGGCACGGTCTCCCTCAAAGCGCACGTGGCGATGATGTGCGGCTGCCCGATCACGCAGCCGATGACGTCGGCGCCGCCCAACGGCATGCCCGAGCCATACTGGCCCGATCCTGAGTTTCTCGTGAGCGCGCAGCTGCGCGGCAACGGCGGCACAAACGTCTACGCGTTCGACCTCACCTGCACCGGCACGAGCACCTACACAGGCTCACAGCAGGTGCCATCAGGAACGTACGAGGTGTGGGTGGTAGCGACTCAACGCGCCGAAACCAACGTAGGCTTCGGCACCAGCACCATCACCGTCAAGTGAATCGAAACGTGAGAATGGCAGCCGCGCGTTGGCGGCCGCCAATTTTCAATTTTCAATTTTCAATTCGCGTCAGCGCGCTGCGACAGCAGCGCCGACAGCGTTCATCCTCGCTTCCACCGCGCTCCAGTCCACATTCGACAGGAACGCTTCGATGTACTTGGGCCGGTCCGCCGGTTTGTAATCGAGCAGGAACGCGTGCTCCCAGACGTCCATCACGAGCAGCGGCACGAAGCCGGCCACGTTGTTCGTTTCGTGCATTTCGATCCAGTGATTGGAGATGAAGCCGGTGCGCGGATCGAGGTAGCAGATCGACCAGCCCACGCCGCGCATTTTGCCGACGCTGCTGAAATCCGCTTTCCAGACGTCGAAGCTCGGGAAGACACGCTCCACGGCCTGGCGGAATGACGACGTCTTCGAAGCTTCGCCGCCGCCCTGGCGCTTCATGTTCTCGAAGTAGTACTCGTGGAGCACCATGCCGTTGTATTCGAAGCCGAGGCGGCGGGTGAGCTCGGAGTAGACGGGCATGTCGGCGGGCTGCACGCCGCCTTCCTTGACGAGGCCGGCGATCTTCTCGTTGAGAGTGTTCGTGTTCGTCACGTAACCCTCGTAGAGCTTGAAATGCATCTCCAGAGTCTGATTGGAGATGCCGTTCAGATCGGACAGGTTGAAGGTTTTGGCTTTGTAAGTCTTCGGTTCCATGGTGCGAATTCATTTGCACGACGCGCACCGATCGCAAGCCACGCCGTTCAGTTCACTTCACGCAGCGGAACGTCGCGAAAACGTAGGGATAGTTCGGCCGGAACCAGTTGCGAAACGTGCCGCGGACGAGCTCTCGCGCGGTGACGGGTGACGCGCCTTTGAGTACGTAGTGCGCGTTGTCGAAAAAGTCCGTCGAGTAGAGCGAGTACGAAGGCATCGGCGCGAAGCCGTCGAATCCGGCGAAGAGCGACGACGTCCACTCCCAGCCGTTGCCGAAGAGATCGTGCACGCCCCACGCGCTTGCGCCTTCCGGATGCGAGCCGACATTCACCGGATCCCACGACTGCAGATCGAAATTGCCGTGCGCCGCATTCGGCAGATCGTCGCCCCACGGATAGAGCCGGTCGATGCCGGACGGCGTGCCGAACGCGGCGCGGTGATACTCCGCCTCCGTCGGCAGACGCATTCCTTTCCAGCGCGCGTACGCGGCGGCTTCGTCGTGCGTGACGTACACCGGCGCGTCGAGCGGCAACGGCTCGAGCGCAAACATGCCGCGGCGCATCCACGCGCCGTCATCGCCGCGCGACCAAAAGTGCGGAGCGGGCGCTCCGGTCGCTTCGACGTATTCGAGATACGCACCGTTCGTCACGTTGTGCGTCTCGATCTCGAACTCCGGAACGTCCACGGTGAACTGCGGGAACTCGTTGTCCCAGCCGTAATGCGAATCGCGCCGCGCGCCGAGCGTGGCGCGTCCGCGCGGAATGCGCACTGTGCCGCCGCTTCGCACAGCGCGCTCGCGTGTTTCGGCAGGCGTGAACGGGGAGCGCGCCACCTTCTTGTCGTACGGCAGGTTGTGAAACATGTACAGCAGCGTCTCGTGATGCATCGCTTCGTGCTCGATGATCGTGAACACTGCTTCGCCGCGCTGCAGCGGCGGATGCGCATCGTCGGAGAGCGGCGCATGCGCGAGCAGATCGAGCACCAGCGCATCGGCCTTGTGTCCGTACTCCTGCACCTCATCGCGCGATGGCCAGAGATCGGTCGGATTCTTCACCGCCGCTTCATCTTCCGGATCGATCCCGCGCGCGAAGAGCACTTCCAGCTTCTCGTCCACGCCGCCGCGCCGATGCCCGAGCTTGGCCAGCGTGTTCACGCTGAACGCGGGCAGATGGCCTTCGTAGAACACGATCGGATTGCGCAGCGCGATCGGACGCTCGTAATACGCGTCGGGCGTGACGAGGTCGAAGATCTCTTTCGTCCGCGAGCGGTACCGCTGGTACCACTCGATCAACGCGTCGCGCGTGACGCCGTGGGGATAAGCCAGATGCTGCACGCGCGGATTATCGCGCGAGAACCGGCTCGGGCACGCCGACCGGAACTTCGATCACGCGGAATGGCTGCCGGTCGGGAAACGTCGCCGCCAGCACGGGCATCGCCACGTTGTAAACCGGGGCCGCACCCTTGGTGCGACCTTCCGGCGCACCGCGATGCGCGTGTCCGTGAAAGACCGCCGTGCAGCGATAGCGATCGAGCGGCTCTTCCAAGCGGCTCGATCCCAGGAATGCGACGATCTCCAGCGGCTCGCCTTCCACCGTGGCCTGAATGGGCGAGTAATGCAGCACCGCGATCTTTTGCGGTGTGCGCAAACGCGCCAGCGCGCTCTCCAGCTTCAGCGCTTCTTCCACCGTTTCGTGCACGAACTGTTTGATGGTCGGCTCGCCCCATGCGCCGAGGGCGCGGCGGCCGAAACCGCCGCCGAAGCCTTTCACGCCGGCGAAGCCGACGCCATGCACTTCCGTCGAATCGCCGTCCAGCATCACCACGCCGGCGTCGGTGAGGATCTGCACCACTTCGTCCTGCTTGCCCGATTCGAAATCGTGATTGCCGAGGACGCCGATGGCGGGGATGCGGAGCGAGGCGGTGATGTCGCGCGCGAGAATCTTCGCTTCTTCCGCTGTGCCGTAATCGGTCAGATCACCGCAGAGCAGCAGCACATCCGCCTGTTCGGTCGCCTTCGCGAAGAGCGGCTGATACTGCCCCTGCGACGTCTTCTTCACATGGATGTCGGCCACCGCCGCAATGCGAATCGTCTCCCGCTCCGTCATCACTTCGCTCCGTCGATGGCGATGCCTGCGGTCCAGTGATCGATCTCCGCTTCGGTCATCGTCTCGTTCACGAGGCGCGCGTCCGCGTAGCCCCAGTCATTGATGTCTTTGAGGTACTGCTGGCGCGAGATGATCGTGCCGTAGCAGACCTTCTCGCTGGTGTTGCCCTGCTTCGACTCCTCCGCCACGCGCTGCGAGAGCTGCTCCATCACCCACGCCGGCACTTTGTCGCGATCGGAGGGATAGATGAAGCCGAACAGCACCAGGTGCGCGTACAGCGCGCGCCAGTAGACGCCGTAGCGTTCGAGCAGACGGTTCCAGTCGAGTTTGTCGCCGACCGCGCGGATGACGTGACTGACGTCGGCGCCATCGAACCGCTCCCGCTCCATGATCAGTCCCTTCGACCAGATCATCTCCTCGGCCGGAATCAGCTCGACGTCCACGCCGAAAACCTGATCCTTCACCGCATGCTCGAACCAGCGGTCGTCGACGATGGCCACGCCGTTGCCGGCGCTGAAGATCAGATCGACAAAGTCTTCGCCGCTGCTGAATGCCTTGCCGAGCCAGTGCGAGTAAGTGAGCTCGGCTTTGAAGCCGGCTTTCTGAAATGCCCACGCCGCTTTCTGAAAATCGTCGCGGCGGATGAAGACGTCGAAATCTTTGGTGTGGCGTTGAATGCCGGTGTAGCGCGCGTACGCGTAGGCGCCGCCGACGAGCGTCGGCACGTCCGCTTCTTTCAGGATCGCAAGAGCACGCCGATAGAAAGAGATGCTTTCGGCGGAGAGGACTTCCTGTGGATTGGCTGCCATGCTGAGTCGCTTTCTGCGCGGACGTCGATGTCCGCGGCGGAAGGTCTAACTGCAGCGTCTGTGCCGAAGGAATCGAGTTTGCGCCCGCCGGAAAGCGCCTACCAGCGGCGGGCGGGGGAGGGGCGGGCGTTGGGGACGGCGCCGCCGCCGCGACGTGCTTCGCGGCCGCCGGATGACACCTTGTCGAGCGTCACGCCGCCGTTCTCGCTGGACACTTTGTTCTCGCCGGTGCACTGCGCGAGGGAGATGCCGCCGTTGACCGAATGCGCGTTGACGCGCCCGGTCATGTTGCGCACGGCGATGCCGCCGTTCTCGGTGGTGATGTCGAGGTTCGCGTTCTTCGGCGCGAAGACGATCACGTTCACCCACCAAACATGTGTAGCGTCAACGTCCGGCCCTTCGCTGCCGATCTCGCCGGGACGCGCGGTGACGCGAATGTCGCCCAGCACCTTCTTCGCTTGTCCCTTCGTCTCCGCCACGGCGTGCTTGCAGGTGATGACGCGCGCGAACGGACGATCCCAGCCGCGCACCGAAACGCCGCCTTCTTCTGTGGAGTTGATTTTCAGGACATCCGCGGCGCCGAGCGGGATCTCACGCTGCTCCTGATCGCGCACTTTGGCGGGGAACGACGTGTAGGTCTGCGTGTGGAAGTTGTCGCAGTCGATGGAGTCGGCCGAGGAGTGGTCCTGCGTCGTGCCGATGATCTGCCGCTGCGGCGCGGCGTGCGCACCGGCAGGGACGAACAACAGCGTCGCCAGCAGGATCGATCCGGCGGTCTTCATGGTCGACATCTCGCTTACAAAACTGTTACGCACGAGCGGCAATTGAGTTTCAGCAGTGTGCCACTTCGGCGACGGAAAAACCACGTGCTTCGGCGGGGG
>DASSMK010000144.1:0-11350 GCA_035688915.1 Thermoanaerobaculia bacterium
CCCCCGCCCGCCGACGCTCTCGGGAGAAACCCGGCGGGCGAGGGCGCCCGCCGCTCCAACGGTCAGCGCGAGTTTTCGAGCTTCTTCAGGAAGTCGCCGCACTCCATTGGCTTGCTGAAGAGAAAGCCCTGGATGTAGTCACACTCCATCTCCCGCAAGCACTCCAGCTGCGCCTCCGTCTCGATCTCCTCGGCGATCACTTCGATGCCGACGTCGTGCGCCATGCGAATGATTCCGGCCGTGATGGCGCGGCAGCGTTTGTCGTCCGGCAGCTCCTTCACAAACGAGCCGGGCACCTTCACGCCCGAGATCGGGAAGTGCTGGAGGTGGGTGAGGGAGGAGTGGCCGGTGCCGAAGTCATCCAGCCAGAGGCTGATGCCGAGCTCGCGCAGATCGTCGAGCACCTTCATCGTCTCCTTCGGCTTCTTGATGTAGCTCGTTTCGGTGATCTCGAGATTCACGTGCGTCGTGTCGACGCCGCAGGAGGTCACGAGCTCGCGGAGGCGGCCGAGGACGTCGCCTTCCTGGAATTCACGCGGGGAGAGATTGACGTTCAGGCGGACGTCGAAGCGCGACTGCCACGCCGCGGCGTCGGTATATGCCTTCTTCACGAGCATGTTGTCGAGCGCGAAAAGCTCGGGGCCGGGGCTGCGCTCCGCGGCTTGTGAGATGACGTGCGCCGACCGCAGCTCTCCCGATTCCCGCCGCTGCCGCAGCAACGCCTCGGCACCATAGATCGCTCCGGTGCGCGCGTCGTGGATCGGTTGATAGAGAAGGACCAGCGATGCGGTGTCGTCCAGCGCACGGTCGAGCGCGGACTGTCTGACGGATTCGTCCATTGCACCGTGACGACTCAAAAGCGATGCCGCGGTACGATGCCGTACACATGGCTGAAGAGATTTTCCGCGTGCAATCGCGTCGCGCGGCGCGGATGAAACGGGTGCAGACCGCGCAGCACGCGGTGGGCGCATTTCTCCTGATCTGGACGGCGGTCGAGCACCTCACCGGCGCGCATTCGAAAAACGCCGTGCTGCCGATCTTCGAGATCGTCGCGGGCGTCGTGTTGATCGCGGCGATCGTGCGGGAGCGGCTGAGCCACCATCACTCGCGAGTGGGTTGGGTCGAGCTGGCGGGCTCCGCGATGCTGTTCGTGGAAGCGGTGGCGAAGCTCGAGCAGCGCCATCACATGCTCTTCTACTTCCTGAGTTTCATTCCGCCGTTCATGCTGCTGATTTTCGCCGTCTTCGACGAGAAGCTGCGCAACGGCATCTACATCAAGACGACGGACGACTTTTTGGAGATGCGCCTGCGCGCGCTGTTTCCGCGGCGCGTGCGATGGAACGAGGTGCGTGCGTATCGCATCGCACCGAAGCATCTCGAGCTGATCGGCGACGGTCGCGTGCGCCGGTTCAAGACGACGGACATCGTCGACCTGCCGGCGGCAGTGCAGTGGGTGGAAGAGCAGTTGCGACGGCGCGGGATTACTGCCGCTTCGTGAGCTGCCACGTGGCCAGCACGGCGCCGATCAGCGCGAGCGCGATGAGCGCGCGATTGCGCGAGAGCGTGCCCCAGAGCGACGCCTCGTTGCGCTGCTTCTTCTGGCGCTCGATCAGCTCCATCCGTTCGGCGGCGATGCGGCCCATGGAATCGCGCACATCGCTTTCGAACGTGCGGAGCGGTCGCGCCGGTTCCGGATCGACGGCCACGCCGCGCTGCGTGTCGATGCGCACGGCGTTGGTCTCGACCGGCTGTACGTAGCGCTCGTTGTCGCGATCGACGATCGCATACGCGCCCTGATCAAAGTACGACACGGTCGCGCCGGCTTTGGTCTGGCGGACAAATACGACGTTCTCATCGCCCTCGCGGAACGTCGGGACACCGATCGTGGCCTGCTGCACGTCGCCCACCTGGCCGCCCGGCGTGACGAGCGTGAGGTCGCCGAGAGGCTGCCCTTTGTACGACTTGTCGACGCGGAACGTGGTGTAGGTGAGGATGCGCGAATGCGACTCATCCCACCGCGACTCGGTCTTCACGACCTTGCCGAGGATGATGGCTGCCGAAGTCTCGACCTTCTTGTCGAACGGAATCGCTTCAGTGAGCGTCGCCTGTGCGGCGGTCGCAGCGACGAGCAGAGCGGCAGCGAGGATAGGGATTCGGGGGCGCATTTGGGCGGATCTACAGCAAGGGCTACGCCAGGGAGAAGCAGGCTCAAAGGCTCACAGGCTCAAAGGCTCAAAGTAGCAACGTTGCCGCTAGAGCCGCACGTGTCTCGATGCCATGTTTTTGGTCGCGCGGATGCACGTCTCGCGCAGCGCTCACTCCTTTGAGCCTTTGAGCCTCTGAGCCTTTGAGCCTCCGAGCCTCTGAGCCTGCGCGACGCGCGACAGCGCGACAGCGCAACGCGCCTACGCGAGCACTCGCCCTAGAAACGCCTTCAGCGCGGCCGCTTCCTCCTGTACGAGCTGATGGCCCATCGGGTACTCGTGATACTCGACGTCGAGGCCGGCACCTTCGAGCACGCGCCGCGCGCGCTGCGCGAACATCAGCGGCACGACGTCATCGAGCGAGCCGTGGCCGATGAAGATCGGCAACTCTTTGTGCGTGGTGAGATCGGGGAGGTTCTGTTCGTAGAGTCCGCCGCTCAGCACGACGATGCCAGAGATTTTTGCCGCGGTGCGCAAGCCGAGCTCGAGCGACATCATGCCGCCTTGTGAGAATCCGGCGATGATGATTTTGCCCGGCGTGGTCGGGTAGCGCGCGATGATCGCGTCGAGAAATGCGAGCAGCATTTGCCGCGACTCGGACACTGACGCTTCTTCCGGCGGCCAGCCGTCGAACCACGTCCAGCCGAGGTTCATGCCGGGGTAGGCTGCGAAGGGCTTGGGGGCGTTGGGGAAGATCCAGCGATAGCCGCCGTCGAGCATCGGCGCGACATCCGCAAGGTCGAACGCGTCCGCGCCGCGGCCGTGCATCATCACCACCAGTGGCAGCTCGGCGGTATCGTCCGCGCCGGACGGAACGTCCAACAGATAGCGCAGTGCCAGATCTTCATGTTTGGTCGCGGTCATCGGCGCGGCATTCTAGTGTCACTTGAGATAAAATTACCGCTTTCATCCCATCACCCGGCAGGGTGAGCCCATCGAGGTGGACCCGTGCATATCAATGACCTGTTGAAAATTGCCGCCGAACGGCGCGCCTCCGACCTGCACATCAAGGTCGGTTCGCACCCTGTCATCCGCGTCGACGGCGAGCTGGTGCCGCTCGTCGAGTTGAAGCGCCTGATGCAGGAAGACACGATCGCCATGGCCTTCTCGATCATGTCCTCGCGGCAGAAAGAGAAGTTCAAGAACAACTACGAAATCGACATCGCGTACTCGGTGCCGGGCCTGGGCCGTTTCCGCTGCAACATCTTCCAGCAGCGCGGCACCGTGGGCATGGTCCTGCGCGTCATTCCGGTCAAGATTCTTTCGATCCGCGAGCTGATGCTGCCGACGGTGCTCGAGAAGATCGCCGAAGAGCGCCGCGGCTTGATTCTCTGCACGGGAACGACCGGCTCCGGCAAATCGACCACGCTCGCCGCGATGATCGACTACATCAATACGCATCGCACGGAACACATCATGACGGTCGAGGATCCGATCGAGTTCCTCCACCGCGACAAGAAGTCGATCGTCAACCAGCGCGAAGTGGAAGTCGACACGAAGTCGTTCTCGCAGGCGCTGCGCAGCGCGCTCCGTCAGGATCCCGACGTCATTCTGGTCGGCGAAATGCGCGATTACGAAACGATCGAAACCGCACTCACGGCGGCCGAAACGGGCCACCTCGTGCTCTCCACGCTCCACACCATGGACGCGACGGAGACGATCAACCGCATCATCTCCGTCTTCCCCCCGCACCAGCAGAAGCAGATCCGTTTGCAGCTGGCCGCGGTGCTGAAAGCCGTCATCTCGCTCCGTCTTCTCCCGCGCGCCGATGGCCTCGGCCGCGTGCCGGCCACCGAAGTGCTGATCTCGACCGCGTACATCCGCGACTGCATCGAGAACAAGGAAAAGACGAAGCTGATCAAAGACGCCATCGCGCAAGGCACGTCGCAGTACGGCATGCAGACGTTCGATCAGTCGCTCTACATGCTCTATAAGAACGGCCTGATCACGCTGGACGAAGCACTGCGCCGCGCGTCGAATCCGGACGAGTTCCGCCTCAAGCTCTCGGGCATCCAGTCCACGGCCGACATGTCGCGCGAAGAGATGGAGCAGAAGCTCACCATCTCCGGCACCGGCACGGACGATCCGTTCGGCGACGAGAGTCCGTTCGACTTTGGGAACTCGCTGTAGCGGACCAGGCTCATAGGCTCATGGGCTCATAGGCTCATAGCAGCGCATGACCTATGAGCCTCAACCGCTGCGTGCTGCCACGTTTCTCTGGCCGATAGCCGACGAACGTGCGTCTGCCGCTATGAGCCCATGAGCCTATGAGCCCATGAGCCTCGACCCCGCGAGCACGACGCCATGAACGACGACACAGCCGCCAACGACGCATACCTGGCCGCCCTCCGCATCCTCAACTATCGTTTCAACAGTGAAGCGGAGTTGCGGCGCAAGCTCGCGCGCAAGCAGTTCGAGTCCGCCGTGATCGACGACACCATCGAACGGCTGCGTTCCGAAAAGTGGCTCGATGACGAGCGCTTTGCCGGTGCGCTCGTGCGCACGCGCGCCAACAAGCGTCACGGCAAGCTGCGCATCCTGCGCGAGCTGCAAGCGGCCGGCGTAGAAGGCGATACCGCGCGCAGCGCTGTCGAACAGAATCTCGATGAGGACGCGCAGCTCGCGGCGCTTCGCGAGCTTGCGACGAAGCGCGCGCGTCTGCTCGCGCGGCGTCACGGTCAGGAGTTCCTGGCGTCGGCCGAGGGACGAAACAAATTGACCGGATATCTGTTGAAGCAAGGTTACGATGCCGCGCTCATACGAAGCCTCATCGGAGACGTCGTCAAGGAGATCCTCGTTGCTCAGTACCAGTGACATTCGCGAACGCTTCCTCGAATTCTTCGAGCAGAACGGCCACCGCCGCGTGACCAGCTCTTCGCTCGTTCCGGCGGGCGATCCGACGCTGCTCTTCACCAACGCCGGCATGAACCAGTTCAAGGACACCTTCCTCGGCCGCGAACCGCGCGACTACAACCGCGCCACCACCTCGCAGAAATGCGTGCGCGCCGGCGGCAAGCACAACGACCTCGAAAACGTCGGCCGCACCGCGCGGCACCACACGTTCTTCGAGATGCTCGGCAACTTCTCGTTCGGCGACTACTTCAAGGAAGAAGCGATTCGGCTGGCGTGGGATCTCATGGTCAACGTCTACGGCCTCGATCGTGAGCGCCTCTGGTTCTCCGTCTTCGAAGGCGATGACAAAGTGCCCGCCGATGATGAAGCGGCGCAGCTGTGGGTGAAGGTGGGCGCGCGACCCGAGCGCGTGCTGCGCTTCGGCAAGAAAGACAACTTCTGGCAGATGGGCGACACCGGTCCGTGCGGACCGTGCTCCGAGATTCATTACTTCCGCGGCGACGATCTGTCGAAGAACGTGCCGGAGCTGGTCAACGGTCCCGGCGACGACACGATGGAGATCTGGAACCTCGTCTTCATGCAGTACGAGCGCGACGAGAACGGCACGCTCACGCCGTTACCCGCGCCGTCCGTCGATACCGGCGCCGGCCTGGAGCGCCTCGCCTCGGTGCTGCAGAAAGCACATACGAACTACGACATCGACCTCTTCGCGCCGATCAAACAAAAGATCGAAGAGATCAGCGGCCACTCGTACAAAGCGGACATGGAGGATGACCTCGATACCGCCGTGCGCGTGCTGTGCGACCACTCGCGCGCGTCGACGTTCCTCATCAGCGACGGCGTCATCCCGTCGAATGAAGGACGCGGCTACGTGCTGCGCCGCATCATCCGCCGCGCCATCCGCTTCGGACGCAAGCTGCCGACGCCGGTGCTGCTCACGCATCTCGTCGACAGCGTGATCGCCGGGATGGGCGACGCCTATCCCGAGCTGCGCGATCGCCGCGAAGCGATCGTGAAAACGCTGGAAGCGGAAGAGGAGCGTTTCGGCCGCACGCTCACGACGGGCATGGAGCGCGTTGGTCAACTACTTGACGAAACGCGCAAACGCGGCGAGACGACGCTCGGCGGCGCGGAAGTGTTCCGCCTCTACGACACGTACGGCATTCCCATCGATCTGATCGGCGAGATGGCCGAAGACGAAGGGGTGACGCTCGATCGCGACGGCTTCGAAGTGATGATGTCCGACGCGCGCGCCAAGGCCAAAGCGTCATCGAAGTTCCAGATGTCCGCCGGCGCCGACGTGTTCGCTGCGATCGGCGAGAAGACCGGCCCGGTCGAATTCGTCGGCTACGAGCAGTACACCGGCATCGGCTCGCACGTGAAGGCCATCGTCATCGACGGCCAGGAGCGCGACGCGCTGCACCACCAGTCGGAAGGGGACGTGATCCTCTCGCCGACGCCGTTCTACGCGGAGTCCGGCGGACAAATCGGCGACACCGGCACGTTGGAATGGGACGGCGGTCGCGCCACGGTGCTCGATACGCAGAAGCCGTTCGGCGATGTGATCGTCTCGCGCGTGCGCGTCGATGAAGGGACGCTCTCACTCAACGCGAAAGTGACCGCGTCGGTGCTAGCGCCGAAGCGTCTCGACACCACCGCCAATCACACGGCCACGCACCTTCTGCACAAGGCGCTGAAGGACATCCTCGGCCCCACCGTGCAGCAGGCCGGCTCGCTCGTCGCGCCGGATCGCCTCCGCTTCGATTACACCTATCACCAGCCGCTCACCGACGAGCAGATCGCGCGCATCGAGACGGAAGTCAACGAGCGCATTCGCGCGAATTACGAAGTGACGAAGACCGTCATGCCGATCGAGGAAGCGAAGCGCACCGGCGCCGTCGCGATGTTCGGCGAAAAATACGGCGAGCATGTACGCATCGTCACGGCCGGCGATTACTCGCGCGAATTCTGCGGCGGTTGCCACGTCAATCGCACCGGCGACATCGGCGTCTTCAAGATCATCGCGGATCGTTCGCTCGCCGCAGGCGTGCGGCGCATGGAAGCGCTCACCGGCCGCGGCGCGGTCGAATACTTCCGCAAGCTCGATGACACGACGCACACGCTGTCGTCGCAGGTGAACGTGCCCATCGACGAATTGCCCGCATACGTCCGCTCGCTGCAGGACAAACAGAAGTCGTTGGAGAAGGAGCTCAAGCAGCTCAAGCTCCGCATCGCCAGCGGCAGCGGCGCAACGCTCGACGCGCGGGGCGTGCCGTCCGGCGGCACCGGCAAGATCAGCGAAGTCGCCGACAGCGGCATTGTCGACGTCAGCGGCGTCTCGCTGCTCACGCGGCGCGTCGACGACATCTCCGGCGGCGATCTGCGCAATCTCGCGGATACGTTCCGCTCGAAGTTAAAGTCGGGCGTGGTCGTTCTCGGCAGCTCCGCGGAAGGCAAAGTCACGCTGCTCACTGCGGTCACGAAAGATCTGCTCGACCGCGTGCAGGCCAACACGCTCATCGCGAAACTCGCACCGATCGTCGGTGGCAAAGGCGGCGGCAAACCCGATCTCGCACAGGCCGGCGGCAAGGATGCGGACAAGCTGAACGAAGCGCTCGACCGCGCGCAAGGCGCATTACAGGAGCTCCTCGGCGCGTAATCAGCGGCAGCGCCGGTTCTACAGAGAATCGCCCCGTTTCGTGTAAGCTTTTCGCGAAACAGGGGGTGGAGAGATGTGGAATCGTGCTGCCGTACGGTCGGCTGTTCTGGTCGTTCTTGCGCTCGGCTTCGGTGCGGTTGCCCATGCGCAGAGCACGTGCGGTCCGATGGACGTGGTGTTCGTCATCGACAACACCGGCTCGATGACGGAAGTCATCGCGCAGGTGCAGCAGCAGGTCAATGACATCGCCGACGCCGTGACGGTTTCCTCGGGCGGCGATGCGCAGTTCGGCCTCGTCGTCGCGCCGAGCAATGACGTCGTGGTGCTGCTCGATCTGGCCAAAGACAATCGCGCCGCGCTGACGGACGCCGTCGCGCAGATGACCACCATCGGCAGCTGCGGCGAGCCGGCGGAATGGGATCAGGCGCTCTACACCGTTCTCAACAACTCCGCCGCCGGCCGCACCTACGCGAACGGCGTCGGCACGCAGGTCGGCGACTTCACCGGTCAGTTCCGCGCGAACGCCACGAAACTCATCATCGTCGTCACCGACGCACGTCCGGGCGGCACGACCGGCTGCGATTACCTGCCCGGCGACAGCTCGATCGCATTCGCCATGGCGGACAACGCGCGCTCGCGCGGCATCCTCCTGGCCACGGTTTTCGTTCCGACGTCGTCGGCCGAGGCGTATGGATTCATTCCGACGGTGCGGTCGGTGCTGCAGAGCACTGCGGCCATCACCGACTCAGTCTTCATGGAGACGAAGGCGGACGCGAGCAACCTCGCCAACATCCTCAAGGAAGTCATCATCACCTGCGGCTCCGGCCGCCTCGGCCTCGATCCGAAAGAGCTCGTGCTCGACAACGGCGAGACCGGCACGATCCACGTCACGAACTACCGTCCCGGCAGCTCGCTCGACGCGCTGACGTATCGCGCTTCCGGCCTGCCGGAAGACTCGACATTCAAGTTCACGCGCATGACGCCGCAACTCGTGGGCACCGATCTCCAATCGCTCGACATCACCATCGGCCCCGACACGCCCGCTGGCGTTTACGTCGTGCCGGTGTCGGTGCGCGCGGCGAGCGGGCGCGTCTCCGCTGATTACGTCCTGGTCTACGTCGGCTGCGTTCCGCCGATGATTCTCGCCACGCCGGGACATCAGCCGGAATCGACGAACATCGCCGCGGGCATGCGCGCGAAGCTCACCGTCGCGCCGGGCGGCTCGCCCGGATTCAAGTACCAGTGGTATCGCGGCCACCGCGGGCTGACGAACTTCCCGGTGGAAGGGGCGAACGGTCCCGAATTCACGACGCCCGTGATGACCGCCGGCAGCAGCGAGGAGTATTGGGTGCGCGTGTCGAACGCCTGCGGGTCGACCGACAGCGCGACCGCCACGGTCTCCGTCAATCCGTAAACGAAACACGCATCGATCCACGAAAGCCCCGTGCAATTTCGCACGGGGCTTTCTGTTTTGGCTCGCTCGATGACGGCTGAAACGCCTTCGACGCACGCGTGGGGAACGCAGCCCGAGATGTTCGGGCCGCGGCACGAGCACCGCCTCGGCATGATCATCCGCGAAGTCGATCGCCACCTCGGCGCCCGCAGCCGCGTGCTCGACGGCGCCGTGGGACTCGGCCAGCTCGCCGTGCGCATGCAGCGGCGCGAACGGCGCGTCTTCGGCATCGACTATTCATTTGACGCGGCGCTCCATTGCCGGCGCACGACGACGATTCCGGTCGTGGTCGGCGACATGACACGCATGCCGTTTCGCGACGGCGTCTTCGACGGTGTGACGACCGGCGAGACGCTGGAGCATCTCGACGACGACGCCTCCGCCGCGCGGGAGATCGGTCGCGTGCTGCGCGAAGACGGCACGTGCATCGCCACTGTGCCTGCGCTGCAGAGTCTCTGGAGCGCATCGGACGATTACTACGAACACCGCCGCCGCTATTCACGCGCACAACTGGCGGCGATGTTTCGCGCCGCCGGCCTCTCCATCGTGCGCGCTCTCTATTGGGGCTTCCCGGTCGTGCTCACGTACGACACGCTGTTCCTGCTGCCAATGAACAAACGCCGCGCGCGCCGCAAGGTCACGGAAGACGCCGCGCTGCAGTCGGTGGCCAAAGCAGGCAAATCGCGCGCGCTCGTGCGCCTCGTGCGCGCCGTCTTCGGTGTGGACGCGCTGTTCCAGTGGCTGCCGTTCGGGCCCGGGCTGTTGATGGTGGCGAAGAAGAAGTCGTAGGGTCGGAGAGTCGTAGAGTCTCCGAGTCTCAGAGTCGTAGAGTAGTGGACGCTCGCCGTCTTTCCCTCGACGACTCTGAGACTCGACGACTCTGCGACTTTTACGACTTCACGCCGCGAGCGCCGTCCCCGCCGCCCTCTCCTCGCGCCGCATCGGCAACGGTCCCGGATACGTCAGCCGCCGCCACACCCACTCCATCGGGCCGAAGCGATAACGCGCGAGCCACCAGATGCTCGCTGCCACCTGCGCCGCGTAAATGGCGAACGTCATCGCCAGCAGCAACGCCGGTCCGACGCGTCCGAAGAGGCCGAGTCCATAACCATAGAAGAGCAGATTGCCGATCACCGATTGCAACAGGTAATTCGTCAGCGCAGTGCGGCCGAGCGGCGCGAAGACGCGCAGTCGCGCATGCCACGCGGTGTCGTGCGCGAGGAGAATCACCGCGCAGATGTAGCCCATCGACAGCGCGAGCGTGCTGAAGACGCCCACGCCGGAGAGCACGAGCTGCGTCGGCGTGGCCGGCATCAGCGGCAACTGCGAGAACCAGCGCACGAGCGACAGGATCACGTTCCACGCGATGCCGAACGACAATCCGAAGATCATCGCCCGCCGGTACCTGGGCAACAGTTCGGGCGAAGGCAGCAGCAGCCGTTTGCGCCACGCGTAAGCACCCGCGAGGAAGAGGCCGAGGAGGTTGGGGGCGAAGATGAAGACGAAAGACCAGTTGTACGTCTTCACATCCGCCAGGCGCTGCGCCTGCACCTGCGTCCACGAGCCGTTCGCCATCACGTCCGTGATGCGCGCGATCTCCGCGGCGGTCGGCGCGGGCAGACCTTCGTGTGCGCCAGCCGCGAACGCGCCGGTCATCAGCAGAATGGGGAAGGAGAGGCAGATCGCTGCCCAGACCGCGACGGTCTTGTCCGCGCGCTTGCGGAAGAAGAGCAGCACGAAACCGATCACGGAGTAGGCGAGGAGGATGTCGCCCCACCAGATGAGCAGACCGTGCAGAAATCCGATGACGAGCAGAATGGCGAGCCGTCGCGCGTACGTCCAGCCGAAACGGCCCGCGCGCGCTTGCGATCGCTCCAGCTGGACGGCGAAGCCGAGGCCGAAGAGGAAGGCGAAGATGGTGATGAACTTCCCTTGCACGAACGTGTCGATGAACGCCTGCGCCAAACGATCGGCGAACGCCGGCCAGTAGCTGGCGGGATTGAAGTACGCCGCGGCGGGGCCGGCGAAGCCGCGCATGTTCGCGGCGAGGATGCCGAACAGCGCCAGACCGCGCAGGATGTCGAGCAGCTCGATCCGCTCGGAAGACGAAACAGGGCGCAGCGGAGTTTCGCTCATCAGTCAGTGCCTCCGTGTGCGACGACGGGGGGGCCTCCGGCGGCC
>DASSMK010000145.1:0-16062 GCA_035688915.1 Thermoanaerobaculia bacterium
GCCCGCCGATTCGTCGCGAGAGCCCGGCGGGCGGGGGCGCCCGCCGCTCCAACGAGCTCGCGAACTACTTCTTCTTCGCTGCCGTTGTCGCCTTCTTCTTCGCCGGCGCTTTTCGCGCGGGCTTCTTCGCGCCGCTGCCGCCGCCGAGGCTGCGGCTGAGCACTTCGAGCAGATCGATCACTTCGCCGCCGCCTTCGTCGCGTTCGCTCTCCTGCGGCGTCACGCGCACGACCGCTTCGTGCTTCTTCTGCTTTCGCTTCGCCAGCGCCGCCAGCCGGTCCTCCGCGTCATCGAGGAACTCGTGAAAGTCGACCTTCTTCGTCTTCCGCGTGATGGCCTGCTCGAACTTTTTCACCTCCGCCGGCTTCGCCTTTTTCACTTTCGGCAGCCCGACGTCTTCCGGCTTGCGCAGCTCGTTCGTGAAGCGCAGCGTCTCCGCGCGCATGATCCCGTTCTCCGCCAGGATCGCCACGAGGTACTCCTTCGAGCGCATCACGAACGTGGCCACGCCCGCACGATTCGTCTTCTCCATCACGCTTGCCAGCAATCGATACGCTTTGTTCGAGCCGGTGGCGGGCGTCAGCACGTACGCGCGATTGAAGAGCGCGGGATCGATTTCGTCGATGTCGACGAAGAGGCGCAGATCGATGTCGCGCGTCTTGCGCGGCTCGATCGCTTCCAGTTCGTCATCGGTCACGACCACGTACTTGCCCTTCTCGATTTCGTAGCCGCGCACCAGCTCGTCCCAACTGAGCTCCACATCCTCTTCAGGACAGAAGTAGCGCCGCTCCAGCTGCGTCCCTTCCTCGGTCACCATGTGCAACGGCGTGCGGCCGCGCGGCCGGTTCGCCGCGTACAGCGCCACCGGAATGTTCACCAGACCGAAGCTGATCGTGCCGCTCCAGAACGGCCGTCCGCCGGGGCTCCCACCTTCTTCGTCGTCAGGCAACTCGTCTACGTTTGCTGCCACTGGTCGTGCTCCTCTTCTTGGCGCTGCTCTTGGCCGCGGTCTTCGTTGCTGCCGCCGGCTTGCTCTTGCCAATACTGGCCAGACTGGCCGCCAGCACTTTGTCGAGCGAATCGTCTTTCGGTTTCCGCGGCCGGAACTTCTCGACTTTCGGCTTCAGTCCCTTCGACTTCCGCTCCACGAGCTCCAGCACGCGTTCGCGATATTCATCGCGGAACTGCGTCGGATCGAACGGACCGGAAAGAGCGTCGACGAGCTGCTCCGCCATCGCGATTTCGCGCGCATCGAGCGCACGTCCCGCCGGCGCAGGCAGCGACTCCAGATCGACGATTTCGTCGGCATGCCGCAGCACGATCAACATCAGATAGCCATCGTCCTCGCGCAGCGCGCCGATGTAACTTTTCTTGCGCATGACGAAGCGCACGACGCCTTCCTTCTTCTTGTTCGCGAGCGCTTCGGCCAACGCGAAATACGCATCGCCGCTGCTGTCGGGGCCGAGGTAATAGGCGCGGGAGTACCAGCGATGATCGATCTCGTGCGGATCGACGAAACGCGTGATCTCGATCTCGCGCGATTCCTTCGGCGTCAATTCCTCGAGCTCCTCGTTGTCGAGGATCACCGAGATGGTGCGACTCATCGAATACGCCTTCTTCACTTCCGCGTATTCGACCGGCTCGTCGCTCGTCGGATCGATCATCCGCTGCTTGACCGGCACGAGATCTTTTTCGTGCAGGAGGCGGAAGTGGATCGATCGATCCTGCACCGCCGAATAGAGCTTGACCGGCACTTCGGACGTGCCGGCTTTGATCACGCCTTTCCAGATCGCCCGGGCAACCATCGCCGGCTCCTCCTTTTCGGTTTCGGCGCGGTGCACGCGTCGCACAGCACCTCGCCGCCTGTCGTTTCGATGCAGACCGCGCAGACTTCCGCATCACACGCCGCGCACCGCGCGCCGCTGCCGTCCGCGAACAGGTGTTCGCACACCGAGCAACGCGCTTCCGATGAAAGCCACCACGGCCGGAACAACCGCTTCTTACGCCGCAACATACGGACGAAAGTTGCAGCGGCCGTGCCTGCGTTCGCTACGGAACCATTTCGTACAGCGCAAGTGCGAGCGACGCGAGCGTGATCGCCGCGAGATGCCCGCCCGCGATGTCGGAGATCCAGTGCTTCTCCTCGGCCAGCCGTGCAATGGACGACGCGACCGGCACGACGAGCGCGGCGGGAAAGACGATGGCGCCGCGCGCAATGCGCTCGCGCGACAGCACGTACGCAGCGGTGAGCGCGACGGTGCTGGTGCCGAACGCGTGGCCGCTCGGAAACACAGGATGGTCGGGCGGACGTCCAGGCGGTGGCGGCGGCTGCGGCAGGAGCTCGTCGAATTGCTTATTGACCGCGGCCGCGGTGCAGGCGGCAGCGAGAATGGCCACGGTTCCGGCGATACGCGACGGCACGTCGTCGCGACCTTCGCGCGACGCGAGCACGTACGCGCCGCTCAGCACCGCGGCGGGAACGTACGTGAACCACTTGCCGATCGGCGCCGCCGCTTCTGCGGCTTTGCGCGCCGGCCGTCCGCGCTTCACCTTCGTCTTCTTGTGCACCTTGCGGTCGATGTGCGCCGTGTCGCGCCGCGCCACCGCGCGTGCGATCACGGCGAATCCTGCAGCGGCGGCGAGGCCTGTGGCGAAGAGGAGCGGCGCGCGTTGGGACACGCCGCTTACTTAGCGATTTGCATACCGGATCGAAACGCTGACAGCGAAGAGCGCGGCGGGAGGCATTACCATCCGCGTCCGCGTGCCCGTCACCAGCCGTTTCGTCGTCCGCTTCTGGATCCCGCTCGCCGCGACGTGGTTCATGATGGCGCTGGAAGGGCCCTACGTCGCCGCGATCGTGGCGCGCATGCCCGACGCGGAGCACAACCTGGCCGCCTTCGGCGTGGCCACCGCGCTGGCGTGGCTCATCGAATCGCCGATCATGATGCTGCTCTCCGCGTCGGCGGCGCTCGTGCGCGACCGCGCGTCGTATCTCGCGCTGCGCCGCTTCGCAAACATACTCAATGCCGCCGTCAGCGCAGGCATGATCATCCTGGCGCTGCCGCCGGTGTTCGATTTCGTCGCCGAACGGCTGATCGGACTGCCGCACGAGATCGCGCGGCTGGCGCACATCGGCACCGCATCGATGATTCTCTGGCCCGCGTCGATCGGCTATCGCCGTTTCTACCAGGGCATTCTCGTGCGCCATCACCTCACGCGCCGCGTCGCGTACGGCACGATCGTGCGACTCACCACGATGTCGATCACCGCGGCGCTGCTGGCTTTCGTCGCGCATTTGCCGGGCGCGCTGATCGGCGCGCTGGCGTTGTTGTCGGGCGTCATCTGCGAAGCGTTCGCCAGCCGCCTCATGGCGCGACACATCGTGGCGTCGATCCTTGCGAGCAGCGAGACCGCTGAAGGAACGTTGCTCCGTCAACGCGACATCGCACGCTTCTACTTTCCGCTCGCCCTCACCTCGATGCTGGCCATGGCTCTCGGACCGCTGGTCACCTTCGGCCTCGGCCGCGGCCTCGCGCCGATCGAATCGCTCGCCGTCTGGCCGGTCGTGACCGCGATGATCTTCCTCTTCCGCAGCGGCGGCGTGGCGTTCCAGGAAGTGGGCATCGCGCTGAACAGCGATCGCGAAGTGGGCCGCACGGCGATGCTCCTCGGCGCCCTCGCTTCGCTGTCGCTGGCGCTGGTCGCGTTCACGCCGCTGGAAGCGCTCTGGCTGCAACGGCTGTCGGGACTATCGGCGCCCCTCGCGTCATTCGCCGTCTGGCCGATCCGCATCCTGATCTTCTATCCCGCGCTCGAATACCTCGTCTCATTCCAGCGCGCGCGCTGGATTCTCGATCACCGGACATCCGTCGTCACCATCGCCACGGTGGTCGAAGCCGCGCTCCTCGCGCTAACGCTATTCGTCGTGTTGCGCTCCGGCAATGTCGTCGGCGCGACAGCAGGCGCGATCGCCATGCTGGCCGGCCGCGCCGGCGCGAATGCCTATTTGTTCGCGTCGCGCGCCCGCGCTTCGCGCCTGGGCGGAAAGTAGAAGCGATCAATCGTTCCCATCAAACCCAAGCTTGTCGCGACTCTCCTCCGTGCCGTAGCGCTTCTCCCACTCTTCCGCCTCCGCCTCCGGATCGACGGCGGTCGGTTGATCGAGCTCCGGCTCGCCGCCAAATCGGCTGTCGGGATCGATCGGATCGCGATCCTCCGGCACCACCGGCTCGTCGGCCACGCTTCGTTCGAACTCGACGTCAACGCGTTTGTTGGCCATGCGCAGTCCTCCTGTCGAAACGAGTGCAATTCGCGTGCGGCTAACCGGCCGTTGTGACTTGCGCCTGCAGCGCGGCGATCAACGCGCCGGCCGCCGCGTCAGCGGTCTCGATCCACTCCTCGGTCGCGTCGAGCACGAGTGGGTCGAGCGCGTCGTCGTGCATCGGGTGATACGCCGGCGCATGGCCTTGCACGATCTCGTCGCGCAACGTGAACAGGCGCTGCAGCGACTCTGGCCGCCCCACCACCGCCTCCACCGCACGCGCGAGGCGAATGATCGACTCCTCGTCGTCTTCTTCGCGCCGTGCGAGATGCAGCACCTCGAACACCGCCACCGCCGCGCCGGCCGTCGCCACCTGCCGCGCGCCGATGCCCAGCGATTCGTACCAGGCCACCACGCGCTCCAGCGGCAACCGACGCTCTGCGTTGCTGAACAACCGCGCGCTGAACGTGAGCTCGCGCACCCGCAGCTCGCCGCCGCTGATCGACACCGTACCGTCGAACGATCCCGGCGACGCGAGATTCATTAGCAGATAGACATCATGAAAGAACAGCTCGACGTACGCAGGCGCGTCTTTGCGATCGACCTCACCGCTGACCGTGACCGCGAATCGCGGCTCCGCCGCCGACAGATCCCGCGGCCATTCCGCAACGACACGCACCGCGCCATAAACCCGTTCGCGCACCACTTCCGCCACCCGCCCTTCCTCGCGCGTCACCTCCGCCTCAAACGCAAATTCGTTCATGTTCCTGGTCTCCGCGGAGAAGCATGGCGCGATGTTCCCGCGACTCCGCGCAACCTCTACCCCGCGTGCCTCGGCTGATCCTCGCCTCCCTCGGACAGCTTCGCTCTGCGGTCACGTCCCGTCTACGCTTGGTGGACTTGGTTTTGCGAGACGACCGGGGGGCCTCCGGCGGCCGGGGCCATTGGCCCCGGACCCAATTGGTTGGCCTAGCCTCCGCCGACACGTCTGCGCAACTTGCCACGACTGCGCGCGGAGGCTAGGCCAACCAACGGGGTCTGGGGCCGTGGCCCCAGCCGCCGGAGGCCCCTCGTCCGTCTAAACTCTCCCCATGCCGAAAGCGCAGCAGACGGTCATCGAAATCGCCGGCCGCGAAGTCACGATCACGAATCCGGACAAGGTTTACTTTCCCGCCGCCGGCTACACAAAGCTCCAGCTCGTGCAGTACTACGCCGCCGTCGCTGAAGGCGCGCTGCGCGGCATTGCCAATCGGCCCATCGTGCTGAAGCGGTATGTGAACGGCGCGGATGAGGAGCCGTTTTTTCAGAAGCGCGCGCCGGACAAACATCCCGATTGGGTGGAGACCGTCGAGCTGCGCTTTCCTTCCGGACGCACCGCGCGCGAGGTCGTCGTCAGCGACGCCGCGCAACTGCTCTGGATCGCGAACCTCGGCTGCATCGATCTCAATCCGCATCCTGTGCGCGCGGACGATCTCGAACATCCCGACGAGCTGCGCGTCGATCTCGATCCCGGTCCCGGCGTTTCGTTCGAGGATGTGCGGCGCGTAGCCATGGTCGTGCGGGACGTGCTCGACGAGCACGAGTTGCGCGGCTGGCCGAAGACGTCCGGTTCGCGCGGCATTCATGTGAACGTACGCATCGAGCGGCGCTGGACATTCGATCAGGTGCGCCGCGCTGCGCTGGCCATCGCGCGCGAGGTGGAGCGCCGGGTTCCCGACATCGCCACGAGCAAGTGGTGGAAGGAAGAGCGGCACGGCGTCTTCCTCGATTACAACCAGAACGCGAAAGACCGCACCGTCGCCTCGGCCTGGTCAGTGCGGCCGACGAAAGATGCGCGCGTGTCGATGCCGCTGGAGTGGGAGGAAGTGCCGGATTGCGATCCCGCCGCGTTCACGCTCATCACCGCACCGGCCCGTTTCGCGAAGCGTGGCGACGCGTCCGCAGGAATCGATGACGCGGCGGGCTCGCTCGACAAGCTGCTCGCGCTCTCCGCCGCACAAGAAGCGGAGGGACTCGGTGACGCGCCGTGGCCGCCGAACTACAAGAAGCAATCCGGCGAGCCGCCGCGCGTGCAGCCGTCGCGGGCGAAGACGAAAGCGAAAACGAAAACAGCCAGCGCGACAGGACGCCGCGTCTCGAAGCAGCCGCTCATCACCGTCGCCAAGGCTCAGCACAAAGACGATGCGCTGGCGGGATTGGAGCGCTGGAAAGCGAAGCATCCGAAAGCGGCCGCGAAGCTGGCGGTGGACGACGTGCTCGTCGACGCGATGCGCGGCCGCTCGACGACGTGGACGCGCATCCGCATCAACCTGCGCAACGTGCCGGAGAAGGAACGTCCGGCGGAAGAAACGCCCGATCCTGATTACGATCCGTGGACGCGCTGAGCGCGGCGCGTCACTTGCCGCCGAACACTCGCTCCAGCTCGTACGCCGGCGTCACTTCCAGCTGATCGTAGCGGCAATCCTGCGGCGCTTTGTCGAAACGCCAGCGCACGAAACGCGCAGCGTGACGAAAGCGCGAGCCCTGCATGTGGTCGTACGCCACTTCGCACACGCGCTCGAGGCGCAGCGGCTCCCAGCTCAGATCCTTGCCGCGATTCCAGCGGCTCGACGCGCCCGGCATGCGCTGCTCGCCCGACCAATCGGCCCACTCGCGCCACGGATGTTCCTCGCGCGCGTTCTCGCGCAGCGGCGCCAGCTCCTCCACCAGTTGCGTGCGCACTTTGTTCGTGAACGCGGACGTCACGCCGACGTGGTGCAGCTTGCCGGCATCGTCGTAGAGGCCGAGGAGGAGGGAGCCGACCATGGTGCCGGGACCGTTCTTGTGCCAGCGGAAACCGGCCACCACGCAATCCGCGGTGCGCGAGTGCTTCACTTTGATCATGGTGCGTTCGCCCGCGCGATAGGGACTATCGAGGCGCTTGGCCATTACGCCATCGAGGCCCGCGCCTTCGAAGCGCTGGAACCAATCGGCGGCCTGCTCACGATCGCGTGTGGACGGCGAGAGATGCACTGGCGGTTTCACTGCTGCTTCGAGCCGCGCGCGCCGCGTTTCCAGCCGCACTTCGCGCAGATCGTCGTCGTCGATCGCGAGCAGATCCCAAACGACGAATGACGCCGGCGTCTCCTCCGCGAGCAGCTTCACGCGCGACGCCGCGGGATGGATGCGTAGCAGCAGCGCTTCGAAATCGAGTCCGTTCTTGCCTGCGATCACGATCTCGCCATCGACCACGCAGCGCTCGGGCAGTCCCGTCTTCAGCGGCTCGATCAGCTCAGGAAAGTAGCGATTGAGCGGCTTCTCGTCGCGGCTCTGTAGCAGCAGTTCATCGCCATCACGAAACACGAGCGCGCGGAAGCCGTCCCACTTCGGCTCGAACAGCCATCCTTCGCCTTCCGGCAATCCATCGGCAGCGGACGAGAGCATGGGCGCAAGTGGCGCCTGGAATGGCAACGGCATGGAAAGATGGTATGCCACTACAATTCCGCGCGATGAAAACCGTTGCCGCACTTCTCGCCCTCACCCTCGCCGCCTGTGCGCAGCCGGCGACGACCGACGCCACGCACGACACCATGCCGACGACCAGCGCCGCATCGACGACGACTGCGACGGAAACGCTCGCCGCCGCCGAAGCACCGAAAGGACCGCAAGTGGATACGTTCGCGATGCCCACCAACCTGCAGACCACCGCGTCCGGCCTGCAGTATTCGATCGACCGCCCCGGCACGGGCGCGCAGCCGCAGACCGGCCAGACCGTGTCGGTGCATTACACCGGCTGGCTGACGAACGGCACGAAGTTCGACAGCTCCCGCGATCGCAACCAGCCGTTCGAATTTCCCCTGGGCATGGGCCGCGTGATCCGCGGCTGGGACGAAGGCGTGGCCGCGATGAAAATCGGCGAAGTCCGCACCCTCGTCATCCCGCCGGACCTCGGCTACGGCGCGCGTGGCGCCGGCGGCGTGATCCCGCCGAACGCGACGCTCGTGTTCAAAGTCGAGCTCCTCGGCGCGCGGTAGAAAGAACGTTCAGCGCGCTGACCCGCCCGCCCGGGTCCCTCGCTACGCTCGGGATGACATGTGGGCTGTGTCACCCCGAGCGTAGCGAGGGGCCTGGGCGGAGGGGCGGCGCGCAACGCGAGCATTACCGCGCAATCACCTTCACGTTGTCGTCACGATCGCGATCCAGCAGCGTGAAGCGCGGATCGACGCCTGCGCTGACCGGCGCTTTCGGCACCGTCACCGCGATGGTCTGCACGCCCGCATGCAGATGATGCACGGCGCGATAGAGCGGCACGTCGTGCTCGCCGAACACCGCGAGCTCCACCGCATCGTTCATCGGCACGCGCACTTCGTGCGCACCGCCCACCTTCAGCTTGTACGCCTCGACGTCGATGGCCACGCGATACGCAGCGCGTTCGCGAGTGACGCGCACGGCCTTCATCTTCAGATCCCAATACGTGATCTCTTCGAACAGATCCTTCAGCAGCGTCTGCGACGACGCGGGCGTGACCGCGCGCAGGTGACGATACAGATCGAGTGACGTCGGCAGCGGCGGCTTGCCGTCGCGATACTCCTCGAACAGCGCGCGCAGCGCCGCATTCATCGCGTTCGCGCCGATCGTCTCGCGCAGCGCGAACATCGCGAACGGCCCGCTGCGATAGACGGCGAAATGATCGGATGAGCGGAGCAGCGGGACGTCGGCTGTGGCGCGCGGCTGCAGATACTCGGCGCGCATCACCTGCAGTACGCGATCGAGATGGTCGCGCCCGAACGTCTCCTCGATCACCTGCATCGCGCTGTACCACGACAGGCTTTCGCTCAGCAGCGGCGACCCTTCCACGCGCGCCGGCACGAGTTGATTGCCCCACCACTGATGCGCCACTTCGTGCGCAACGACCGCGAACGGAAAATCGATCTGCCGCCCGTCCGCTTCCGCCTGCGCGTACGCAAAGCCTTCGCTCCAGACGATCGTGCCGGGATGCGATGTCAGTCGCATGCCGCTGCTCGCGTATTCGACGAGCCGGAGCTGGCGCTGCGGATACGGTCCGAACAGCCGCGAATACGTAGCGAGCGACGCTTTCGCTGCGCGTGCGATTCGCGCGGCGTTCCACGCGTGCGCGGGATCGTGAAGCACTTCGATGTCGATGCCGTTCCACTGCTCGCGATGCACTGCGTAGCGCGCGGAGAGAATCGGGAAGCCGTTGCGGATCGGCGCATCGGTAACGTAGTGAAAGTAGCGGCGGCCGTTCGCGGTCCAGCTGCGCCGCAGCGCGCCCGGTGCGACGGCGGTTTGATCGGCATCGGTGCCGATGATCGTTTCGAGCGACACGTGCTCGCGTCCCGCTTCTTCGAACGGCGCGGCTGCGTCATGCAGCGAGCGCAGCGCCGCACGCGGCGGCAATCCGTACGCGCGCCGGTCGCCTGCGTTGTCGATTTCCGCGCTGCGGCGGTATCCGACGACGGGCAGCCAGTTGCGGCCGGACGGCGCGCTGTCGCTCGCGTACTCGATGCGCGAGCCGTTCTCGGTCACCGCGTCGCTCACGCCGTCATTCGAAAAGCCGTGCGGCGCGTAACGAACATCGAAGCTGAGTTGCAGCGATTGCCCTGCCGCGAGCGGCGTGGATAGTTTGTAGATGCGATAGCCGGTTTCGTTGTCGACAAGTGTCGCGCGCGCCGCGCGATCGAACGTCACGTTCGTCGTCGGCACGGTGCGATGCGTGAGCAGATGAATCGTGTCGATGGCGCGTCCGCTGCGGTTCTCCAGCGTGTACGTACCGTGCACCTCCGCGCGTTGCTGCGCGGGATGGAATTCGACGACGAGCTTCGTCGCGGCGACCAGTGGTTGCGCGAGCGCCGCGTACTGCCCGTAGCGGCGCTCGTACTCCGCGGCCACCTTTCGCGCGTCGACGCGCGGATTCAGCACGAGCGTGTTGTACGCGATGAACGCGCCCGTGCTCGTGATGCTGGCGATCGCAATCGCTCCGACCGTCGCAGACACGCGCGTGAAGCGACGCCGCGCCAGCATCAGTCGCCGCGCGAATCCGCTCTCCTGGCCGCGCACCCAGAACAGCCGCGCCAGCAACGCAAAGAGCAGCGCCCAGCCGGCCCAGAACGATTTGTACCAGAGCCACGGCGCGAGCGTGCCGAAGCCGCTCAGTTGCGAATAGCCGAGGCGGGGCGCGGAGCCGAAGATGAGCTGATGGTTGTCGATCCCAAGCTCGCTCGCGAACGCCACGAACGTCGCCGCCAGCACTGCGACGGCGATGGCGACATACTTTTGATTGATGACGACGTGCACCGCCATGGCCAGCGCGGCGAACAGCAGCGCGTCGAGCAGCTTCCAGCCGAACAGCACGCGCGCCCACAAACCGAATTCGAAGACGCTGTATCCCGCCGCGATCTGCGTGAGCATGCCCGTGATCAGCAACGTGGCCTGAAGCGTCACGAGCAGCAGCGCGAGCGCGGTGAACTTGCCGGCGAACGACAACGCTTCCGGCACCGGCATCACGTCGGCGATGTCGTGCTCGCGCGCATCGCGCTCGCGCCACACCAGCTCACCGGCGAAGAACGCGATCATCACGCTGATGGCCAGCGCCACGACCGGAAAGTTCGCGTACAGCATCGCCAGTCGTCCGGTGGCGGGACGTCCCGGTGTGCCGAGCGCGGAGTCGAGCAGTTGCGGGCCGGTGACGAAGAGGAAGAAGCCGAGCGCCGGAATGAGCAGCGCCGCGCGGCTCGTCATCAGCTCGCGATACGAACGGAGGCCGATCGCGATCAACTGTCGCACGCGCGTGGCGCGAGTGAATGCACCGCGCACGCGCGACACCGGCATCGGTGCGATCGAAGGCGTTGCTTCTTCGGGCATCACGCGACGACGCCGCGCGAACCAGCCGTACACCGGCCCGTCATGCGCCATCCGGAAACGCGCATGCACGAACGTCAGCGCAACGAGCGACACGCCGATCCAGAGCAGCCGGTTCGTCAGCAGCGCGCCGTCGAGCGCCAGCGGCATCGCGTTGCGTTGCGTCGTCGTCCAGCTGTGCCAGAGCGCTTTGACGATGATGAATCCGAACGGATCGAGCTGCCGCGCCAGATCCCACTGCCCAAAGTGCGTCGCCAGCACCTCTTCGTTCACGATCGTGGCGATGAAGAGCACCGTCGCGCCGAGGTAGCCGGTCAGCGCGCGGCGGCTGAGCACGACCAGCGAGAAGAAGAGCGCCGTCGTCACGAACGCGTTCGGCACCGCGATGAGCGCGTACGCTTTCAAATACGCGAGCGGATGAAACGCGCCGAGAAACGACGGTTCGATCGCAGGCAGATGCACGGCCGCGACGAGTGTGAGCGGCACGATGGCGAAGAGAATCGACGCGGCGGCGAATGCGCCGAGAAAGTGGCCGCCGAGGTAGGTGGAGCGGCGGAGTGGCGCGGTGTAGAGGAGCGGTTCCATGCGTGCGTGCAGGTCGCGCGTCGCGGCCTCGCCGGCCAGTGCAGCGGTGACGAGCATGCCTAGCATCGTCACGATCACCATGCAGCCGGCGGTCACCATCGGCGCGTTGAGCAGGACGCCGTCTTGCCGCGCGTCGTCGAGAAAGCTCATCGCGGCGATGAGCGTCATGCCGATCAACGCGGCCGCGAAAAACGCGGTGGAGTAACGCCGCAGGAGCGCCGCCGCTTCGTAGCGAATGAGCTCCCACAGCTTCACGAGCCCACCGCCATCAGCGGCGCGGCGGCGCGCGTGCGGCCAGCCATCACGGAAAAGTAGACGTCTTCGAGATTCGGTTCTGTTGCGTCGAATCCTTTCGGCGCGAAGTCGCTTTCGATCCGCACGAGGCGTTTGCCGGAGAGCAACTTTGTAGACACGAGCGCATGCTGCCGCTCGATCGCGGGCAGCTCTTCCTTCGTCACGATGCGTTGCCAGATGCGGTCGCGCAGCTCGCCGACAGCGCGCAACGGCTCCGCTTCGAGCAGGATCTCGCCTTTGTTGATGATCGCCATGCGGGTGCAGAGCTCGGAGACGTCATCGACGATGTGCGTGGAGAGGATGACGATGCTGTTCTCTCCCAGCTCGCTGAGCAGATTGAGAAAGCGCACGCGCTCGGCGGGATCGAGGCCGGCGGTCGGCTCGTCGACGATGAGCAGCTTCGGATCGCCGAGGAGGGCGACAGCGACGCCGAAGCGCTGGCGCATGCCGCCGGAGAAGCCGCCCAGCTTTTGTTTGCGCACGTCCCAGAGATTTGTCTGCCGCAGCAGCGATTCGACGGCGTCGCGACGTTCGCCGCGGTTGGTGATGCCTTCCAGGATCGCGAAATGTTCGAGCAGCCGTTCGGCCGTGGCGTCGCGATGGAAGCCGAAATCCTGCGGCAGATAGCCGAGCGTTTTGCGCAGCTCGTCTTTCTCGCGCACGACGTCGATGGCGTCGAGCTGGATCGTGCCGGAGTCGGGCTCCTGCAGCGTGGCCAGCGTGCGCATGAGCGTCGACTTGCCGGCGCCGTTCGGGCCGAGCAGGCCGAACATGCCGGTGGGGATGGTGAGGTTCACGCCGTGCAGCGCACGCACGCCATTCGAATAGGTTTTGGAGAGATCGCGGATCCGGAGTTGGGGCACGAGGGGTTAGTACGTCGCGCGGAGGGAGTGGTGTACAGGCGGTGCGCGTGATTGGGCGGGTGGCGCGGGAGGAGTCGCAGAGTCGCAGAGTCGTCGAGTCTTCGAGTCGCAGAGTCTCAGAGAAAACCGCGCGGTACTCCTCGGAGACTCTGAGACTCGGCGACTCTGAGACTCGGCGACTCTGACTCTGCGACTCTGACTCTGCGACTCTAAACACCGCGACTCGGCGACTTCGTCGCCGGCTGCGCTAACCTACGCGCGCATGATTCGCACCGTCACCGCGACCGAGTACGTCACGCCGCTGCGCGAAGGAGGCTCGCTGCCCGCCATCGTTGCGGCGGATGACGACGGCACGTACGTCGTGAAATTTCGCGGCGCCGGCCAGGGCGTGAAGGCACTCATCGCAGAGCTCATCTCCGGCGAGATCGCGCGCGTCCTCGGCCTGCGCGTGCCGGAGATCGTCTTCGCGCAGATCGACGCGCGGCTCGCCAAGACGGAGCCCGATCCGGAGATCCAGGATCTGCTGCGCGCGAGCGCCGGCCTCAATCTCGCGCTCGATTACCTGCCCGGCTCGATCACGTTCGATCCGCTTGCCGAATGCGCGGCGGCCATCGCCAAACAGCCGCGGCTCGCGTCGTCGATCGTCTGGCTCGACGCACTCGTGACGAATGTCGACCGCACCGCCAAGAACACGAACCTGCTGATCTGGCACCGCAATCTCTGGCTGATCGATCACGGCGCGACGCTGATTTTTCATCACGCCTGGAGCGACTATCTCGAGCGCGCCAAGGCGCCGTTCGCGCGCGTCAGCGATCACGTGCTGCTGCCGTGGGCCAACGAGATTCTCGAAGTCGACGCGGACTTCGCGCCGCTGCTCACGCGCGATGTCGTCGAACGAATCGTGGCGTTGATTCCTGATGAGTGGCTCGGCGAGCCGCCGTTCGCGAGCGTCGACGAACATCGCCACGCGTACATCGAAGTGCTGCAGCGCCGGCTGGCATCGCCGCGCGTCTGGGTGGAGGAGGCGGCTCGTGCCCGAACTGCACGCGTTTGATTACGCGGTGGTGCGCGTCGTCCCGCGCGTGGAGCGCGGTGAATTCATCAACGCCGGCACCATTCTCTTCAGCCCCACCGCCCGCTTCCTCGGCGCCCGCATCGCCCTCGACGCCGCACGCCTGCACGCGCTCGCGCCCGCGCTCGACCTCGAAGTGGTGCAGAACTATCTCGACATCATTCCGCTGATCTGCAACGGCGGTCCCGACGCCGGCGCGATCGGCTCGCTCTCGCAATCGGAACGGTTTCACTGGCTCACCGCGCCGCGCAGCACGATCATTCAAACCTCGCCGATGCATTCCGGTGTGCACGCCGATCCCGGCGCCGCGCTCGAACAGCTGTTCGCGAAACTGGTGCGATGACGAACGATGCCGAGGTGCTGATCGCGGGCGCGGGACCAACCGGTCTGACGCTCGCGCTGTGGCTGACGAAGCTCGGCATTCGCATTCGCATCATCGATCAGCGCGACGCGCCCGCCCCCTACTCGCGCGCGCTCGGCGTGCAACCCCGCACCCTCGAGCTTTACCGCCAACTCGGCAACCTCGGCGACGAAGTCGCGCAACGCGGCCTGAAAGTGCAAGGGCTCAATTTCTGGACGAGCGGCCGCCGCGCTGCGCACGTGCCGTTCGCTAACATCGGCGAGGGGCTGACGCCTTATCCGTTCGTGCTCACGTTCGCGCAGGATGAACACGAGCGGCTCCTGATCGAGCGACTTGCAGCGCTCGGCGTGACGGTAGAGCGCAGCACGAAGCTCGTCGGCTTCACGCAGGACGCGAATGGCGTTGATGTCGAAACGGAGAACGCCGCGACATCACAGCGCAGCAGCGCGCGCGTCGCTTTCATCGCGGGATGCGATGGCGCGCACTCGACGGTCCGCGAGACGATCGGCGCGGGCTTCAGCGGCGGCACGTATTCGCGTCTCTTCTACGTCGCCGACGTCGATGCATCCGGTCGGCCGATCGATCGCGACATTCACATCGAGCTCGATGAAGCCGATCTGCTCGCGCTCTTTCCGATGGATGGCCGCGGCCGCGTGCGGCTGGTCGGCACGATCCGCGATGACGCGGCGGAACGCGGTCGCGATCTGCGCTTCGAAGACGTGAGCCATCGCGCCATCGAACGTCTGCACCTCGACATCGCACGCGTGAATTGGTTCTCCACCTATCGCGTGCATCACCGCGTCGCCTCCCGCTTCCGCGATCGCCGCGCCTTTCTCCTTGGCGACGCCGCGCACGTGCACAGCCCCGTCGGCGCGCAAGGGATGAACACCGGCATCGGCGACTCCGTGAATCTCGCGTGGAAGCTTGCGGCCGTGCTGCGCGGCGAAGCGCATGAATCGTTGCTCGACACGTACGACAGCGAACGGCGTGCATTCGCGCAGCGTCTCGTGAAGACGACCGATCGCATCTTCACCATCGCGTCGAAGCCGGGCGGATTCGCGCGAATCGTGCGCCGGTCCGTCATCCCGATCGTGATGCCGCTCGCGCTGCGCGTCGGCCCGATGCGCCGCTTCCTCTTCCGCACCGTCTCGCAACTCGTCATCAACTATCGCCACAGCGCGATCAGCCGCGGACGCGCCGGCGCGATTCAGGGCGGCGATCGTCTGCCGTGGGTGCCGGACAACTTCGCGTTCGTCTCCGACGTGCGCTGGCAGGCGCACGTCTACGGCGCAGCGAGCGATGACGTTCGCCGCGCGTGCGCGGAGCTCGATCTGCCGCTGCACGTCTTCCCGTACAACGACGCGACGAAGCGCGCCGGCTTCGCGACGAACGCGATCTACGTCATTCGTCCCGATTCGTACGTCGGCTTCGCCGGCACGAGCGTTGATGCGATGCGCGCCTATTGCGCGGCCTGGAAGTCGAGCACCGCGGACTGATACGTCTCCACCACTTCGGAGAACGGCACGTGCGCTTCGGTGTAGAGCACGGCGCGATGTTCGAAAACGTCCTTCGGCATCGCCAGCGCGGCGTTGCGATGCGATGCGAATCGCGCGTCTGACTGCAGTTCCCAGCCGTGCGGCAGCGGCGACCAGAGCATCGTCGCGCTGATCGTGCGGCGGTACGGATGCAGCGGCGCCACCGCTTTGCCGAATGGCGTGTCGCTCGATTCGAGCAGCGCGTTCATCTCCGGCGTCAGACGCGCGGGCAC
>DASSMK010000146.1:0-2157 GCA_035688915.1 Thermoanaerobaculia bacterium
CGTCGCTCTGCATCGAAACGCTGGAAGAGCTGAACGTTGCGGGCAAACGCGGCATCGACATCGGTGCCGGCAGCGGCATCCTCGCCATCGCCATGCTCCGCCTCGGCGCCGCGAAAGCGATCGCATTCGACAACGATCCTGATGCCTACGCGGCGCTGCGCGACAACCGCATTCGCAACGCCGTCGCTGACGCGGACATGCCGCTGTTCATCGGCAGCGTCGAAGCGCTGCGCGGCGGCACGTTCGACGTGCTGACGATGAACATCATCCCGGAAGTGATCCTGCCGCTGCTCGCCGACGTCGTCACGCACATGAGCGACGACGCGCGGTTGATCCTCAGCGGGATTCTCACCATCAAGCGCGACGAGGTCGTGGCCGCCGCGGCGACGCACGACCTCGCGCTGGTGAGTGAGAAATCGAAAGGGGAGTGGTGGGCGGGCGTCTTCAGTGGCGGTGCGCGAGCTTCCGGATGACCACGAACAGCACGCCCGCGAACGCGCCGCCGAGGTTGAACGCGATGTGCGCGTAGATGGCGGGCAGGAGGCTGTCGCGCGTGGCGCGCAGGTAGGCGCAGAGCAGGCCGAGGGTCGCGGTGAACGTGACGAGGATGGCCACGCTCGGCGGCGGAATGCCGGCCACGAGCAGGCTCAAATGCATGGAGCCGAACAACAGGCCTGAGGCGATGATCGCGGTGCGCATGTCGACGCCGCGGTGTGCCAGCGCCGACTGGAACCAGCCGCGCACGAAGATCTCTTCAGAAACGCTGGAAACGATCCAGACCCAGAAGATGATCATCGGGAAGGTGTAGCCCTTCAACACGCTCTGCAGTCCCTGCAGGCCGAGGGAGAGCATGGTGACGGTGGCGATGGCGCCGAGGAGGAAGCCGAGGGCGATCCAGCGCTTCGATTTCGCGGTGGGGCGACGGAAGCCGAAGTCGGCGAACGGCCGCCGCGACAGCCGCATCAGGCCGACGGACAGCGCGACCAGGAGACCTTTGACCACCGCCTGCGACAGCCAGGGATGGGCGGTGCGAAGCGTGTCGGGAAGCAGACGCGTGATGGTGGCAGAGACGACGAAAACGACGATGGCGATGAGGACGGGAATGAGAACGTTCATGAATCTTTGTCAGCACCGCGGAAGCGGCGCATGAGCTCCTTCTGGCCCGGAACTTCGTTTTTGAGGAAAAATCGGTGCTTGCGCAGAGCGCGCACGATGGCGGCGGGGGAACGCTTCTCGTCCGCCATGCGCATCAGTTTGTGAAGCGTGTGCTCGGCCGTCAGGCCGGCGTGCAGCAGCGTCGAGAGATAGAGGCTCTGGCTCCAGAACGCCTGATAGACGCGATCGAGCTCCGTCGACAGCATGGCCACGAGGTTCTGCTTACCGTCGACGACGACGTTGAGCTGTTCGGAGCGCCAATACTCGAGCACTGCTGCGCCGGGAGCGGCCACGACGTGTGACGCGGCGCCTTCGATGGTGACCGGCTCGTACGTCTGCACGTGCACATCGATGCCGCGCGCGATCGCTTTCGCGACCGACGGCGCGATGGCGCGCCACGCCTTCGGGAACGCATCGACGACGGCCACGCGCGTCGCGTCGTGCTCGAGCATCATGCGCGCTTTCTCCAGCGTCTCCGCAACGGACTCGATGCGGTAGACGCGCTCGTCGAACGTCGGCTTGTGCAGCGCGTCGAGCATCGTGGCGGCGGTTTTCGTGCGCGCCATGAACTCGCGTTCGGTGTGGCGCAGGAACTCCCGCACCGGCACTGCGCGCACGAGCCGGTTCTCGCCTTCTTCGATCATCACCGCACCGCGCCGCGCGAGCATCTCCACCGCTTTGTAGACATTCGCCGTCTGCTTCCCGATCGATTGCGCGATGCGATACGCGGTGGAGGGCTCGCTCTGCAGGAGGTGCGTGTAAATCTCGGCTTCGAGCTGGTTCAGTCCGAGCTCGGTGAGGATGTCAGCGGGCGTCACGATTCGTAGTATACGTCGATACTACGAAAAGGTTTGGCGCTGACACGAGGGGCCTCCGGCGGCCGGGCCACGGGCCCGGACCCTTGGTTGGCCCAGCCTCCGCCGGCAGTGTCGTGCGAGTTGGAAGTGAGTGGTCGGCGGAGGCTAGGCCAACCAATGGGGTCCGGGGCCAATGGCCCCGGCC
>DASSMK010000147.1:0-9728 GCA_035688915.1 Thermoanaerobaculia bacterium
CAGCGGCGGGAGCGGATGAAGAAGCGGACGACGGAGCGGGAGCGGCCGCCGACGGCGCCGGTTGCGGCGGCGGCACGTACACCGGCGGCGGATACGCCTGTCCGGCCGGCGTGCGCGGCGAAGAATCGACCGGCATCGGCAGCACGAACGCGAGAATGAGGGCGGCGAGAATGGCCGGAATGGCGTAGCGCATGTCGGCAAGGATAAACCGCGCATCTCACGCCATGCTTCCAACTGTCACCGTTCTTGCTACCATCGCCCGCCGTGACCGAAGTGCCATCGACAACGCAGCCGGCCGGGATGCCGGGCGCGCTCGTCGCCGACATCGATGCCCATCCCGCTGAGGCGTTGCTGGAGGTGAAGAACCTCCGGACGTCGTTCTTCACAGGCGACAACGGAATCGTGCACGCCGTCGACAACGTCTCGTTCAACGTCAAGCGCGGCGAAGCGGTCGCGCTGGTCGGTGAGTCGGGCTGCGGCAAGAGCGTGACCGCGATGTCGATCATGCGCCTGGTCGCGCCGCCGGGAAGAATCACCGCCGGCGAGATCCGCTTCAAAGGCAAAGACCTCGCGGCCATCCCCGAGAAGGAGATGCGCCACGTCCGCGGCAACGACGTGGCCATGGTCTTCCAGGAGCCGATGACGTCGCTCAATCCGGTCTTCAAGATCGGCGCGCAGGTCGCGGAAGCGATCCGCATCCATCGCAAAGTGTCGAAGAAGGAAGCGTGGAAGCTCGCCGGCGACATGCTCGAGCTCGTCGCGATTCCCGACGCGCGCAAACGCCTGGAAGACTATCCGCATCAGCTTTCCGGCGGCATGCGCCAGCGCGTGATGATCGCCATCGCGCTCTCGTGCGATCCGGAGCTGCTCATCGCCGACGAGCCGACCACCGCTCTGGACGTGACGATCCAGGCGCAGATCATGGAGCTCCTCGCCTCGCTCCAGAAACGCCTCGGCCTCGCCATTCTCCTCATCACACACGACCTCGGCGTCGTCGCCGAATTCTGCGAACGCGTCATCGTGATGTACACCGGACGCGTGGTGGAAGAAGCGCCGGTGCGCGATCTCTTCCGCAATCCCGCGCACCCTTACACGCGCGGTCTGCTCAAATCACTCCCCAGCGTCCACGCCACGATCGCCGACGCCGCCGCACCAAAGACCGACGCCGAAGCCGCATCGACCTACAACCCGCGCCCGAACCGCCTGCCCACCATCGCGGGCATGGTGCCGCCGGTCTACGCCCTCCCCAGCGGCTGCAAATTCAACCCCCGCTGCCCCGACGTCATGGACATCTGCCTCGGCCGCGAGCCCGCCCTGATGATGGTCGGCGACCGCCACTCCGCGCGGTGCTACCTGCATGGGGATGAGGCAGACCCTGAGAGAAGCTAAATTGAAAATTGGAAATTGAAAATTGAAAATGAGGACGACCGCCCGCATCTCGCCTGAACCGCGCCACTCGCCGCATTTTCAATTTTCAATTTTCAATTTTCAATTTCGTCGCCGGCAAGGCGCGACCCGATGACGGACAAACCCTTCATTCCCGGCGACGACAAACCCGCTCCCGCCATCACCGGCGGGCTGCAGACGCCGTCGGATCAGACCGCGCGGCAGCGCAATCAGGTCGTCAAGGAGCCGCACGATCGGGATGAGCGATCGGGATCGCAGCAGACGCCCGTGATTCCGATGGGCGCCGGCGAGCCGCTGCTCGTCGTGCGCGATTTGAAAAAGTATTTTCCGGTGAAGCGCGGCGTGCTCGCGCGTGTCGTCGCGAATGTGAAAGCGGTCGACGGCATTTCTTTCGGCATCGCTCGCGGCGAGACGCTCGGGTTGGTCGGCGAATCGGGTTCCGGCAAGACCACGGTTGGGCGCTGCATCTTGCGACTCATCACGCCGACTTCCGGTCGCGTCGAGTTCGAAGGGACGAACATTCTCGAGCTCGGGACCGGCGACATGCGCCGCATGCGCCGCAACATGCAGATCGTTTTTCAAGATCCGTTTGCGTCGCTCAATCCGCGCATGACGGTCGGCTCGATCATCGCGGAGCCGCTGATCATTCACGGTGATCTGAACAACAGCGATCGCGCCGATCGCGTCGCGCAGCTGCTCGAGAAAGTCGGACTCAATCCCGATTACCGCAAGCGCTATCCGCACGAATTCTCCGGCGGGCAGCGCCAGCGCATCGGCGTCGCGCGCGCACTGGCCACGAATCCAAAGTTTCTCGTGCTCGACGAGCCGGTCTCCGCGCTCGACGTTTCGGTGCAGGCGCAGGTCGTCAACCTGCTGCAGGATCTGCAGGACGAGCTGGGGCTGACGTATCTCTTCATCGCGCACGATCTCTCCGTCGTCGAGCACATCTCCACCCGCGTCGCCGTGATGTACCTCGGCAAGGTGATGGAGCTCGCGCCGAGCGGCCGCCTCTACGACGATCCGCTGCATCCATACACGAAGGCGCTGCTCTCCGCCGTGCCGCTGCCGGATCCGATGGTCAAGAAGACGCGCATTCTGCTCAGCGGAGACATCCCCACGCCGCTCAATCCGCCGAGCGGCTGCGTCTTCCACACGCGCTGCCCGATCGCGCAGTTCCCGATCTGCAAGACCGAAGTGCCGGCGCTGATCGAGCACAAGCCGGGGCAGTTTGCGGCTTGCCATTTCGCGGGTGCGCCGCTGCCTGCGAAGAGCGATCCGGAAGCAGTGACGGCCTGACGCGCGCCAGCG
This sequence comes from Thermoanaerobaculia bacterium, assembly GCA_035688915.1. Taxonomy (GTDB): domain Bacteria; phylum Acidobacteriota; class Thermoanaerobaculia; order Gp7-AA8; family Gp7-AA8; genus DASSMK01. Next base: position 2,716 of record DASSMK010000147.1, read on the forward strand.
GCGCCGCCGTCTGCGTTTAATCGCTGCCGGACAAACGTCCGACCGGCCCGGATTCGCGATCTCACCACTACAATGCGAAACCCGTGGCTCATCCTTTCGTACAAGAGGCGTGTTTGGGAGGACTTACATGACCGCTTTTCGACGGCTCATCACGACTGTTCTGTTGTCGCTCGCGGCAACAGGGCTCTTCGCGCAGACGCAGACGCCCGCTCCGCGGTCGACTGAGCCGGTCTCCGCTGAGACGGATCAAGACGTCAACAACGCGCGTGCGCTCCGGCTGTCGCTCGACGACGCCGTCCGCACGTCTCTGGAGCGCAACCTCGGCATTCAGGTGCAGCGCTTCGAAACCCGCATGGCCGGCCAGAATCTGCGCGGCTCGCACGGCGCGTTCGATCCCGTGGCTACCGCCGACATCACGCAGTCGAGCGCCGAATCGACCTCGATCACGCAGTTCGAAGGTGGCTCGACGCGCGGCACGGCGCTGAACTTCGGCTTCCGCGGGCTCGTCCCGACCGGCGGTGAATACACGGCCGGCTTCTCGAATTCGCGGCGCGTGCGCAGCGGCTTCGGTACGACGCTCAGCCCCGGTTACTCGTCGAACCTCAACTTCGCCGCGACGCAGCCGCTGCTGCGCGACTTCGGTCTCGACATCAACCGCCGCGCCATCACCATCGCGCGCAACACACTCGGCATCACGCAGGAAGGCTTCCGCACGGTGCTGATGGATACCACCACCGCCGTCGAGCAGGCGTACCTCGATCTCGTTTACGCGCGCCGCAACATCGAAGTGGTCAAGGAAGCGCTCTTCCTGGCCCGCGACCAGTCGCGCATCACGCAGATTCGCATCGACGTCGGCGCCTCCGCGCCGCTCGACATCCTGCAGCCGCGCGTGCAGATCGCCACGAGCGAAGAAACGCTGATCAGCGCCACGGCTTCGGTGCGCAATGCTGAAGATCGCCTGCGTCAGTTGCTGAATCTCGATCCGGCGGATTGGGATCGTCCGATCATCCCGACCACCGACGTCGACTTCACGCCGACCACCATCAATGTCGCCGACGCCGTGCAGCGCGCCATGACGCTGCGTCCGGAACTGCGCCAGCAGAATTTCGCCAACGAGACGCTGAAGGTGCAGTACCTCTACGCCCGCAATCAGACGCTTCCGCTCCTCGACTTCAACCTTGGCTACGGCGTCTCCGGCATCGGCGGCCGCACGCTCGATCCGCAGACCGGCAATCCCGATCCGACGGTGAATTCGACGGGCTACTTCAACTCGCTGCAGTCGATTTTCGAGAACGACTTCCCGTCGTGGAACGTCGGCTTCAACTTCGCGCTGCCGCTCACTCGCATCGGCCAGCGCGCCGAAGCGAAACGCGCCGAGCTCGATCTGCGCCAGGGCCAGACCACGCTCGAACAGCAGCGCCAGAACATCATGGTGGACGTGCGCAACACGGCGCGCGCGGTCGACACCGCAGCGCGTTCGATCGCCGCGTCACGCACCGCGCGTGAAGCCGCGGAGCGCAACGTCGAAGCGGAGCGCAAGCGCTACGAGAACGGCATGACCACGAACTTCCAGGTGCTGCAGGTGCAGCAGCAGCTTTCCGACGCGCGCGTCCGCGAGCTGAACGCGCTGGTCGGTTACGCGATCGCGCTCTCTGCGTATCACCGCGCTGTCGGCGACACGCTCGACGTTCGCGGCATCACGGTCGAGGCGCCGGAGCCGGTCGACGAGCCGAACTTCTTCCCGTGGCTGGACCGGTACAATTGGCTGAACTACGGTAGCCACGTCCGCCTCGAGGAACCGACAAAATGACGCTTGGTGTCGACGACGCAATAACGCCTCCGGCCGCGCCGGAAGAGAAAAACAATCCAATCGAAAGACTCGCGGGGGCGTTCATCGCCCCCGTTTCCACGTTCGAGGCCATCGCGCGCAGGCCGAACATCCTCGTGCCGCTGCTGCTGTTCATCGTCATCGGCTACGTCTCGACGTATTTCATGATGCCGAGGATGGACTGGGCGAAGATCACGGAGCAGCAGGCGGACGCGATCAAAGCGAAGAATCCGAACGTCTCCGACGCCGATCTCCAGCGGATGAGCAAGTTCACGATCGCCATCGGAAAAGTGGGCGGCTGGGTCGCGCCGGCGCTGAGCGTAGTCTGGTACGTCTTCGTCGCCGGAGTGCTGCTGCTGGCGTTCCGCATGATGGGCGGCGAGGGCACGTTCAAGCAGGCGCTCTCCGCGACGCTGCACGCGTGGCTGCCACTGGTCGTCTTCAGCATCATCGCGGTGATCGTGGCGGTCGCACGCGGTGGCCTCATCGATCCGACGCAGATGCAGGTGCTCGTCAAATCGAATCCTGCCTTTCTCGTCTCGATGAAAGAGCACCCGGTGCTCTTCTCGTTCCTGACGAACTTTGACGTCTTCACGCTCTGGATGCTGGCGCTGCTGACGATCGGCTTCGCCGCGCTGTCGCGCTTTTCGAAGGCGAAGTCGGCGGCCATCATCTTCTTCCTCTGGGCCATCTTCATCTTCGTCAAGCTTGGTTTCGCGGCGTTGGGCGCGAGCAGGATGAAGGCGTGAAGCGCTGGCTGATCGTCGCCGGCGCCGCGGTGCTGATCGCGGTCATCATCGTCATCAGCGTCCGCAGCGGGAACACGGAAGGGGAGAAGGTTTACGTCGAGCCGGCGGTGCGGAAGACCATTCAGGCCGTCGTCACCGCGCCGGGTGAAGTCGATCCGCGCGTGAAGGTGAACATCAGCGCGCACATCGTCGGCAAGATCGAGAAGCTCTACTTCAACGAAGGCGATTCCGTGAAGCGCGGGCAGAAGCTCGTGGAGCTGGAGAAGCCGACGTACGTCGCGCAGCGCGATCGTCTCGCGGCCGCGTTGCGCAGCAGCCGCGTGGAAGTGATTCGCGCGCGTGCCGCGCTGAACACCGCCAACTCGACGTTCCGCCGCGCGCAGTCGCTGCAGCAGCAGGGCATTCAGGCGCAGGAGCTCTTCGAGCGCGCGCGTCTCGATCACGACAACGCCGTCGCGGCGCTCGGATCAGCCGAGGAAGGCGTGCGGCAGTCCGAGGCGGGTTTGCGGAGCGCTGAGGAAGATTTGTCGCGCACGACCATCCTCGCGCCGATGGACGGCAAAGTCGTGCAGCTGAATGCGCACGAAGGCGAAGTGGTCGTCACCGGCACGATGAACAATCCCGGTTCTGTCATCGCGGTGCTGGCCGACCTTTCCGAGATCCTGGTGGAAGCGGAAGTAGGGGAGACGGAAGTCGTTTCGGTGCATCTCGACCAGCCGGCCACGATCAAGGTCGATGCGGTGAGCGACAAGGAGTATCGCGGCCATGTCGTGGAGATCGGCAGCTCCGCGGCGGTGCGCGCGGGCGCCGGATCGGGAATCCGCTACTTCAAGGTGAAAGTGGCCATCGACGATCCGGATGACCGTCTGCGGCCCGGAATGACTTCGCAGGTTTCGATCGTCACGAAGAGCGCTGCCGGATCGGTGGCCGTGCCGATTCAGGCCGTCGTCGAACGGGTGTCCGGAGCGAAGAAGGGCGAAGAAGATTCGGACGACGAAAACAAACCGAAGAAAAAATACGTATTTCTCGCTCAGGACGGGAAAGCGAAGATGATTGAAGTCACCACCGGGATCAGCGATGCGACGCATGTGGCGATCGTGTCGGGCATCAAGGCCGGCGATTCGGTCGTCACCGGGCCGTTCCGCACGCTGAAGAAGCTGGGGAACGGCGACGCCATCCGCGTCGAAAAGGAAGCGAAAGCTTCGAAGAGCGAGGATTCGAAAGAATGAGTGCACTGCCCGACACCATGAACGACCACCTGATCGAAATGCGCGGGCTCACTCGGGTCTATCAGCTCGGACCGCAGGACATCTACGCGCTGCGCGGTGTCGATCTGACCATCGATCACGGCGAGTACGTCGCGATCATGGGACCGTCGGGCTCCGGCAAGTCGACGCTGATGAACGTCATCGGCTGCCTCGATACGCCGAGCGACGGGCAGTACATCCTCGACGGCGTGCCGGTCGAATCGATGAACGACGACGAGCTCGCGGCGGTGCGCAACAAGAAGATCGGCTTCGTCTTCCAGACCTTCAATCTCCTCGCGCGCACGACCGCGCTGCAGAACGTCGAGCTGCCGCTCGTCTACGCCAAGATTCCGCGGACGCAACGGCGGCAGCTGGCGGAGGAGGCACTGGTGGCGGTGGGTTTGAAGGATCGGATGAATCACCAGCCGAACGAGCTCTCCGGCGGTCAGCGCCAGCGCGTGGCCATTGCTCGCGCGCTGGTGAACAAGCCGTCGCTGCTGCTTGCTGACGAACCGACGGGCAACCTCGATTCGCAGACCGGCCGCGAGATCCTCGATCTCTTCCGCGACCTCCACTCGCGCGGCAACTCCATCATCATGGTCACGCACGAAGACGACGTGGCGCAGGAAGCGAAACGCGTCATTCACATCCGCGACGGCAAGATCGTGGTGTGATGGGGCAGAGTCGCAGAGTCTTCAAGTCGCAAAGTCTTCAAGTCGCAAAGTCTTCAAGTCGCAGAGTCTCCGAGGAGTCTGCCCTTTCGCCCGTTCTACTTTGAGCCTGTGAGCCTTTGAGCCTTTGAGCCTCATCCCGTGCGACCGAATTTTGCACACGACTCCCGCATGCGCAGATTGACGATCGTTTCTCTCCTCGTCCTCGCCGCCGTCGTCGTTGCCGGTTGTGCCGCCATTCAGCAGCAGAAGGCGGCGCCGCCACAGTCGGAGTTTCGCAACCTGCAGGTCTTTCCGCCGAACATTCCGCACGATGAGCTGATCAACGCCATGCGCAGCTTTTCTCGCGGCCTCGGCACCCGCTGCGACGGCTGCCATGTCGTAACCAAGACCGAGCCGAAGCAGGAATTCGATTTCGCGTCGGATGCGAAGGCGAACAAGAAGATCGCGCGGACCATGCTGCGGATGACGATGAACATCAACGACAACTGGATCTCGCGCCTGCCGCGCGAAGCGGACGCGCCGCCGCAGACCGCCGAAAACACGCCGCGCGTCTCCTGCTGGACGTGCCACCGCGGCAAGATGGAGCCGGAAGCTCCGCCGCCGCCGCCCGCGCCGCAGCAGCACTAAACTGTCCGCATGTTCACCGAGAACGTGAAGATTGCGCTGCGGGCCATCCTGGCCAACAAGATGCGGTCGATCCTCACGGTTCTCGGCGTCATGATCGGCGTGGCCGCGGTCATCGCCGTCGTCTCCATCGTGCAGGGCCTGCAGCACAACATCTCCAAGGACCTGCAAAGCATCGGCTCGAGCTTCATCGAGGTCTATCCCGATCCGGGCGAGCAGCGCAATCCGCTGCTGCAAAAGTTGCCCGATCTGACCATCGATGATGCGGAAGCGGTGCGCCGCGGGACGACGGCCATTCGCGACTTCACGCCGATCTTCATTTCCAACTCGCAGACGAAATACGCCGATGCGCGTCACGCGGTGCAGCTGATGGCGGTGAGCGCGTCGTATCAGGAGATCGTGAATCAGTGGGTCGAGCACGGCCGCTTCTTCACGCCGCTCGACGTGCGCGAAAAGAAGCGCGTCTGCGTCCTCGGCCCCGAAGCGCTTCGCCAATTGCGCCTCGGCTCACAACCGATCGGCAAAGTCATTCAGGTCGACAACAACACGTTCACCGTCGTGGGCGTGTTCGAAAAGAAGGGCGGGATGCTCGGCCGCGACGATGACGATCGCGTGGTCATTCCGTTCTCCACCGCGACTGTCATCTACGGCAGCGACAACATGCGCAAGCTGATCCTCGCGTTCCAGATGCGCGACGGCGCGGACATGGATCTGGCGCGCGAGCAGGTGCGCGACGTCTTGCGCGCGCGGCATCATCTGAAAAAAGGGGAGACGGACGACTTCCGCATTCTGGCGCAGGAAGAGATCCTCAAGACCGTCTCCAGCGTGCTGCTCTCCGTGACAATGATCATGGCGGCGGTCGTAGGGATCGCGCTGCTGGTGGGCGGCATCGGCATCATGAACATCATGCTGGTGTCAGTGACGGAGCGAACGCGCGAGATCGGCATCCGCAAATCGATCGGCGCACGCCGCCGCGACGTCCTGATCCAATTCTTGATCGAAGCGATCGCGCTGTCAGGCCTCGGCGGCGCAGTGGGCATCGTGGGTGGCTACGTGCTCGCGAACATCGCGCGCGCGCTGATCCAGAAGTGGCTCGAGCTGCCGCCGGTGCATACGCCGCTCTGGGCCGTGCTCATCTCGGTGGGCTTCTGCGCGTTTCTGGGCGTGATCTTCGGGATTTACCCGGCCGCGAAAGCGTCGAAGCTGGATCCGATCGAAGCGTTGCGGTACGAGTAGTCACGCGCTCATGAATCGCACGACCGCGTCGATCACGCTACGCGACGCCTCACTGTCATCGATCAAATCAAACGCATGCGGCGCGCTGGCGTGATTGATCAGCGTGAGCGGCCAGTTCTCCGCGAGCGCCGCAGCTACGAATGCATCGATCGTCGCATTGAGCCCCGGCATTTCGTCGCGACCTCCGCGCGCAATCAGCAGCGGCGTGGTGCGAACGTCGGCGATCGCGCGACCAGCGCAAGGATTGGCGAAGCGGAACGTAGCCGCGGCGTTCGCGGTCGCCTCGCCCAACATGTAGCCATAGAGGAACGCACCGCGCGAGACGCCGAACGGGAAATCGTGCAGCAGCGCTGACAGCGCAGTGGGCACGTGCCCGGAGCTGGCGAAGATGGCCACGCGCGTTGCGTCGATCTGCCACTCCTCCGCGCGTTCTTGCAACGTGGCGAAGAGCGTGACCAAATCCGCCACCGGATCGACATTCGTGTACGTGATCGCAGCCACGCCCGAAGCGGCGAAGAGTCGGGCCCACGATTGCGTCCACATCATCTCTTTGAATGGCGATCCGATCGCCGCGGCGAAACCGGGATCGCGATAGCCGCTCACGATCACGGCCACCGGCAACCGCGTCTCTGACGATGCCAACGGCGAGTAAAGA
>DASSMK010000148.1:0-7578 GCA_035688915.1 Thermoanaerobaculia bacterium
GCTCATAGGCTCATGGGCTCATAGCAGCACGTGCGGTGTGATTCGCGCGTCCGCGCTTGAGCCACATGCCACACGCGGGAAGCCCCTCCGTCTCGGGAGGCCGGCGCTGCTATGAGCCCATGAGCCTATGAGCCCATGAGCCTAGGCGGCGGGCGGCTGGGTTATCCTTGCCGCCGCATGCCGCCTTTGCCGTGGCGACACATCGCCATCGAGGGGCCGATCGGGGTCGGCAAGACTTCGCTGACCAGTCTGCTGACGAAGCGTTTTCGTGGGACGAAGGTTCTCGAAGACGTCGACAACCCGTTCCTCGACGATTTCTACAAAGACAAGCGCGGCGCGGCGTTTCGCACGGAGCTCTTCTTTCTCCTCTCGCGCTTCGATCAGCAGCGCACCGTCGCGCAGCGCGATCTCTTCACCGAGCTGATCATCGCGGACTACAGTTTTCCGAAGAGCAAGATTTTTGCTTATCTCACGCTCGACGATTCGGAGTTGATGATCTACAACCGGATGTACGAGCTGCTGTGGGAACAGGTGCCGAAGCCGGACCTGGTCATCTACCTCCAGGCGAACCTTGATACACTCTTGAAGCGCATCAAAAAGCGCGGGCGTGCGTACGAAAAAGCGATCTCGCCCTCGTATTTACAAGAGCTCAGCGAGGCGTACTCTCACTACTTTTACCGGTACGACGAGACGCCGTTGCTGGTCGTGAATACGACCGAGATCGACTTCGTGAATACGCCCGAGCATTTCGAACAGCTCGTCGAGCAGATTCGAAATGCACAAAAAGGCACGCAGTACTACGTACCGCTTGGATCCTGAGTAAACGGACCGGGACGGAGGTAGAAGACAGATTGCTGACGGCCGGAGGCAGCGATGCCTTGGCCCGATCCTTCCTTCTTCGCTCTTCCCCGGCCTTGGGAGGAGTGAGATGAGCAAGCCGAAAAAGATCACCGCCCCCGCCCTTCGCGCGATGAAAGGCTCGTCCCGCATCGGGATGATCACCGCGTACGATTTTCCTTCCGCGCGCATCGCCGACGCCGCCGGCGCTGACGTCATCCTCGTCGGCGACTCCCTCGGCATGGTCGTTCTCGGCTATCCCGACACGCTGAGCGTCACGGTGGACGACATGCTCCACCACACCCGCGCTGCCGCGCGCGGCGTGAAGCAGTCGCTGCTCGTCGGCGACATGCCGTACCTCTCGTACCACGTGTCGATCGAAGAATCGGTGCGCAACGCGGGCAAGTTCATTCAGGCGGGCGCGCACGCGGTTAAGGTCGAAGGGGCGAAGCCGTCGCGCATCAAAACCATCGAAGCGATTCTGGATGCCGAAGTGCCGGTGATGGGGCATATCGGATTGACGCCGCAGTCGGTGAATGCGCTCGGCGGCTTCAAGCTGCAGGGCAAGAATGCGGATGATGCGCGGCGCATGATCGATGAAGCGGTGGCGCTCGAACAGGCGGGCTGTTTCTCGATCGTCCTCGAATGCGTGCCGACGGAACTGGCCGCGCTGATCACCGATCGCGTCGCCATTCCGACCATCGGTATCGGCGCCGGTCCGCATTGCGACGGCCAGGTGCTCGTCTTTCACGATCTCCTCGGCCTCTACGAAGGCCACACGCCGAAGTTCGTGCGGCGCTACGCGAACATCGGCGACGAGATGCAGGCCGCCATCAGCGCCTATCTCGCGGACGTGCGTGAAGGCACGTTCCCCAGCGAAGTGTCCGAGTCGTTCCACATGGCCAGCGATGAAGAGCTGAAGCGGTTGTACGCGACGCGCGACGACGGCGGCGTGGTGGTGGAGATGCCGCGCGGATGATCGTGGCGACGACGATCGAGCAAACACGCGAAGCGATCCGCAAAGCGCGCGCGCAAGGCGCGACGATCGGCTTCGTACCGACGATGGGCTTTCTGCACGACGGCCACCTCTCGCTCGTGGACGTCGCGCGCGATGCGGGAGCGGCGTTCGTGGCGGTGTCAATCTTCGTCAATCCGAAACAGTTCGGGCCGAACGAAGATCTGTCGCGCTATCCGCGCGATGAAGAGCGCGATCGTGCGCAGTTGCAAACGAAGGGCGTCGATCTCCTTTTTCTGCCGAGCGTGGACGTGATGTATCCGCCGGGCTCGATGACGAGCGTGCATGTGGGCGGCGTGTCGGAACCGCTGGAAGGGTTGCGTCGTCCGGGACACTTTGACGGCGTGGCCACGGTGGTGACGAAGCTCTTTCACATCGTGCAGCCGGATGTGGCGGTGTTCGGACGGAAAGACGCGCAGCAGTGCGCGGTGATCGAGCGGATGGTGCGCGATCTCGATCTTCCGGTGCGGCTCGTGTTCGGCGAAACGACGCGCGAGCAGGACGGCTTGGCGATGTCCTCGCGCAACAGTTACCTGTCGACGGACGAGCGCGCGAAGGCGCCGGCGCTGCATCGCGCGTTACGCGCGGCCGAAGAGGCGATCACGCACGGCATTCACGACGTGGCGGGGCTTGAGCAGCTGATGCGGAAGCATGTCGCTGAGACGGATGGCGTGGAGGTCGATTACCTGGTGGTCGTCGATCCGGAGACGTTCGAAGCGCCGGCCGATTTTCATCGCGACCTCTTGCTCGCGGGCGCGGTGCGCGTGGGGAAGACGCGGCTGATCGACAACATTCGCCTCTCGCGGCGGCGCGACGCATGATTCGCCGCTTTCTGCGCGCGGCCATTCACGACGCCACGGTGACCAGCGCGTCCGGCGTGGCGGCGCGCATCGATCCGATCCTGCTGCGGGCGGCCGAAGTGCTCCCGCTGGAGGAAGTGGAGATCGTGAATCACACCACGAACGAGCGCTTCACCACGTACGTCGACGCGGCGGAAGAAGCGAGCGGCGAGGTGAGCGTGCCGCACACGCGTCAGCGCGACGTCATCAGCATTCTGTCGTGGGGCCTGCTGCACGATGGGCAGACGCTGGCGCATCGGGCTAAGCTGATCCGCGTCGATGCGTCCAATCGAGTGGTCTCGCTCCTCGAGAGCTGAGTGCGTTGTCGCGGCGCTGCTGATCGCGGCGGCAGCGTGGTTCAGCGTGCCGTGGCTCGCGCGCTATGTGCGCGACGCGGCGCGCCTCGCCTCGATGCCGTACGACGCGCGACGCGATCGCGTATCCGGCGGGTTCACGGCCTCGCTGCGCAAGATCGATCGTGAATTGCCGGTGGGCGAGCCGGTCGCGCTGGTGCTGAGCGGCGCGCGCGACATCGACCTGATGGTGTTCGCCAACTACTACCTCTACCCGCGTCCCGCGCATGAGTTCTTCGGCGCCGGCCACTGGCGCGTCACGCCGAATGCGCCGAAGCACATTCTCCTCATCGACAGCGCACGGACACACGAGGTGCGGCTTGCGAAAGACTTTTACGAAGCGCGTTTCGAGCTCGCGCGCGGACGCTGGATCACGAGCGAGCGCGCGCTCTCACCGCCGATGCAGGACTTCATCGTGCCGCTCGCGGCCACGCTGGAAGGAAGCGTCTCCTACGCGACGGAAGCAGTGCTGAGCGGCGACGCCACCGTCACCTTCGAACCATCCGGCGTAACGAAGGACGTGCACGGCGCGTTCGAATCGACGGACACCATCTACGAACTGTTCCGCACCACAGGCGCCGGCTGGTTGCACATCACCGCGCCATCGACAGTGCGCGCCGGCTTCTGGCTCACGAATCGCGCGAACGAAAAATCGGCGCCGCTTCCGCTGTTGGCCACATTGCCGCCGTTGCCGCAGCGCGTGAGCGGCGGCGATTCGCTCTGGCTGCTCAACGCAGGCGACGGCGAAGCGCACGTGATCGTCGACGGTACCGCGCGCACGATCGCCCCGCACGCGCTGGACCGCATCGCCGCCACCGGCGCGCACGAAATCAGCGGCACCGGCCGCGTGCTCGCCTTCACGTCGAGCAAAGACGCGCAAGGGCAAACGCACTTTGGCTGGCCGGAGGGCGTGCGGTGAACGGCCTTCTCTTCACCATCCTCTGGTTCCCCCTTCTCGGCTTAGCCGTCTCTCGCCTCACCGGCCGCGCACCGATTTTTCTCCTCGGCGTGGGCACATGCGGCTTCGTCTTGTTCGTTGCCGGAGTGCTCGGCGCGCCGCTCGTGCCGGTGCTGATCGTGCTCGGCCTCGCGGCGATCGCAGTGTTGCTCTCGCGAAAAGCCTTGGAGCGGCGGGGCTTGCCCCGCTGGAGTCTTTTGCCCGGCGAGGCAAGCCCCGCCGCTCCACTGTTTCTCGCGCTGATTCCCGCCGCCGCGCTGCTCTTCATCTCCGCCGTCACGCCGCTCTCCGATTACGACGGCCGCGCCTTCTGGCTGCTGAAAGCGAAAGCGCTCGCGCATGAAGGCGTCGTCGGCGGTCCGTTCTTTCACGGCGCCACGATCAGCCCGCGCAACGCGTATCCGCTGCTGCTCCCGCTCGACGGCGCGACGATCATGCTCGCCGCGGGTGAGCTCGACGAGCAGCACGTCCGCTGGCTCTACTCCCTCATCGCCCTCTCCTTCGCCCTCCTCCTCGGCCGCCGCTTGCAGTGGTGGTGCGCGCCGCTCTTTCTCCTCCTGCCGCAAGTCGTGCTGATGCACCAAGGCAGCGCGCTCACCGCATACAGCGACCTGGCCGTCGGCGCGTTCACCGCCTGCGCGTTTTTCGAATTGCTCGACGGCGAGTCACCGCTGCGCTTCGGCCTTTGGATCGCCTTCATCGCCATGACCAAGAGCGAAGGGCTGCCGCTCTCCGCGCTGCTCTTCGCGATCGGCGCGATCGTCTTCCGCCGTCGCATCGTCGTCGCGCTCGCGCCGTACGCAATCGCGGTCGGCACCGTGCTCGCGTGGCGGCGCAGCGTGCCGCTCTCCGACGAAATGGATTTCGCTTCGCTCATTCGCACCGTGCCGCAGCATCTGCCGCAGCTGCGCGCGTGCATCGCCGCCATCGCGGGTGAATTCGCCGATCTGCAGGATTGGGGCGTGCTCTGGCTCGCGTTCGTCGCAGCGATGCTCGTGCTGCTCGCGCGCCGCGAATGGCGCCTGCCCGCGCTAGCGGCCGCGGTGATCGTGCCGATGCTCGCGCTTTACGCGGCGGTGTACGCGGTGTCGCCGTACGATCTGCCGACGCTCTCCGGCGATCTCGCGCCGCGCATCCTCACGCATCTTCTCGGCCCGGCTTTCGCCGTGATCAGCGGTGCGTTCGCGCGAAGTCGATGAAGCCGCGCTCCGGATCGACGTGAATCAGTTTCACGTTCACGCGATCGCCGATGTCGAGCCCTTCCTGACCGTGCACGACTTTTCCTTCCGTCGGCGGACGGAGAATGCGCACCCACGTCCCTTTGCCCGACGCGCCGGTGACGATGCCTTCGAAGCGATCGCCGACGCGATTCTCGAGCAGCGCAGCGGCCGCCGATTTGCGTACCTGCCGCTCCACTTTGTTGGCCGCGTCCTCCTGCGTCGTGCAGTGCTCCGCGAGCGCCGCCAGTTCGTCGTGAGCGTACGGCGGCTTCTGTCCCGCCAGCGCCGCCTTCACCAAGCGATGCGTGATGAGATCGGGATAGCGGCGATTCGGCGCGGTCGAGTGCGTGTAATCGCGCACCGCCAGGCCAAAGTGTCCGGTCGGTTCGGCCGACGCTTCTTCGACGACGTATTCGCCCGCGCCCATCGCCTTGACGATGGAGAGCGAGAGGTCGGGGAAACGCAGCGGATCGGCTTTCTTCTGCCGCAGGAGGAACTCTTCGAGTGCGCGCGCGTCGGGATCGGGCGGCAGGCGGTCGCCGAGGTCTTCGGCGATTTTTTCGATGCGATCCCAGCGTTCGGGTGAGCGTACGACGCGACGGATGCTCGCGAATCCCTTCTTCGCCAGGAAGCGCGCGGTGGTGCCGTTCGCCGCGATCATGAAGTCTTCGATGAGCAGCCGCGCGTTGTTGCGTTTGGCCTGCTGCAGATCGACCACTTCGCCATCTTTGAAGACCGGCCGCGCTTCGATCGTTTCGAGATCGAGGGCGCCGTGCTCGTGCCGCAGTTCGCGCATGCGATCGGCGATGCGATCCTGAAGCTTCAGCGCTTCCGGCAAGCCTTTCACCGCCGCCGCTTTTTCCGGCACTTCGGCTTCCCCGTCCAGCCACGCGGCCACGCGGTCGTACGCCAGCTTGGCTTGATTGAAGACGCGCGCGCGGTAGATGTCTTCGGCGGCGATCGAGCCGTCGTCGCGCACGAGCATCTCCATCACCATCGCGATCCGCTCTTCGCCTTCGTTCAGCGAAGTGAGATCGGTGGAGAGTTTTTCCGGCAGCATCGGGAAAATCTTCGCGGCGGTGTAGACCGAGGTGGTGTTGTGGCGGGCGTGCTTGTCGATGGGGGTGTCTTTCTTCACCAGCGCGTCGACGTCCGCCACGGCCACCCACACGCGCACGTTGCCGCCGCCTTCGTCTTTGGCGAAGGTGAGCTGATCGAGATCGCGCGAGTCGTCGTTGTCGATCGAGCACCAGGCCAGATCGCGCATGTCGCGCAAACCTTCGACGTCATCCGCCGTGTGTTCGATCGTTTCGAGTTGCGCCAGCGCATCGGGCGGAAAGTCGGGCTCGAGCCCTTTGTCGATCATGGCCTGATGCGCGATCTCGTCGAGAAGCTGCTCGTGACGGCGGTTCATGCGCGCATTCTGTCATGCTGCGTGCCATGACGATCCGGCCCGCGGGCGACCACGCGCTCCTCGCCGATCTTGGGGACGTGACTGCGCACGAATTGCACGCTGCCGCGCAGCGTGTGCGAGCGCTGCCGGGAGTGGTGCGCTGCACGCCCGGACATTCGTCGTTGTACGTCATCTTCGACGCGGCTCCTGATCCCGATGCGGTGCTGCGCGCGCTGGCGGGCGAAGCTGCGCCATTTGTGGGTGCGCATCACACGATGCACGTGCACTTCGCGGGCGAGGATCTCGACGCGTTTCTCGCGCACGCGAAGCTCTCGCGCGAGGAGTTTCTGACCCGCGTTCGCGACGTCACCCTCACCGCGCGCTACCTCGGCTTTCGCGCCGGCTTCGCCTATCTCGACGGCTGGCCGTGGCCGATGCCGCGCCGCGCGACGTCGCGTTTCGTGAAGCGCGGCAGCTTCGCCATCGCGGGTGAGATCGCCGGCTTCTATCCGCTCGATTCGCCCGGCGGCTGGAACGTGCTTGGGCAGACGAACGCGCCGTTGCGGATCGAGCCGGGCGACACGATTTCGCTCGTGCCGGTCGATGCGCCGCTGCCGCTCGCGCCGGAATCGCCACAGCCGCGGTTGTCGATCGAAGGGGTGGAGATCATCGCGCCGCTGGCGGTGCGCACCGATCGGCCATTCGATGAAGAAGCGGCGCGACTTGCGTGCGAAGCGGTAGCGAGCGATGGACCGGTCCTCGAATGCGCGATGGTCGGACCGCGATTGCGCTTTCACGCGCCGCGCGCGGTGGCGTGGTGCGATCCCGCGCTGCGCCTGCAAACGTGGAGCGTGAGCGCGGGCGAAGAGATTGCGATCGGCAAGATTGAAGGCGGCTTGCGCGGTTACGCAAGTGTTGGAGCGGCGGGCGCCCTCGCCCGCAGAACGGACGCCAAACCGGCGG
>DASSMK010000149.1:0-7483 GCA_035688915.1 Thermoanaerobaculia bacterium
ACGGCCACGTCCAACCGTGCCTGGTCGCCGACCTTCTGCGGCATCTGCCGCAACAAAGAGCGCAACAACAAATCCGCGCAGATCAAGGGCTCGTACTTCCTCTCCACGCCGTCCTTCGGCCAGCACAGCCTCACCGCCGGCTGGGACGACTTCCATCAGCTGCGCATCGAAGACAACTACCAGTCCGGCAGCAACTACCGCCTCTGGGGTGACTTCCTCTTCGTGAACGGCGACTTCTACTTCCACGCCAATCCGAAGAACTCGCAGGTCGCCTATCACCCGCTGCTCGAAGAATCGAAGGGCTCGGACTTCCAGGTCTCGTCCGTCTTCGTCAACGACAAGTGGGACCTCAATCAGAACTTCAACTTCAACATCGGCCTGCGCTACGACGCGTCGAAGGGCAAGAACCAGTCGCACGTCACCACCGTTGACGACAGCGCCTTCTCCCCCCGCCTCGGCGTGACGTGGGACATCAAGGGCAACGGCGCGCACCGCTTCAGCGCGAGCTACAGCAAGTACGCGTCGAAGGTCGACCAGGGCCCCGGCGACGCGACGTCGCAGGGCGGCCGTTACTCGTCGTACTACTGGGATTACCGCGGACCGGAAATCAATGCGCCGGGCACGCCGGCCGACCAGCTCGTGCCGACCGCGGAAGTCATCAAGCAGATGTTCGCCTGGTTCGATGCGCAGGGCGGCATCAACAACACGTCGCTCATCAACTTCCTCGACGTCCCGGGCTACACCACTAAGATCGGCGAGAACCTCAAGGCGCCGAGCATGGATGAATACTCGATCGGCTACGGCGCGCAGCTGACGTCGCGCGCGTTCGTCCGCGCCGACCTCATTCACCGCAAGTGGAACGACTTCTACGTTCTGCGCAAGGACCTCACCACCGGCAAAGCGGCGCTTCCCGCGCCGAGCACCCGCAGCGTCGATCAGGGCATCATCGAGACCGGCTCGGATGATCTCGAGCGCAATTACAACGGCATCCAGATGCAGGGCCAGTACCGCATCACGAACTCCATGACGTTCGGCGGCAACTACACCTGGTCGAAGCTCCGCGGCAACATCGAAGGCGAGCAGTTCAACAACGCCACGGTGCTCGCGGGCTGCAACGGCGGCGCTTCGGTGCCGGGCACCGACAGCGGCGTCTGCGCTCCGGAGTATCAGAACTTCGAGCAGAACCATCCGACCGGTTACCTCTCGGCCGACATGCGCCACCGCGCTTCGCTGTGGCTGCAGTACGACCTGCCGACGGCCATCGGCCGCTTCAACTTCTCGTTCCTCGAGCGCTACCACAGCGGCCTGCCGTATTCCGCCGCCGCGGCCATCGACATCCGCCGCGACGCGACGAAGCTGCCGGACGGCATCGTCAACCCGGGCTACGTCACCCCGCCGTCGCGCGTGTGGTACTACTTCGGCGAGCGCGGCCAGTACCGCGTCGACGACATCACGTCGTCGAACCTGGCCGTGAACTGGGAATCGCCGGCCATTCGCGGCGCGCGCTTCTTCGTGCAGACCGACATCGTCAACCTGTTCAACGAACAGGGCATCGAGTACCCGGCCACGGCCGTCGGCAACGTCATCAACCAGACTGTGTTCGTGAACCGCACGCGGTCGACTCTGACGGCGTTCAACCCGTTCACCACGACCCCGAAGGAAGGCGTGAACTACCAGCTCAGCCCCGACTTCGGCAAACCGACGAACCGCCAGGCCTACCAGGATCCGCGCGAATACCGCGTCTCCCTCGGCATCCGTTTCTAATTCACTCACTCATGCTGTAAAAGAAAGCCCGGCCGCAAGGCCGGGCTTTTTTCGTCATTCACCACAGGCGAAGACGCATCACTTGTACGACGCAGGCGCTACTGTGAGCCTATGAGCCCATGAGCCCATGAGCCTTCGAGCCTCCGCCATGCACGAACACAACGTCCGCCAGTACCTCGACGACACCGCCTCCATCGAAGGGTGGTTCTTTCCGATCGACGCGTCGCTCTTCGGCACGCTCGATGAAGTGCAGCGCCGCGAAGCGATCGCTGGCAATCTCTTCGAGATCGGCGTGCATCACGGCAAGTCCGCCATCCTCCTCGCCCGCATGCTCCGCGACGACGAACACCTCGGCGTCTGCGACGTGTTCGGCCAGCAGGAGCTGAACGTCGATCACTCCGGCGAAGGCAGCCGCGAACTGTTCCTGCGCAACATGACGCAGTTCGCGCCGCACGTGCGGTTGCGCGTGTTCGCGAAACGCTCCGATCAATTGACGATCGACGAAACGACCAACCGCTGCCGCATGATCCACATCGACGGCGGTCATCGTCCTGTCGATGTGATCGGCGATCTCGAACTGTCGGAACGCGCACTGTCGCGCGACGGCATCGTCATCGTGGATGACGTGTTCAATCCCAGCTGGCCCGGTGTCGGCGAAGGCGTGCATCGCTACTTTGCGCGCGAGCACGCTGCGTTCGTCCCGATCATCATCGGCGGCAACAAAGCGTTCTTCGTGCGCCATGCCGCGTACGTGCGCTATCGACCGTGGCTCGAGCGGATCGCCGCGAATGAGCTCTTCACGTCAGCAGCCTTTCACTTCGAATTCAAGGAATGGCTCGGCACGAACGTGCTGATCGCGTCGCGACGCGATTGGGTCGACCTGCATCCGATGGAAGCCGCGCGATTGCACGCGCTGCGTTAGCGCAATCGATTCGCGCGCTCGCGCCAGCGCGCGGCGGCGGCGCGATCTTCGAGCGAATCCATCGTCTTCGCCGCGAGTGCGTATGCGCCGCGATGCGGATTCTCCGCGACCATCTTCTCCAGCAGGCGATCGACGTCCGCGCGGCGGCCCTGGATGAAGTAGATGATCGCGAGGTTCGCGTAGGCCTGCGTGTTCTGCGGAAAGTTGGCGATCTCGCGCTGATACGCGGCCACCGATTCGTCGACGCGATCCATGCGCGCCAGCACGTCGCCGCGAATGAAGTCGAGGCGATAGAGATGCTCGACGTTTAGCTCGCGCGCACGCGCCGCGGCGGCATCGGCAGCAGCGAGCGCACCAGCCAGATCGCCGCGCGCGCGTTTCACATCCGCGACGAGCAGCATCGCCGTCGGCTGCGGATTCTCGGTGCCGATCGCTTCCTGCGCTTCGCGCTCCGCCGTCGCGAAATCGTGGCGTTGCATCGCGACGCGCGCCAGCAGCGCGTGCGCGTTCGCCGGTGTGCTCTTCAGCGCGAGCTGCGCGTATTTCTCCGCCTCGTCCGGCTGATCGTTCTTGAGATACGTGTCGCCGACGGAGAGCGCCATCTCGGGGGAGAAGCGCTGCGCGCGCGACATCGCCTCGCGATACACGCGAATCGATTCGTCGTAGCGGCCCATCTCCGCGAGCAGCTCGCCGAGCTTGTCCCATGCGTCGAAGAGGCCGGGGTTCTCCTTCACGAGCTGCTGCAGCACGACCACCGCTTCGCCGAGGCGGTGTTCGTCGGCGAGCTTGAAGGCGGACTTGATGCGCGCGAGATACGGCAGCATGTCGCGCGGATTCGGCAGCGGCTCGTTGCCGGTGGGACTCTTCGCGCTGCCGACGTAGCCGAGGGCGGCGAGCTTCGCGGCGTCTTCAGGATCGATGGTCTGCAGCTCCTGAATGCCGGCGGGATACTTCGCCAGTTCTTCGCGCAGCGACGCCGTGGCGCGGCGCTCGTTTGCGGAGATTTCTTTCGTTTCGCGCGGATCGGCCACGATGTCGTACAGCTCGGCGCGCGGACCCTGGATGTAGTGATGCTGCGCGTCGACGAGCGAGCGCAGCTCGCTCCAGCCGAGGTGAATGCGCGGATAGAAGGTCTCGCTGTAGATGGCGCGCGACGGCGGTTTCGGATCATCGAGCAGCGCGACGATCGGCATCCCTTTCAGCGATTCGGGACGCTCTGCGCCGACGAGCGAAGCGACGGTGGGGAAGAGATCGATCAGCGCCACCGGCGCTTTCACCGTGCCGCCTTTGCGCGCGCTATCCGGCAGCTTCACGATCAGCGGCACGTGCAGCACTTCGCGATACAGGAGGATTCCGTGCTGATCTTCGCCGTGCTCCCACAAGCCTTCGCCGTGATCGGAGGTGAGGATGATCAGCGCGCGATCGTAAAGACCGCTCTGTTTGAGATCCGCGAACAGCTCGCCGACGAGCGCGTCCGCTGTGGCGATCTCGCCGTCGTACGGCTGCGCGGTGTAGCGCGAACGGAACGGCTCCGGCGGCGCGTACGGCGCGTGCGGCTCGTAGAGATGGAAGAGGAAGAAGAACGGCGACGACTGATGCTCGGCGATCCAGCGCTTCGTCACGGCCAGCGTGGCGGAACCGGCGCGTTGATGCTGACTGGCCGCGCCGTTCGTCGCCACCGGAATCGCGTCATCGTAAAAATCGAATGCGTCGCGCAGCCCGGTCTCGCCGCGCAACACGTACGACGACACCGCCGCGCCGGTCGCGTAGCCACGCTGCTTGAGCAGCTGCGGCAGCGTGATGTGCTTCGTCGCATCGAAACGGTAACCGAGGTTGTTGCGCACTTCGTGCTCGGTGGGGAGAAGGCCGCTGAGCATCGACACATGCGACGGCAGCGTCATCGGGCAATGCGAATACGCATTCTCGAAAAGCACGCCGTCGCGCCGCAGCGCATCGATGTTCGGCGTCTCCACTTTGGAGTAGCCGTACAACGGCAGATGATCCGCGCGCAGCGTGTCGATCGAGATCAGGATGACCGGCGGATTCTCAAACGTCTCCTGCTTCCGCTCGCGCCGGCACGAGACGGCGAGCAGCGCGAGCACGAGCACGAAGAGGAGGCGGCGCGACATGGACGGCGCATGATACCGCCCGCCGCCCGGCGGCCTTTGGCCGCCCGCCGTCCCAGGCTCATAGGCTCATAGGCTCATAGGCTCAGAGTAGCACGTGCCTGCCGAGCGCCGCGTGTGCGGAGATGCCGTGGTCATGACTGCGCGATCGTCACGCTCGCGCAGCGCGTGCTGCTATGAGCCTATGAGCCCATGAGCCTATGAGCCTGGCAGGTCAGGGCGACGGCCGTGTAAAGCCAACTTGACACCCGCCCACCGCAGGAGTAATGTAAAGCCAACTTGACACCCCCCCTCACCAATCGGGTCCGCGAGTTCCGTATCGATCGCGGGTGGACGCAGCTGGAATTGGCTGAGGCCGTCGGCGTGTCGCGGCAGAGCATCAATTCGATCGAGTGCAACCGGTATGTGCCCAGTCTTCCGTTGGCGCTCATGTTTGCGCATGTGTTCGGCTGCGCAACGGACGAGATTTTCACGCTCGAGGTGAAGAAGAAATGAACATCCCGTTTTTCAGCGGCCGCTTCGATGAACGCTTCCTGATGCACCGGCTGCGCTCCACGAGCATCGCCGGCGTCACCGGCGGCACGCTGGCCATGTTGCTCTTTGCGTATCGCTTCTACCACGACCATGTTTGGAACTGGGACCTCTTCTCCGTCGGCCTCACCATGGCGGTGTTGAAGGTCTCATTGATGACGTACTACCGCCGTAACGACTAATGGAGACCCTCATGTTCAAGATCCGCAATCCCAAAGTCCTGATGATCGCCGGCCTCTGGTTTCTCGTGGCCGCCAACCTGTTCAGCTTCTACACGCGCCATCACCACGCCTTCGGTGAAGACATGAACGACGGCGTGCTCGGTTTTCTGTACGGCGTCTCGATTTCCATGCTGCTGCTCTTCACCTGGAAGTTCAGCCGTCAGAACCGAACGGGTGCGCCGCAGCAGTGACAAGATAGCGGGATGACGAATCCCGATGACCGCGCGCAAGGAATGACGGCGCGGCAGACGATCAGTGGGCTGGAGTACATGCGCCGCGTGGCCCACGGCGAATTCGAAGGCGCTCCCATGGTCCGCCACCTCGGCATGCGAATGACCGAGGTGGCGGAGGGGCGGGTGACGATCGTGGTGGACGAGATTCGCCGCGAGCACGAGAACGGCCTCGGCATCGCACACGGCGGTCTCGCCGCCACACTCCTCGACACCGCGCTGAGCTGCGCCGTGAACACGGTAATGCCGGCGGGCAAGATCTTCACGACGCTCGAAATGAAGATCAATTACATCCGCGCCATCCGTCCCGCGGATGCGCCGCTCTCGTGCTCCGGCCACGTTGTCCACGCTGGCGCGAAGACAGCGACGGCCGAAGGACGGATCGTCGATGCGAACGGCAAACTGTTCGCGCACGGCACCGTCACTTGCATCGTCTTTCGCGACACCACGGAGGAGGCGCAGTGATGAACTTCGAGCTGTCGCCGGAGCTGTTCGAGCTGCGCGATCGCGTCGCGGAGTTCGTGCGCAACGAAGTGATCCCCGCGGAGTCGCAGCCGTTCACGAACGAGCTCGTCGCGGAGTTGCGCGCGAAAGCGAAGCAGGCCGGCATCTTCGGTCCGCAGCTCCCGCGCGAGGTCGGCGGCCTCGGGCTCGCCACCGTCGGCATGTGCGTCGTCTTCGAACAAGCCGGCCGCAGTTTCCTCGGCCCGCTCGCGCTGCACTGCTCCGCGCCGGACGAAGGCAACATGCATCTCCTCGCGCATCACGGCAGCGACGAGCAACGCGCGCGCTGGCTCGTGCCGCTCATCGAGGGAACGATCCATTCATGTTTCGCGATGACGGAGCCCGCGCCAGGTGCCGGTTCCGATCCGACCATGATGATGACGCGCGCGACGCGTGTGGATGGCGGCTGGGAGCTGAGCGGCCGCAAGTGGTTCGCCACCGGCGCGGACGGCGCGGCGTTGGCGGTCACACTCGCGGTCACCGATCCCGACGCCGATCGCCACCGCCGCGCGACGATGTTCCTCGTCCCGACCGACACGCCCGGCTATCGCTTCGTACGCAACGTGCCGGTGATGGGCGGCCACGATTTCATCGGCCACGGCGAAATCGATTTCGATGGCGTGCGCGTGCCCGATTCCTCCGTCGTCGGCGGCATCGGCGACGGCTTCCGCCTCGCACAAGCGCGTCTCGGCCCCGCAAGGCTGACGCACTGCATGCGCTGGATGGGCGTCGCGCAGCGTGCGATGGAAATCGCCATCACGTACGTGAAAGAGCGCAGCGCGTTCGGCCGCAAGCTCGCCGAGCAGCAGTCGATCCAATGGATGATCGCGGACTCGGAGATCGAGCTGCACGCGTCGCGTTTGATGGTGCTGGAAGCGGCGTGGCAGCACGAGCGCGGCAGCGAGATCCGCCACGAATCGTCGATCTGCAAAGTGTTCGTGGCCGAGGCGGTGAATCGGATCATCGATCGGGCGGTGCAGATGTGCGGTGCGCTCGGCGTCTCCGGCGATACGCCGCTCGAGCACTTTTATCGGGAGGCGCGCGCGTTTCGGATTTACGACGGGCCGAGCGAAGTGCATCGCATGGTCATCGCGCGCGACGTGCTGCGGCGCGAAGCCAAGTAGCGACGACCGTTGGAGCGGCGGGGCTTGCCCCGCCGGGTTTTTGTTTGAATCGGCGGGGCAA
>DASSMK010000150.1:0-8041 GCA_035688915.1 Thermoanaerobaculia bacterium
GCGGAAAGCTGTACGTCACCGCCGATTACTACCGCAGCCGCCTGACCGACTTCGTCACCGACCTGCTGCCCGGCGCGAATCCCGCCTTCGCTCCTTACACGCCGCCCGCGAGCGTCCCCGCTCCGGTCGCCGCGCAAATCCTCGGCGCATTGCAGAAGACTCTCCCCACCTCGCCGCTGCCGCTGTACGTCGCGATGACCAATCTGCCGAACGGCGCGCCGGCATTCGTGCTGTCGTACAAGAACGCCGGGAAGGTCGACACGCAGGGCGTGGAGCTGGCGTTCAACTACTACGTGACGAACAACTGGCTGATCGACGTGAATTACGGGTGGTTCGATTTCGACGTGAAGGAGCAGGCGCTCGGCGATCAGCTGCTCCCCAATACGCCTGAGCACAAATTCAACGCAGGCCTCGGCTGGCGCGGCAACAAGTTCGACGCGAAGGTGACGTATCGCTGGGTCGACGAGTTCCCGTGGGCCGCCGGCATCTTCGTCGGCACCGTGCCGCAATACGACGTCATCAACGCGAACGCGAACTATCGCTTCAGCGAAATGTTCGGCGTCGGTGTCGACGTGAGCAACCTTTTGGACGACGAACATTACGAAGCCTTCGGCGGCGACATCCTCTCCCGCCGCGCGCTCGGCTACCTCAGCATCAATTGGTGAAAACAATGGCCATCACAGTGATCGCGCGCGGACGCGCGCTGCCCGGTAAAGAACAGGACATGGAGAAGGCGCTGGTCGACAACGCCATCGAATCACGCAAGGAAGCGGCGTGCGTCGACTATCAGGTCATCCATTCGCTCGATGATCCGGCGGTCTTCGGCACGGTGGAGCGCTGGCGATCGAAAGAAGATCTCGACCGGCACATGCAGACGCCGCACGTGCAGCGCCTTTTCGCGGCACTTGGTCCTGTGCTGGCCGAGCCGCCGCAGATCGGCGCATTCGAAGAAGTCGGTTAGCTACGACGAGGCAGCGGGTGTCGTGGACGCCCGCTGCTTCCGTCGCCAATCGCGCTCAATGGCTTCGCTCAGCCCGATGCGCCGAGCGTACGGAATCGCGCCTCATGCGCAAACGCGATCACGTGCGCTGCGCGACGAACGCGATGCTCGACGCGCGATGCAATTCGTCGACCTGCTTCTCGCGCACGGACCAGCGGAAGTGTTTGCGCGGCGCGAGCACCGGAAACATTTCGCCAAGTCGGTAGATCGCTTCGATGAGCATGCGCTGCGGCTTCGGATAGCGGCCCATCACCGCCAGCGCGTGCAGCGTGTCGTACGCCGCCCAGAGGCGCAGCGGTTTCAATCGCGCCACGCGCAGGATCTCGAGCACGCCCAGCGAGGTGTGATGAAAAAACGATTCGTGATACGGCTCGCCTTGCGAAACGAAGCCGAAGAAAACGCCGCCCGGCTTCAGCACGCGCGCCGCTTCCACCGCCGCGAGTTGCGGATTGTAGAGATGCTCGAACACGGCATACGACAACACGGCGTCGAACGTGCCGGCGCGGAACGGAATGGCATGCGCGTCCGCGAGCAGATCGGCATTCGGCGAGTCGTAGTCGATGCCCACGTAACGTGCGCCGAGATGATTCAGCGGCGTGAATTGATCGCGCGGACCGCAGCCGAGATCGAGCACCGCCGCACCGCTTTTCAGCCACGGCAGCGCCGCGGAAAACAACTCCGACGAATCGCGCTGCGCGCGCGGTCCGTCATACGTCACGGGCGGCTTATCGAGCGGAATCGCGGCCAGCGTGGCGCGCACGTCGCAGTCGAGCGTCACGCGCAGCGTGCGCTCGGCGGGATGCTGCGGCCGGAAATCGTTCGGCGCCGCCGCGCGAATCGTGAAACCGCAAACGCATTGCGCGCCGGGCGTCGCGTCCATGAGATCGCGCGCGCAATCCGGGCAGGCCAGAGAGTCAACGAACCACGCGGCACTCACGTGCGCATCCTACCCCGCGCCGCGCGAATTACGCGTCCAGCCGCCGCAACACCGCTTCGCCGGCCGCCTTGGTCCCGAGCGTTCCGCCAAGATCGTGCGTCGTTTCTCCCGCGTCAATCGACGAGACCACCGCGCGCTCGATCAGCGTCGCTTCCTCCGCGTAGCCGAGGTATTCGAGCATCATCGCGGCGGTGAGAATGGCGCCGATGGGATTGGCGACATCCTTCCCCGCGTACTTTGGCGCGCTGCCGTGAATCGGCTCGAACAGTGAGACGCGGCCGGGATGGATGTTGCCCGACGCCGCGACGCCGAGGCCGCCCTGCAGTGCGGCGCCGAGGTCGGTGACGATGTCGCCGAACATGTTGTTCGTCACGATCACGTCGAACATCTCCGGCGCGCGCACCATCTGCATCGTCAATGCGTCGACGAACATGTGGAAGTGCTCGATGCCGGGATAATCCTTCGCCACTTCCTCGAACGTGCGCAGCCAGAGGTCGCCGCCGAAGCGCATGACGTTGTTCTTGTCCGACATGCACACCGATTTGCGCCCGGTTTTCTGAGCGAATTCGAATGCGTAGCGGATGATCCGCTCCACGCCGCGCCGTGTCGAAACGTCTTCCTGCACCGCCAGCTCGTCCGGCGTCCCTTTCTTGAAGATGCCGCCCATGCCGACGTACGCGCCTTCGGTGTTCTCGCGGAAGATCACGAAGTCGACTTCCTTGCGCGTTTTGTCTTTCAGCGGGCAGAGTTTTTCATTGAGCAGCTGCACCGGCCGGTAATTGACGTAGAGGTCGAGCTGGAAGCGCATGCCGAGCAGGATGTCGGCCGCGTGCTTCATGTCGGGAACGCGCGGATCGCCGAATGCGCCGAGGTAGACGGCGGCGTAGTGATCGCGGATGTCTTCCATCGCACCTTCGGGCATGGAGATGCCGGTGCGGAGATACTCGTCCGCGTTCCAGCCGAAGTGAACGAATTCGAGGCCGAGGTTGCGGCTGTCGTTCACGCGCTCGAGAATCCGCATCCCCGCGGCGATGACCTCGGGCCCAATCCCGTCGCCCGGCACCACCGCGATTTTCCTTGTCATTCGATAGCCTCCATACGCGCTGCCAGACGCGCGAGAGCGGCGGATTATATGTTGCGACGCTGTTGCGATCGTGTCCGTATCATCACAGTCATGACCCGACTCCGGTGGTACCTCGGCTCCCTCATTCTGCTGTTCACCCTCCCCGCCGCGGCATCGATCAGCGATCTCCGCGTCACGCTGCAGGCGCCCGATCGCGTCGAAGGATGGAGCGAAAAAGTACCGCTGTCCGTGACGGTGAAGAACATCGGACCGGACGCGGTGACGGGTGCGCGGCTCGGTTTCGGGCTCGCCACGCCGGACTCCGTCTGCGCGAGCGACAAGCCGCTGCCGCTCATCGAGCCGGGGGCGAGTCTCAGCGAAAGCTGTAACGCGCAGATCGTCTTTCAACCGTACACGCTTTTCGCCTATGCGCGCGTGGACGCGCCGGAAGGAGTCACCGATCCGTTTCCGAACGACAACTTCGTGTCGAAGAACATCCCGGTCTCCACGCCCTCTCCCGATCTGAGCGTGGGCATCGCGGCACCGACTACGGTCGATCCCGGTCTGTCGTTCCCGTTCACGATCTCCGTGGCGAACATCGCGCACACCGTTGCTCAGAACGTGCAGCTGGTGACGACGTTCATGAACGTCAGTGGGTTCCGCAACCTGCCGTCGTACTGCAGCGCGAGCGGCAGCACGGTGACGTGCACTCTCGACACACTGGAAGGGTGGGAGACGCAATTCACCGGCCGCTTCACGACCATCCAGTTCGAGGCGGTTGCCGTCGACGCGTCGCAGACGCGCATCAGCGCGACGGTCGTCGCTTCAGCGGAAAACGGCGATCCCAACACCGACAACAATCATTCGCAGTACAACGGCACGACCTACCGCACGTTCTTCGTGACGAATCGCGATGACTCCGGCAAGGGCTCGCTTCGCACGGCCATCACTGCCTCTGCGACCTGCAGCGAGACCGGCACGCCGTGCAAGATCGCGTTCCGCATTCCGCCGGGCGCCGACGCAGTGCAGATCATCGCACCGGCCACGCGCCTGCCGCGCCTCGTGGGCGGCACCACGATCGTCGACGGCGAGACGCAAACGCGTTACTTCGGCGACACGAATCCGTCGGGACCCGAGGTGATGCTGAGCGGACGGAATCTCGATGCGGGCGGCAACGGACTGGAGATCGCCACATCATGCGCGGGCGTCGTGCGCGGCCTGATCATCAACAACTTCTTCGGCGCGGGCATCTATCTGGCGAGCTCGCGCGCGTCGCATGTCTGCTCGTTCGCTCCGACGGATTGGGCGGTCACCGGCAATTACATCGGCACCGATGCCACTGGTACGCAGGCGGCGCAGAACGTGCGCGGCATCGTGGTGAACGATGCGGCGCACGCGTGGCTGATTCGCGACAACATCATCAGCGGCAACAGCAACTCGGGCGTTTACGTGGCGATGTGCGCGTCGGGTCTGATCGAGAAAAACAAGATCGGCCTGGACGCAAATCTGAAGCCGCTCGGCAACGGCGCCAGCGGCATCTACCTCGGCGCTGCGGCAACGGGCACCGATGCGAACGACAACTACATCGGCTTCAATCGCCACGCGGGCATTTCTATCGATTCCGCGTCGCGACTGAATGCGTTCGCGGGCAATTCGTTCCAGGCCAATGGCAGCCTGGCCATCGACTACAACCTCGACGGCGTGACGGACACGATGCCGTCGCCCGTCTACAACAACGTGCTGCGCAAGCCGGTGATCGCGTCGGCACGCTACGACGCGGCGTCCGACACGACCATCATCGAAGGCACCGATGGCGCGACGACCGTGAACGTCTACGCGAACGACGCTCCCGATCCCTCCGGCTACGGCGAAGGCCAATACGTCCTCGGCGAAGCGCATCCCAACGTGACGAACAGCTGGACGTTCGTCGCGCACGGCAACCTGACCGGCAAATGGATCGCGGCGACGAATACCGTCAGCTACTACACCGGCTGGCTCGTGCAAGGTCCGCCGCGCTCCGACGGCTCGTGGCAAGGCTTCCTCACCTCCACTTCGGAATTCAGCCGCGCGGTGCAGGCGCAGTGATGCGGCGCCTGGCGCTGTTCGCGATCTTCGCATTCGCTGCGACGATCGCTTCTGCGGCTGTTTCGGACGTGCGGACAAGCATCAACGTGCCGGCGTCGTTGAAACCCGGCGAGACGATCACGTTCACGGCGACCGTCGAGAACCTCGGCCCCGACGTCGCGCGCGACGTGCGCTGGTACGTGGCGCTGCAATACCGCTTCTGCCACGAGGACACGCTTGTCGAGATGCAGCCCGGCGAGCGGCGCACGGTGAGCTGCACCGCGAGCGCGGAGGATGCGGAGGGATATTTCGTGCGGCCGCGGACGTATGCGTATCCGCAAAATTCGAGCGATCCCGACGAATCGAACAACTACAGCGAAGCGTTCGTCGGACTGGAGACGCCGCCCGATCTGTTCGTCTTTGGGTCGAACGCGGGATTCGTCGATGCCGCGCTGCCATTCACGCTCACGATCGAGTTGCAGAACGCCGCGGCGACGGCTGCGGAGAACGTGACGCTCGACATCGACCTGCCGGGCATTCTCAGCTTCGGCGACGTGCCGTCGCCCTGTTCCGTTCTCGACACGCACCTGATTTGCCCGCTCGGGACGATCGCGGCGGCGACACCGCGCCCGCTGCAACTGCAGTTTCATCCGATCGCGCCGGATGCGTCCGCCGCGCGGATCGAAGGCAGCGTGACGCTGCGCGCGAGCAACGGCGAAGCGACGCCCGCGAACAATCGCTCACCGCTCGTGATCCGCACGTATCGGACGTCGTTCGTGACGAACACGAACGATTCCGGCGCGGGCTCGTTGCGCGCGGCGATTGACGACGCGAATCAGCCGGTCAGTGACGGCTTCGAACGAAAGATCGCGTTTCGCATCGGCGGCAATGCGCTCGTGCAAACCATTCGCGTCAGCGCGCCGATGCCGGTGATCACGACGCCGCAGTTGCTCGTCGATGCGCTGACGCAGGCGCGCTACTTTCACGACAACCCGAACGGGCTCGAGATCGAGCTGGCCGGCGAAACCGCAGGCGCCGATGCGAATGGCCTCACCATCACCGGCTGCGCCGTCTCCGTCCTCGGCCTGAACATTCACGGCTTCAGCGGCGCAGGCATCGATCATCGCGGCGGCGCGAACTGCAACCGTCCGTCGATCGCGCAGAACTTCATCGGCACCGACGTCACCGGCAGCGTGGCCATGCCGAACGGCCGCGGCATCGTCGTGGCGGGCTGGCCGCTCATCGAGAAGAACGTCATCAGCGGCAATCGCCGCAGCGGCATCTGGGTCGCGGCGCCGACGCTGATCCGCGACAACATCATCGGTCTCGCCGCCGACCGTCACACGCCCCTCGGCAACGGCGCGAGTGGCGTGTATGTCGCGGCGTCAGCGAATGGCAGCGGCATCGCTGGCAACTCCATCGCCTTCAATCACGATTTCGGCGTGGCCACGGACGCTGCGGCGAAGAACGTGACGCTACTCGACAACTCCATCCACGCGAACTGGCAGCTGGGCATCGATCGCGGTCTCGACGGTCCGACGGCGGAGCTGAAGCCGGTGATCACGCGCGCGCAGTTCGAAGCGGCGACGAACAAGACCATCATCGAAGCGCTAGTGAGCGCGCAGTGCGACCTGCCGGTGTTCTCGTTTTACGCGAACGATCCCGGCGGCGATGAAGGGCAGTATCCGCTGCGATCGTTCACCGGTACAGGTGCGCACATCGAAGTTCCGGCGGACCTGCGCGGCCAGTGGATCACGGCCACGTTTGAGTGTGGCGTCGGCGACTTCGAGCCGCACGGCTTCGTCTACACCGGCAGCGAATTCAGCGCGGCGGTGCCGGTGCAGTGAGTGAGACTTGCGACGGGGCGATCAGCGCGATGCCGCGCCGCGCGATCTCTTCGCGCAGCCCCGCCGCGCATAGTGCACGCGTTTCGGCATCCCAGTCGTAGCCCCACGCGTAGCCGCTGACGTTCACACCCGGATGCGTGACGAGCTCGGTCACGCCGTCGACGTGATCGAGCAGCGGAACGACATCATCGAGATGACCGGCGATGGCCACGCCGATCGTGCGATCGTTGCTGCCGTTCGCGCGGCGTCCGATCGCGCTGAGTCCTGCGATGGCAGCGCGTCGCGCGAGTCCGACACGACCGCCGCGATCATCGACACGGCGCACGTAGCCAATGCGATAGTCGCGCGCCAGCCGCTGGACGACGGCAAAGATGCGCGGCAACACGTGCAGATGCTGATGGCCGTTCAGGTGCGTGACGCGCAACCCGGTGGCAAGCACGCGCTCGATCTGCGCGCGCAGCTCGCGCTCGACGTCGCGCATGGAGATCGCGCGCAGCGCGTAAAGCGGCAGAAACATCGGCCATTTTTTTGGAAAGCGCATCGCGGTCAGCGGCCGCTCTTCGACGAGCGTCAGATGCACGCCCACTTCGAGCGAAGGCACTTCGCGTAAGCGCGTCACGGCGTCGTCGAACGCAGCGCCATTCGCGACGATGCTACAGGCGGTGACGATGCCGTCGCGATGCGCGCGGATCGCCCCTTCGGTCATGCCGGGATGCAAACCGACGTCGTCGGCCGTGACGATGAGACGTTTCACGACCGCGTCGCGTGCGCGACGTCGGCCTGCTGGCCGCCGTCTTCCGCGCGGCGGCGCACGCGCTCGCGCGGCACCTTTTCCTTCAGCTCGGGATAGAGCCAGACCAGCTCGCGCAGAATCTTGAGAATCACGCCGAACGAGGAAAGATGCGAAGTGCCGCGGATGCGCGGGAAGTAATCGATGCCGATCTGCTGGATCGCGAAGCCGCGATTCTTGGCCTTCACGATCAGCTCCGCGTCGATCAGCGACCCTTCCGATTTCAGGTCGATCGCGTCGAGCACTTCGCGCTTCATCAGCTTGAACGAGAAGTTGATGTCGCGATGCGGCCAGCCGAACAAGACGCCGATCAGCGTGTTGTAAAAGTACGAGTAGATCG
>DASSMK010000151.1:0-19545 GCA_035688915.1 Thermoanaerobaculia bacterium
GCCCGCCGAGGACCCGGCGGGCGAGGCGCCCGCCGCTCCACGCCTTCCCGTGAGAAACGCATCGAGCGGATTGCCGGCTGTGCCGATCCGTCCCCACACTTCCGCCGCGGTCTTCTCGCCGATCTTCGGATAGAGCTTCAGCATCCGCTTCCACGACAGCTCGTCGCGCGTGTTCGCCACGATCTTCAGGTAGGCGAGGACGTCTTTGATGTGCGCCTGTTCGAAGAAGCGCACGCCGCTGCGGATCTCGTACGGAATGAGCCGCCGCGACAGCTCCATCTGCAGCTCCAGCGACTGGTAATGCGAGCGGTAGATCACCGCGATGTCGCCGAGCTTTTCGCCTTCATCGCGCAACTCGAGAATGCGCTGCGCGACGAACGCCGCCTGCTCGTACACATCGTCCACGCCGACCACGGCCGGATCGGGACCGTCGCCGCGCACCGCCTGCAGCTCTTTGCGGAACTGGAAGCGATTCGCCGCGATCGATGCGTTGGCCAGCGTCAGGATTTGTCGCGTGGAGCGGTAATTCGTCTCGAGCTTGTAGATCGACGCTTCGGGAAAGCGCAGCGGGAAGGTGAGGATGTTCTCGAACGACGCGCCGCGGAACGAATAGATCGACTGCGCGTCGTCGCCGACCACCATCACGTTTTTCCGTACGCTGGCCATGGCGTCGATGATGTCCGCCTGGATCTTGTTCGTGTCCTGATACTCGTCGACGAGGATGTAGCGGAAGCGCCGCTTCAGCGATTCCGCGACGTCCGGGTGATCGTCGAGCAACACTTTCCAGAACACGAGCAGGTCGTCGAAATCCATCGCATTCGCATCGCGCTTCCGTTCCTTGTACTTGCGAAAGACGTTGACGATCTCCTCCTTGTAGAGCGCGAAATGGGGGAAGTTCTGCTCCAGATGCAGTTCCAGAGGCGTGCGCGTGTTGATCAGGAACGAATAGATGTCGAGGAGGACGTCGCCTTTGGGGAAGCGCTTTTCGAGCGTCTTGATGCCGAGGGCGGAGATCGCGGATTCCATCGTTTCCTTGGCGTCTTCGTCGTCGAGGATCGTGAAGTTCGAGCGATAGCCGATCGCTTCGGCGTGGCGGCGCAGGAGGCGGTTGCCGATGGAGTGAAACGTGCCGCCCCAGATGCGCCGCGTATCGATGGTGACGAGCTGTTCGACGCGCGAGAGCATTTCGCGCGAGGCCTTGTTGGTGAACGTGACGATGAGAATGTCGCTCGGATCGACGCCGTCTTCGATGAGGCGCGAGACGCGATAGGTGAGCGTGCGCGTTTTGCCCGACCCCGCGCCGGCGATGACGAGCATCGGCCCCTCGCCGGCCATGACCACCTCGAGCTGCTCGGCATTCAGCTGGTTCGCGTAATCGACGCGATACTTCTTTTCCGGTTTCGCCGCCGGCTTGAGCGTGTAGCGGCGGACTTTGGTTTCCATGGGGGGAGGGTATCGCAACGCGCTGCGCGCGTTGCGATACGAGGCTCATGGGCTCATGGGCTCATAGGCTCATAGCAGCACGCGCGGCGCGAGAGCGTCCGCTTCTCGCTTGTTTCACACATGGCAAGTGCACTGCCGCGCGCGCCTCGCGATGCGGGTGCTGCTATGAGCCCATGAGCCTATGAGCCTATGAGCCTCAGACCGCGCGCCCCGTCGCCACTCGCGCGTCCCACTCCCCTCGCGCCGTCCGCCCCAACATGCGACGATGCAGCCGAATGCCCCGCCTCCTCGCCGCGCTCGCGGTCGTCTTCTGGGGGATCTCCTTTGTCGCCACGAAGGCGGCGCTGGGGGAGGTGTCGCCGGTCACGCTCATCTTTTCGCGCTTTGCCATTGGCGCGCTGTTGCTGCTGGCGATCGTGCGCGAGTTGCCGCCGTGGCGCGAGTGGCGCTGGCTCGCGCTGATGGGATTCGTCGGCGTGTTCGTCCATCAGATGCTGCAGTCGTACGCGCTGACGATGACGTCCGCGACGAATTGCGGCTGGCTCATCGGGCTGACGCCGATCTGGTCCGCCGTGCTCTCGGCGTTCGTCACGCGCGAGCGCTTCGGCTTCTGGAAAATCGTCGGCCTGGCCGGCGGCTTTGCCGGCGCTCTGCTGGTGATCACGCGCGGCGAGTTCAGCGCGCGCATCCTGGCGCTGCCGTCGACGAAGGGCGATCTGCTGATTCTCCTCTCGACGTTCAACTGGGCGATCTACTCCGTTCTCGGCCACGACACGATCCGCCGTCTCGGCCCGCGCCGCGCCACCTCCGGCGCCATGCTGGCCGGCGTGCTGATGCTCTCCCCGTTCTTCATCGCCAAAGCTGGCTGGCGCGAGTGGCCAAACCTTTCGCTCACCGGCTGGTCCGCCATCCTCTTCCTCGGCATCGGCTGCTCCGCCCTCGGCTATCTCTTCTGGTACGGCGCGCTGCAGCACGTGGAGGTGTCGCGCGTGGCGGCGTTGCTGTACGCGGAGCCGCTCGTGACGTTCGCCGCGGCCGTGCTGCTCCTCGGCGAACGGGTGAGCGGCACCGTCATCGCAGGAGGCATCCTCGTGCTGCTCAGCGTCGTCATCGCCCAATACGCGGGCGGGCCGTCAGCGAAACCCGTTGCGGAAGAGGCGTGAGGCCTTCCGGAGTTCTGAATGAACATGATGCGCAAGTTCCTCCTCGTTTCGATCGCGCTGCTCGCCGCGTGCGCGAGCAACAACCCCTCTGACGCCACCAAGAAGAACGCCGACGAAGACTATTTGGCGAAGCCGGTCTCCGGCTACTCGGCCGCGTCGTGGAGCAGCGCCGTGGGCGTGATCCCCGAAGGGGTGGTGCACGACACGGCGCGGCAGAAGGACATCGCCGTCAGCATCGATTACCCGACCAAAGCGGAGAAGGCACCGATCCTCATCGTCTCGCCCGCCTACGGTGCGACGAACCGCTCGTACGAAGGGCTGGCGTCGTACTTTGCGAGCAACGGTTACGTCGTGATCCGCGCGTCGCATGCAGACGCGCGCCGCGCCACGAACGCGCGTGACGCACAAGCCGGCGCGGATGCGCAGACGCCCACCGACTGGCGCGAGCGTGCGAAAGACATCAGCGCGATCATCGAATCGCTCCCCGCGCTCGAAACCAGCTATCCCGAACTGAAAGGGAAGCTCGACGCGGCAAAGATCGGGCTCGCAGGTCACGCATACGGCGCGACGACGGCCACGCTGCTCGCGGGCGGGCGCACGTTCCCCGGCGCGGTGAGCTACGCCGATCCGCGCATCAAGGCGGTGCTGCTGATGTCCCCCTCGGGACCGAATGACGCGCGCGGCCTGACGAACGAATCGTGGGCGAATCTGACGATTCCGGCCATGTTCATGAGCGGCTCGCGCGACACCGGCGCGAACGACAGCGAGACGCCGGAGTGGCGCCGCCGCGCGTTCGAGCTCAGCCCCGCGGGCGACAAGTGGTACGTCTCGATCGAAGGGGCGCGCTCGGCCTCGTTCACCGGCGGCAACAACATGCCGCTCGGCGAAGTGTTCCGCGAGCCGGTGACGGCGGACAACATTCCGGTGCCGACCGACGATCCGCGCGTCGATCCTCGCGCCGCCACTCCGGCGCGCATTCCGCGGCAGGGCACCGCGCGAGGCGACATCGGCTTCTATCGCGAGCGCGACATCTTCAACACCGCGAAAGTCATCGCGCGCGCGTTCTTCGATGCGTACCTCAACACGAACAAGGAAGCGCTCGAGTATCTCGATCGTCTGTCGCAGCGCTCCGACCTGAAAGCGGAGACGAAGTAATGGACATCAGCACCGCGCGCGTTCTCGTCACCGGCGGTTCTTCGGGAATCGGACTGGAAACGGCGCGGCAGCTTCGCGCCCGCGGCGCGCGCGTGGCGATCTGCGGACGCAACGAAGCGCGCGTGAAGGAAGCGGCGGCGGCAATCGATGCGATCGCCATCGCCGCGGACGTCGGCAACGAAGCGGACGTCGTGCGCCTTGTGCGCGCGACGGTCGAGCAGCTCGGCGGCTACGACACGCTAATCAACAATGCCGGCTTCGGCCACTTCGCGCCGCTCGTCGAAACGTCGCTTGCCGACATGCAGCGCGTCTACGCAACGAACGTCTTCGGCGCGATGCTCGTGGCGCGCGAATCGGCGAAGCACTTCATCGCGGAAGCGCGCGGCGGCAACATCGTGAACGTCGCGTCGACCGCCGGCCAGCGCGGCTTCGCCGGCGGCACGGCGTACTCGTCGAGCAAATTCGCACTCTCCGGTCTCACCGACTGCTGGCGCGCCGAGCTGCGCAACCACGACATCCGCGTGATGCAGATCAATCCCAGCGAAGTGCAGACGGAGTTCGTGACCGCATCCGGCCGCCCGGGACGCGCGTTCAGCGAGCGAAAGCTGCAAGCCGCCGACATCGCGCACGCCATCATCGCCATGCTGGAGATGAATGACCGCGGCTTCGTGCCCGAGATGTCGGTCTGGGCCACGAATCCCGATTAGCGCGCGCGACGCGGCGCTGCCGCTAGTCGACGTCCTCGGTGTATCGCCACCATGGTCCGTACAGATGCTCGATCGCGACGTGGAGAGGCGCGAGCTCGGCCGGGTTCTCCGTGTAAAGAATCCCTGCCTGGCTGAACCAGCCGGACGGGCCGGTCGACAGGAAGACGGTCTTGCCGAACGCGATGGAGCGTTCGAACGAGAACAACGCGATGCGCTCGCCTTGATTCGCAGTCGGTCTGCCGATCCGCACTCGTCGCACCGCGGCAACAGCAGCAGGTCGGAGCCACGGCTCGGACAACAGAACACGCGCCCGAAGCGGCACGAGTGTCCACACGCAGAGCGCAGCGACACCCACGCTGCAGGCAAGCACACCGAGCACGAGCCGGAGCGATCGTTTCTCTCGCCTCGACCAAAGGTGTGCTGCAGCCGCACCAAGAAACACGAGCCACTCCACGACCGTCACGCCGAAAAACATCAGGTCTTCGCTGAACAGCCGGCCGGGATGCGACGACCAGAGAAGTTCGGTCAACGCGGCGACTGCCGCCGATGCGATTGCAACGGACTTCACAGCGTAATCATCATCCCATGACATGCGCGGCCACCGCGCCCGCCGCGCCGGCGGATGCGAGTTATCATCACCGGCCTGATGACCGACCTTCCCCTGGAGCGGCAGCTGTCCGAGCAACGCCTGCGCAGCGAACAGTTGCGCCTACTCGGATCGGCCGTGCATGTCGCGGAGCAGGGGATCGCCATCCTCACGCCGGCGGTCGAAGCAGTCGGTCCGCGCATCGCGTTCGTGAACGATGGCTTCTGCGCGATCTACGGTCATCGCCGCGAAGAAGTCATCGGCCAGACGCCCTCCATCCTCGGCATCGTCGAGCGTCATCAATCGATCTTCGATGCGCTGCTGCACCACGTCTTTGAGCACCGCTCGTTCTCCGCCGAAGCGACCGCGCGGCGCGCGGATGGCACCGAGTTCGAGCTCGATCTGCAGCTCGTGCCGGTCGAAGACGGCGGCGAGCTGACGCACTGGGTGGCCTTTCTTCGCGACGTCACCGCCACGAAAACGCAGGTCGTGCAGCTGCGCCATCAGGCCATGCATGACGGCCTGACCACGCTGCCGAATCGCACGCTGCTGCTCGACCGGCTCGACAAAGCGATCGACACGGCGCGTCGCACCGACAGCGTCGTCGGGCTGATGTTGATGGATCTCGATCGCTTCAAGGAAGTGAACGACACGTTCGGCCATCACTTCGGCGACGCGCTGCTCAAACAGGTCGCCTTCCGCCTGCAGAACCAGATCCACGAAGGCGACACCGTCGCACGCCTCGGCGGCGACGAGTTCGCGATTCTGCTGCCTGCGGTCATCGATCTGAACGGCGCGGCCGGTGTGGCGCGCCGCATCCTGCGCTCGCTGCAGCAGCCGTTCGTCGTGGAAGGGCAGGTGCTCGAAGTCGGCGCGAGCATCGGCGTCACGGTCTATCCGATGCACGGCACCGACGCGCGCACGCTGCTGCGCCGCGCAGACGTGGCGATGTACGCGGCGAAGCAATCGCAGAGCGGCTACGCGTTTCACAGCGACGAGCTCGATGTCAGCACGCCCGATCAGCTCTCGCTCGTCGTCGAGCTGCGCAACGCCGTGGAGCGCAACGAGCTGGAGCTCTTCTATCAACCGAAGCTCCACGTGCGCAGCGGCATCATGACGCGCGCGGAAGTGCTGATGCGCTGGAACCATCCCGTGCGCGGCCTGCTGCAGCCGGCGGCATTCATCCCCATCGCCGAGCGCACCGGTTTGATCAAGACGTTGACCGATTGGCTGCTCGACAAAGCGCTGGAGCAGTGCCGCATCTGGCAGGACGCGAGCGCGCCGATTCATCTGGCGGTGAACATCTCTGCCAAGAGCCTGCTCGATCACTCGCTGCCGACGAAGGTCCTGAATCTGCTCGACAAGTGGGAAGTCGATCCGCGCTTCCTCAAAATCGAGATCACCGAGAGCAGCATCATGGCCGATCCCGCGCACGCGCTGGCCATTCTGGCGCTGCTGCAATCGATGGGCGTGCGGCTCTCGATCGACGATTTCGGCACCGGCTATTCATCGCTCACGCATCTGCGCGAGCTGCCGATCGATGAGATCAAGATCGACAAGTCGTTCGTCATCGGCATGAAGGAAAGCGACGCCGACGCCGCCATCGTCCGCACCGTCATCGACCTCGGTCACAACCTCGGCAAACAGGTGTGTGCCGAGGGGGTGGAGGATGAGGAGACGTGGCTGCGGCTGCGCGAGATGGGATGCGATCTCGCGCAGGGCTACTGGATCCACAAGCCGATGAACGCAGCCAATCTGATGGATTGGCTGGTTCAGTCGTCGTGGGGATTGAAGCGGTAGCGCTCGATGTCATCCTGAGCGAGAGCGAAGGACCTGGTGGACGGGTGGCGCGCTGAATCCCACTCGATGCGCCGCCCGCCGCCCAGATCCCGCGGTACGCTCGGGATGACAGTTACGGCGCGGGCGCGATCGGCGCCGTCTTCGAGACGCGTGGCGAGCAGCCGTTGCCGAGGGCAGTGGCGTCGTATGCCGCCATGTAGCGGCCTTCCGCGGTCTGCGCCACCACCACCCAGTTCTGCGCCGGCTCGGCCTGCGGCGTGACGTCGAGGTCGAGATAGATCCAGCCGACGGTGTCGCCGGAAAATGCGGCGGGCATCTTCGACATCGAAACGCGATTCGTGGCGTCGAGCGTGGGGAGGCTCTGCGTGGTGAACGTGGTCGGATTCTCGCGGCTGTCGAACGTCACCACATCGAACGGCAGGTTGTGTCCCGCCTGTTGCGCGCTCGAGCAGGAAGCCACGTTCACGCCGCGCCAGATCATGAAATCGGTGTTGAAGCCCGATGCGCCGCCGTCCATCCAGCGCGCGGCGAAACGCGAAGGCAGCGGCTGGCGGCGATCCGCTTTGGGCGCGGCGGACGGCATGTAGCGGCCGTAGAACGTCATCGGCAGATTGGTGGCGGTGCGCACGCCTGCGTTGCCGCCTTCAGGAATCGCGCGAATGTGCACGAGCGGCGAGGAGCCGGCGTAATTGCCGGTCTGCGGATTCGCGTCGTAGATGATCGAATCGCCGGTGAGCACGTTGTCGTACAGCAGCTCGTTGATGTACGTCCCGTCAGTCGGCAGCGTGGTCGAGCACGTAGCCACGACGTCGATCGTCACGTAACCCGATGCGCGATCGGCGGCGTGCGTGCTGCCGATTTTCTGATCGGGGCAGTGCGAGTTTCCTCCCACCGTGAGGGACGCGATCACATCGGCGGCGAGCGACGGCGGGATCACCGTCGGCTGTCCGTTCGCACCGCACGCGCCTGCGGCGTTGGAGAGGAAGCGCGGATTCGCGGAGAGCGAGCGCGTGCCGCGCGGCGACGAGGTGCTGGTCGGCACGATGTGGCCGTCGAGCACGTCGCGCAGATCGAGCGCCGCGACGTCGTAACCGGTCAGGTAGATGTTCCAGTCGATGACGGGGAAACCCCAATCCGTCCAGATCGTGACCTTCGCGATCTGCGGCTCGCGCGAGGTGTTCGTCACGCTCACCAGCGTCGTGCGCGCGGTGGCGCGGTCGCCGAGGCTCACTTCGAAGTAGGGGAGGAGAAGGGTGGCGGCGGGCATCTGCGCGACGTCACACGAATCGTCGTTGCGCAGCGTCGCGGCCGTGAGCGGAGCGGCGGCGAGGAGAAGCACCAGTGCGAGCATCAGAAATCGGTTCATGAGCGAATCTCCATCTCTTTCGTGTGAATCGTCATCGGCAGTTGCGCGCGGTCACGGCACGACATTCGGTCCCGGACCGATCGGAGGAACGGTGGAGCCTTCCACCGCGAAGAGCGGCGATGCCGGCGACCGCGTGCAGCCGTTGGCGAGCATCGTTGCGTCAGTGAGCGTCGAGTAGCGCCCTTCCGCGAACATCGACACCGTCACCCAGTTCTGGCTCTGGCGCGGCCCGTGGATCGAGCTCGAGTTCGCGTGATAGTCGAAATTCGCCGCCACGCTGTATGCGTCGGAGCCGAGGTTGTTCAGGCTGAGGTACATCCAGCCGCCGACGTCGCCGGAGCCGGAGAGCGACGGGAAAACGTACGACGCCGCGTTCGTGCGTGAAGTGACGCGGAACTGGCCGTAGCCGGGAAGCGGCGGATCGAGGATCGGCAGCGGCACGAGCTCGGTCGGATTCTCGCGCTCGTCGAAGCGGACGAGATCCGCGACCTCCATCGGCCCGTTTCGCTCGTAATCGAGGCAGGTGGCGGAGGTGCCGGTGAGCGCTTCGCGCCAGATGTTGAAGTCGGTCTGGAACGAAGTCGGTCCGCCGTCGATGAAGCGTGCGGCGAACGTGGAGGGCAGCGGCTGGCGGCGATCGATGCGGCGCGTTTCCGCGGGTGTGAGGCGGTCGTAGAACGTGTACGGCAGATCGGTCCCGACGATTTGGCCGGCAGCGCCGCCTTCAGGAATGGCGCGGATGTGCACGAGCGGATTGCCGCCCGCGTAGTTGCCGGTGGTGGCGTTCGGATTGATGTACTGGTAATCGCCGGTGAGCACGTTGTCGTACAGCAGCTCGCCGTAATACGCGGCGTCGCTCGGCAGATGCGCGCTGCACGTCGAGACGAGATCGATGGTCGCGTAACCGGCGGCGACGTCGTGCACCTCGCCGACGAACGCGTTGGGGCACGAGCTCGTCATACCCGCGGTCAGCGCTTTCCGCACCTCGGTGACCAGCAGCGCGGGCACGACGCCGCCGCCTTGCGAGGAAGGCGAGCAATTCGTCGCAGCGCTGTCCGCGAAGCGGGGATTGCCGGTGGTGTTGCTCAGCGAGCGCGCGCCGGGCGTCGTGGCGTTCGAAGTGCCCGACAACGGCGCGATCTGGCCGCGCACGATGACGTCGTACAAGTTGATGGCCTGCACGTCGTAGCCGGTGAGGAAAATGTTGAACGTGAGCACCGGATAGGCGAGATCGGTCCACAACGTGACGTGCGCGATCTGCGGCTGCTGCGTGACGTTGACGATCGTGAAGAGCGTGGTCGCGGCAGTGGCAGGCGGCGCCGCGACCTCGACTTCAAAGTACGGCAGCAGGAGCGTCGCTGCAGGCAACAGCGCGATGTCGCAGCTGTCGTCGTTGTTCGTCGTCGACGGTGCGCCGGTGGCGAACGTCGCGGCGTGGCTGACTGCGGCGAGCAGGAGAAGCGAAAGGATGAAGATCGTTTTGCGCATGAAATCTCCTAAGGCGTCGGGCGGATCGGCGCGTCGATTGGCTGCTGCGGCGAACAGCCGTTCCCGAGCGCGACGGCGTCGTGCGCGGCCATGTATCGCCCCTCGGCCTGCAGCCAGACCGAGACCCAGCTTTGCGTCGGTGTGGTCGTGGTCGGGTCGCGATGATCGAGATCGAGATACAGCCAGCCGGCCACGTCACCGGATGTCATCACCGGAAACGCCGAAGCGCTCGTCGCCGTGCGCGACGTGTTCGGCAGCACGATTTCGACGGGGATGCAGAGCGTGTAGCAGGGGGTGATGATGACGAACGGATTTTCGCGTTCGTCGAAACGGACCGAGTTGACGCGCAGGTTACTGTTCGGCGCCGCGTTCTGGCAGGTGGTGCGCGCCAGAGGTGCTCGCCAGATGACGGCGTCCGACACGAAGCCGCTGGCGCCACCTTCGATGAAGCGCATGGCGAACCGCGAGGGCAATGGCTGCCGCCGGTCGGCTTTCGGTGCGGCCGCCGGCATCAACGTGCCGTAGAACGTGTACGGCAGATTCGTCTCGACCACTTCGCCCGCAGCGCCTCCTTCAGGAACGGCGCGGATGTGCACGAGCGGATTCGCGCCTGCGTAGTTGCCGATGGCCGGATTCGCATTGACCTGGATTGCGTCGCCGGTCAGCACGTTGTCGTACAGCAGTTCGCTCGCGTATTCGGCGTCGGTCGTCACATGCGTGCTGCAGTTCGAAACGAGATCGATCGTGGCGTAGCCGACGGCGCGATCCGGATGGCGTGAGCCGATCGACTGCGCGCAAGACTTCGAGACGCCGGTGAGCAGCGCGAAGCGAACGTCGTCCATGATCTGCGGCGGTGTCGCTGCAGCGGCGGAACAGCTCGCGAGCGCGTCGGGAGAGAGACGCGGATTCGCGGACAGCGAACGCGCGCCGTTCTGCGTGCCGGATGCCGGCGGCCGGCCGTCGAGCACATCGCGCATGTTGAACGCGTACGTGTCGTAGCCGGTGAGCACCGCGTTCCACGCGTAAACCGGATACGCCCAGTCGGTCCAGAGCGTGATGCGCGCGATCTGCGGTTGCGGCGAGGTGTTGGTGACGGTGACCAGCGCGGTCATCGCTCCGGAATTGCCGGCGTAACCGACTTCAAAGTACGGTAGCAGCAGCGTGGCCGCGGGCATGGCTGCGATGTCGCACGAATCGTCGTTCCGCCGCGTAGCGGCGGAGAGCGGCTGTGCGATCAGCACGATCGCGGTAGCGGTGAGGAGAGCGCGCATCCGTCGCTCTCCTTACGGCGTGTTCGGTCCCGGCCCGATTGGCGGAACGGTCGCGCCGGGCGTTGTCGCGTACGGCGTGGCCGGTGCGCGCGTGCAACCGTTGGAGAGCATCGTCGCGTCGGTGAGCGTCGAGTAGCGTCCCTCCGCGTACATCGACGCGGCTACCCAGTTCTGGCTCTGGCGCGGACCGGTGGTGGTGCTCGAATTCGATTTCAGATCGACGTCCGGCGCGACGCTGTACGCGTTCGAGCCGCGGTTGTTGAGATTGATGTAGATCCAGCCGCCCACGTCGCCCGATCCGGAAAGCGCGGGAAAGTCGCCGGCGCCCGTCAGTGTGCTCGACGCGGCGGGGAAGCGCGGCGATGTCTCGCCATCGGGCGGCGGCGGGTCCAGCAACGTCAGCGGTGTCACTTCGGTCGGATTCTCGCGTTCATCGAAGCGAATGACTTCGCCGATGCGCATGACGTTCTGCGCGGATGCTTCGGCCCCGGCGTTGGGCGCGGTGAC
The DNA here is from genome assembly GCA_035688915.1 of Thermoanaerobaculia bacterium. Lineage (GTDB taxonomy): Bacteria > Acidobacteriota > Thermoanaerobaculia > Gp7-AA8 > Gp7-AA8 > DASSMK01. The sequence continues at coordinate 11,487 of DASSMK010000151.1, forward strand.
GGCTTCGCGCCAGATGTTGATCTTGGTCTGGAACGCCGTAGGTCCGCCTTCGATGAAGCGAACGGCGAACGTGGTTGGCAGCGGCTGGCGGCGATCGACCTGCCGCACTTCGGCGGGCGTGAGGCGATCGTAGAACGTGAACGGAAGATTCGTGGCGGTGGCACCCGCGCCGGCAGGGCCGCCTTCCGGAAGCGCGCGGATGTGGACGAGCGGATTGCCGCCGGCGTAGTTGCCGGTGGCGGCGTTCGGATTCACGTACTGGTAATCGCCGGTGAGGACGTTGTCGTAGAGGATCTCCTGGAAGTACTGCGGATTCGAGGGCAGGAGATTGGAGCAGGTGGCGGTGACGTCGATCGTCGCGTAGCCGACGGCGATGTCGGGATGCGACATGCCGACGACGCCCGCGGGACCGCCGCTGTACGAGCCGCGCGTGAGCGCCGGCAGGAGCTGCTGTTGGAGCAGCGGCGGAACCGGGCCGCCCAGTCGCAACTCGGCGCATGCATCTGTGGCGGTGGGGAAAAAGTGCGGGTTCGCGCCGTTGGCGAGCGAGCGTGCGCCGCGCGTCGTGGCGTTCGACGTCTGCGGGATCACGCCGCGCACCAGCACGTCGTAGAGATTCACGGACTGCACGTCGTAGCCGGTGAGGACGAGATTGAACGTGAGGACGGGCCACGCCAGATCGGTCCAGATCGTGACGTGCGCGATCTGCGGCTCGCGCACGGTGTTGACGATGGTGAAGAGCGTGGTGGAAGCGCTTTGCGCCGGCGCAGTGGCGCTCACTTCAAAGTACGGAAGCAGCAGCGTCGCGGCCGGAAGCACGGCGATGTCGCAGCTGTCGTCGTTGTTCGTGGTGGAGGGTTGACCGGAGGGGAAGGTGGCCGCGTAGGCCGAGAACGAAACGAGAAGGAAGACGAGGCCCGTCAGTCTCCGCATGAGATCTCCTGTCGGCGTGAATTCGGAAAGCGGGGTGCCGCGAACGAAGCGGCGTCGCGTGAGAGTGCGCGGTGAGCGGCGGCGCGCACCGGCTGTCGTACAGCAACGGAGGGGAGGTGAAGCAGGGGCCCGATACGCCGCATAGTGCCTCCCGTAAGGGAAATAACTACACGGGCAATTTATGGTGATATGCCATAAAAAGCAAGGTCTTTGCGACCGAGAAGAAAAATTATTGTTCGGGAGTGACTTTGATACGGGTGACGCGCTCGATCCGTTTACGCTCCGCGTTCATTTCGCGTTGCGTGCGCCAGGAGCGCGGCGTGGTGGCGATGGGTGTGTTCGTCAGCGCGAACGGGTCGGGCCACTCGCGGGAAGTGCCGAACCGCGAGCCGGAGAGCGGCATCAGGATGGGCAGGTAGACGATGCGCCAGCTCGTGCCGAGTGCGCGGAACGAAACCGCGCCGGCGTGAAATTCGATCGACGACTTTTGCTCGGGCGGCTCGACATTCGTGCGCAGAATCTGCGCGATGTGCGACTGCGAGTAATCGGGAGTGGGCACCGGCTGGTCGGTGGTGGCATTCGTCGTCGCCGGCGCGGGATCGGTCGCGGCCGGCGTTTGTGCGATTGCGGCGGCTGCGGCGAGGAGAGCGATAGCGAAGATGAGCGCGCTTCTCATGACTCTTCAGACGAACGTGATGCAAAAGCGTTACTCAACCGGCCCGCCCCCAGCCCCGCCCCCGCCCCCGCCCAGGCTCATGGGCTCATAGGCTCATAGGCTCAGAGCAGCGCCCGCGGCGCTAGAGCCGTATGTGCGAGATGCCGTGTGGTGGTCAGCTTGGCCAGTCGCGCACAGGCCGCATCGCGCGGCATGGGCGCGTAGGCTCGCAGGCTCACAACAGCGCCAGCGGCGCTAGAGCCGTGGGCGCGAGATGCCGTTGCGGCGGTCAACACGGCCGTTCGCGCACAGGCCGCCTCGCGCGGTATGGGCGCGTAGGCTCGCAGGCCCACAGCAGCGCCCGCGGCGGTAGAGCCGTGGGCGCGAAATGCCGTTGCGGTGGTCAACACGGCCACTCGTGCTCTGGCCGCGCTCGCGCGGTGTGGGCGCGTAGGCAGGCTCAGAGCAGCGCCCGCGGCGCCGTATCCGCGAGATGCCGTACGGTGGCCAACACGGCCGTTCGCGCAGGATGCACTCACCTCTGTCGCTTCGCAGCACGGGCGAGGCGCGTGCTGCGGTTAACACGGCATCTCGCGCACTGACCAACCTCGCGCCGCATGCGCTGCTATGAGCCCATGAGCCTATGAGCCCATGAGCCTGGGCGGGGGGAGGCGTGGGCGCGGGGGGCGGGGCTAGCGCCCGCGCCAAACGTACAGATCCGACAACAGTCGCGTGTAGCTGTACACCATGGTCTTGCCATCCGGCGTGGGCAGCACGGGGCCGACGTTGATCAGGCCGGCCGCGTCGGCGGGAACGACTTCGCGCCAGAGCGTGCGCTCAGCGGTCAACAAGTTGACCTTCGTCAGGATCGCCGGGATCTTGCCGAAGCTCGCCACGAAGAGCGAGCCGTCATCGGCGAAGCGCACCGGCACGTCGCTGCGCTGCAGCGCCGGGATCGGCTGCGGTTTCGCGTTTGCGTCGACGACGGCGTAGAAGAAGAAGTGTCGCGTGGCGTCGCGGCCGAGGAGGCGCTTGCCGTCGGGAGTGGCGAGATAGGCGGTCACGCCTTCGGGCGTCACCGCGCGCGGCGCGCCGCCGGCGAGCTCCTGCACCCAGACGCGCGGCGCTTCATCCTTGCGGTTGCCGTGGAAGAAGATGCGCTGGCCGTCGGGAAACCAACGCGCCGCACGATGGCTGATGGCGTCGTTCGTCAGCATGCGCGGCTGGCCCGCGCCGGTCGGCAGCATCATGATCTGCGCGGGCTGGCGGTTGCGCGGGATGGACAGCACCCACTTCTTGTCCGGCGACAGCGCTTCGGTCGTCCCTTCGCCGATACGAATGGCCGGTGAGCCGTCGATGCGGCGCACGTAGACGCCGAAGATCTCGCCGCCTGCTTCGCCCGATTCGGAGAAGGCGAGCGTGCTGCCGTCGGCGGCGAAATCGCGCGCGACCGAGTAGTCCAGCCAGGAGAGATCGCGCTCGTTTGTGCGTCCCGGAATGATGGCGCTGATGCCCGCGCGGATGTTCTGCTGCGAGATGAGCACGCTGCCGTCGCGCGCGATGTCGTGCATCCACAGCCACGTCGGTCCGGTCGTCACGACGCGCACGCGCCGCGCGCGCCAGCCGCTCGCGCGGACCGCCAGAATCGAGCGGCCATGCGCGCCGCCGGTGGCATCGGCGCCGAACCAGATTTCGTTCCCATCCGGCCACCACGCCAATCCTTCCGCGCTTTGGTACTCCGGCGTCAGCGACTGCCGTTTGCCGTCGGCGAGCGTGATCAGCGCGACGGAGCCGCGATCGTCGTTCGTGAACGGATGATCGAGAAAGGCGATGGCGTCGCCGCGGGGCGAGAAGCGTGGATGTGTGATCCAGCCGGCCGTCTCGTACAAAACTTTGCCGATCGGATATTCGAGACGCGACGTGCCGTCGACGCTGCGCACGATCGCGAGCGCGCTGCCGTCCGGAGTCCAATCCGCCGACTCGACGTCTTCCGCGATTTCGCGCGGTGCGCCGCCGGCGATCGCCACCTGCGCGAGCGTGCCGCTGTCGCGCAGGTAGCCGATGGGATGGCGTCGCAACGAGATCGCCAGTTGCCCTTTCGACGACACGGCCAGGATGTCGGAGATCCCGAAATCGAGGTCGCGCGATTCCGGTGAATCGCCGCGCACGGCGAAGATGGTCACCGGCGCACCGGCCCAGCGCGCGCCGTAGAAAACGGTCTGGCCGTCCGGTGAAAAGCGCGCGGAGAAAATGGTGCCGGAGCGGAACGTCAGTCGCTTGTACGCCGCCGGTGCGCGCGTGCCTTGCCGCGTGCCGATGACGTACGCGCCGGCCAGCGCGAGCAGCACCGCCAGCGTGATCAGCAGCGGCTTGATGAGCGACCGCAAACGCATCGGCGGCAGCAGCGGATAGATGATGGCGCGGCTGGTGAGGCCGGACATCGAGCCGAGGCCGAAGGCGAGATCGCGCGCGGACTGGAAGCGCTCGTCGGGATTCTTTTCCAGGCAGTGATGGATCACGCGCTCGAGCGCGGGTGGCACGCGCACGCCGAGATCGGATAGATCCTGCGGCTCTTCTTTCAAGATCGCGTTCAGCGTTTCGATCGGTGAATCGCCCCGGAACGCGGGACGCCCTGCGAGCATCTCGTAGACGATCGCGCCGAAGGCGAAGATGTCCGAGCGGTGATCGCCCGAGCCGCCGCGCACCTGCTCCGGCGCCATGTAGCCGACGGTGCCGAGGATGCGGCCAGGTTCGGTGGGCGTGACAGGGAGCGTCGGCGCATGATCGTCGACCGGCTGGTCACCGCCCGGCAGCCGCCCGCCCATCAACTTGACCAGGCCGAAGTCGAGGATCTTCACGTGGCCGTCGCGCGTGAGGAAGAGGTTCTCCGGCTTGAGGTCGCGGTGAATGATCCCTTTCTCATGCGCGGCGCCGAGTCCGCGCGCGACCTGCACCGCGTAATCGGTGGCCTTGCGCGCGTGAATCGGTCCCTGCCGCAGCCGCACGCGCAGCGATTCGCCTTCGAGCAGCTCGGTGACGATGTAGTGCCGCGAGTCTTGCACGCCGACGTCGTAGATGGCGACGATGTTGGGATGGTTGAGCATCCCGACAGCGCGCGCTTCCTGCTCGAAGCGGTGCAGCGCTTCTTCGTCCTGCGCGAGGCTCTGCGACAAAACCTTCAGCGCGACCTCGCGGCCGAGGCGGGTGTCGAGCGCGCGATAGACCTCGCCCATACCACCGGCACCGATGGGCGCGATGATTTTGTACGGACCTAAAAGCGTGTCAGCGGGAAGCATTGCGCCGCGCGGAGTGTATGCGACGCCTGACGGCGAATTGAAAATTGAGAGTTGAAAATTGAAAATTCGAGGGCGGCGCGAGAGCGCAAACTATTTCGTCCCCAACTCTTTCAGCAGCTCCGTGGCGTGATCGACGTTGCGCAGCATCCACAGCAGATAGCGCACGTCCACGCTGATGTTGCGGTTCACGTCGGGCATGTAGCCGAAGTCGTTCGCGACGTTTTCCCAGACGCGATCGAAGTTCACGCCCACCAGCTCGCCCTTGCCGTTCACGACCGGGCTGCCGGAATTGCCGCCGGTGGTGTCGGCGTCGGCGAGGAAGTCGAGCGGCGTCTCTTCGTGACCTTTCGCCGCGGCAAGCAGCGCGTCCGGCATGTCGAACGGCTCTTCGTTCGTGTGCTTGTCGACGGCACCGCCGAGCGTGGTGAAGGGCGTGTAGAAAACGCCGTCGCGCGGCTCGTAGCCTTGCACGTGTGCGAACGAAACGCGCAGCGTGCTGTTCGCATCGGGCGCCACCGGTTTGCCGGCGTGCGCGATGACCGCGCGACGCCACTCCGGACGCAGACGCGAGATCGCGCCGTCCCAGCGATCGCGCTTTTCGTTCAGCGCGCGCAGCTCGCCAGCCAGCGCGAAGCCGAGCTCCACGAGCGGATCGTGGCGCGCGTGCAGCTGCTCCGCCGTCTCGTCGAACATCTTCATCCGCTCATTCACATCGAGGAGTTTCGTCGAGGCGTAGAGCTGATCGATGTTGGTGATCGAATCGAGCGCGGCGATGTGCTGCCCTTCCGGCAGTTCTTTGGCGTGCTTGACGAACGACGCGAGCAGCGCCTTGTCCGCGGGCTCGTAGTAGTTCTTCTGTTCGCGCTCCATCCGCTCGCGCACGCGTCCGATGGTTCGCGCCGCGAAGAGCGGCTCGCGCTCGTTCTCCGCCGCCGCGCGTGCATTCGCGGCGCGCGCAATCGTCGCCGCGAAGATGAGCGACTTCGGACCCATCTGGCCGAGGGAGGCGGGGAGGACGTTGATGTGGGTGAGGAGGAAGTCGCGATCGAAGGACGTGCTCTGCTCCTTCGCCATCGCCGCCAGCTCGTCGTACGCCGCGAGCGCGCCGCGATGCGCCTCGTTCTTCTTCGCGAACGCCAGCACCGCGTCATCGGCCGCGCGGCGCTTGCCGAGAATGTCGCCGCGCTTGAAGCCGGCCAGCTGCCCTTCCGCATTCTTCTGCCGGTTGGCGAGTGTCTTCACGTTGTCAGCCACGGCGATCTCCGCCGCCGCGTTGCCGCGCGCGTTCGCTTCGAGCAGATCGATCCATTCGCGATAGAGCGTCGCGCGGCGCGTGAAGTACAGGTGCCGCTCGGCCATCTCGTTCGCGGTGAGCGAGCGGTAGGTGATGCCGGGGTAGCCGAGGACCATGACGAAGTCGTCTTTCTTCGCGCCGGCGGTGGAGATGGGGAAGAAGAACTCAGGGTGGTACGGCTTGCCGTCCGCGCCGTACACGCGGCCGATGGCAAAGTCGCCGGTGTGCCGCGGCCACATCCAGTTGTCGACTTCACCGCCGTACTCGCCGACCGCGCGCGGTGGCGCGTAGACGAGGCGGATGTCGGAGAGCTCGATCGTTTCCTGCAGCACGTACTGCACGCCGCCGTCATGCGCGGCGACGAGGCAGCGCCGCGCCGCTTGCTTCTCGCACGCGGCCACGAGCTCTTCCTGCTTCCTGGCGATGGCGCGATGGCGTTCCGCGTCGCTCGCGCCGTTCGGCACCGCGGCCAGCACTTCTTTCGTGACGTCGGTGAAGCGATGCGGGATCGTGATGCGCAACGTGCGGCTGCGCAGCTCGGTCTCTTTCGTGCGCGCGAGGAAGCCGTTGGTGATGATGTCGTTCTCCGGCGTAGCGTGCTCCTGCAGCACCCCAAACAAGCAGTGATGATTCGTAATGAACAACCCCTCGGCCGAAATGAACCCGCCCGAGCAGCCGCCGGTGTTGATCGTGGCGGCGAGGAGCCCGGTGCCGCGATCGCCGTCCCACAGCCGCGACGGCGGCAGTTGCAGTCCCTGTTTCTTCAGCCAGGCGGCGTCGAGCTGCAGCACCTGTTGCGGAGTCCATTTCCCTTCCACGGCATGCAGCGGGAGGGCGGCGAGGAGCGCGATGATCGTGACAAAAGTCTTCACGGCCGCGCACTCTAATCCATCCTCGGCTACCATGGTGATTGCCATGTACGATCCCACAACCATTACCATCGACCGTGTCGGCCGCGTGGTCATTCCGAAAGAAATTCGCGACGCCGCGGGCATCGTGGCGGGCATGCCGCTGGTCGTGACCGTGCGCGAAGGTCGCATCGAGATCGAGCCGCGCCGCCGCCCGGTGCGCATCGTCAAACGGGGACGTTTGCAGGTGGCGATGTCGGTCGAAGACGGCGAATCGCTGACGAACGACGTGGTGCGCGCGACGCAGGACCGCTCGCGCGCGAAAGAGCGGGAGGAGTAGCGATGCCGGCCACGATCGCCGCCGACGCTACCGTGCTCGTGGCCGCGCTGGTGGGCTGGCACGAGCGCCACAAAGAAGCGGCCGCCGCGATCGAAGCGGCGCTCGCGCGCAAGTCGCTCATCATTCCCGCGCCGGCGCTGATCGAAGCGTACGCCGTGATGACGCGCTTGCCGGCGCAGCATCGCCTGTCGCACGCGGACGCGTTCCATCTGCTGCGCACGAGCTTCGGCCCGGGCGTGCGCATCACCGCGTTGCGCGCGACAGGCACGTGGCCGCTGCTGCGCAAATGGTCCGTCGCGCCGATCGGCGGCAACGAAGCCTACGACGCGCTGATTGTCGAAGCGGCGCGCGACGCGGGAGCGAAGACGCTGCTGTCGTTCCGGCGCAAGGAGCTGGAACGATTCGCGGGGGCGGGGTTGGAGGTGGTGGAGCCGGTTTGAGTTGTCAGTGGCCAGTGGTCAGTGGTCAGTTGGGCAGGAACGCAGCGACTCGCGAGACTGACCACTGTCCACTGACCACTGACCACTCTCAGTGCAGAAACATCGGCATCCCCAACACTTCCTTGATCGACGGCCGGTAACTCTGTTCGTCGTAGTAGCGCGCGACGTCGACGCGCTTTTTTCCTTCCGCCGTCACCTCCAGCGGCACTGACGAATATCGGCCGTCGACGACGGCGACCATGCGGCCGGATTC
>DASSMK010000152.1:0-6373 GCA_035688915.1 Thermoanaerobaculia bacterium
TGTCCGGCGGAGGCTAGGCCAACCAATGGGGTCCGGGGCCAATGGCCCCGGCCGCCGGAGGCCCCCGTCGTTCATTGACGCGCCCGCCCTCGCTTCGCTACCCTCGTGGGCTCCGGAACTGCGGACATGGTCCTCTTCAACTACGCCACGAAAGAAATCACCGCGAAGATCGTCTATTACGGACCGGGTCTCTGCGGCAAAACCACCAATCTGCAGTTCGTGTACGACTCGCTGCCGTCGAACAACAAGAGCAAGATGCTCTCGCTGGCGACGAAAACCGATCGCACCCTTTTCTTCGACTTCCTCCCCCTCGACCTCGGCAAGATCCGCGGCATGCGCACCAAGCTGCAGCTGTACACGGTGCCCGGGCAGGTCTACTACAACTCCACGCGCCAGCTCGTGCTGAAGGGCGCCGACGGCATCGTGTTCGTGGCGGATTCGCAGGACTTTGCACTGGATGCAAACCAGGAATCGCTGCAGAACCTCGAGGACAACCTGAAACGCCAGGGCATCCGCCTGCGCGAGATCCCGCTCGTGCTGCAGTACAACAAACGCGATCTGCCCAACGCGCTGCCGATTGCGGAGCTGAACGCGGAGATCAACAAGCAGAACGTGCCGAACTTCGGCTCGGTGGCCACGACCGGCATCGGCGTCGAGGACACGCTCAAAGGGATCACGCAGCTCGTGCTCGCGCACCTGATCCGCAAGTACGGGCTGGAAGGTTCGGAACCGCTGGAGAAGGAGATCCAGATCCTGAACGCACCTTCGCAGCCTTCCGCGGCGAAGGATTCGCTCTGGGATGAAGACGATGAGCCGTTCGGCGCACCGGTCGCTCCTCCCGCAGCGGCAGCGGCACCCGCACCTGCCCGCGCCGCCGTACCGGCACCCGCTGCCGCAGCCGCGCCGGTCGCTGCAGCCGCTGCTGCTCCTTCGCGCGCGCCCATTCCTCTGTCGACGATGACCGACGCGGAGTTCGAGCTCGACGACGCCGCCGATGCCGCCGAAATCCCGCTCGTCGCGACGGAGCTGGTGACGCCGCCGCATCACGAGATGCGCAGTCCGTTCGAAGATGTCTCCGATTACTTTTCGACGCCCGGCCCCGCCGCGTCTTCCTCTGTCGAATCCGCGACGGAAGTGCCGATGACGTCGATCGAGATTCCGCTCCCGCAAGGCATTCTCGATTCGCTTCCGGTCCTCGGATCCGGCGCGGCGCCTTCGACCGCCACGGTCGTTCCGCCCGCCGCGTCCGCACCGGAACGCCGCGTCTCGGACGGTCTGGTGAAGGAAGTCAGCATCCCGCTGAATCTTTCACTCGATGAATTGCGGCAGCACCGGCGCCTCCGCCTGAAGATCACGCTGGACGTGAATCTTTTGCCGTAACGCGCTGTTCGTCCCATTTCCGCGGGAACCACGGAGGAGTGGTCGAGTGGTTTAAGGCAGCGGTCTTGAAAACCGCCGTACCGGAAACGGTACCGTGGGTTCGAATCCCACCTCCTCCGCCGCCGCAACGTGCGGCCGCGCTGACAGGCCCAGCCTCCTTCAGGATTTTGAAGAGTTTCAGCACGGGTTGGGCGAAGGACAAAGGGCGAAGCTAAGGCTTGCGTGCTAGCCAGCGCGCGGCGCTTCCCATCACTCTTCCGACCACCGGCGTGCGCAGCACGCGATGCGCGGCTTTGGTGAAGCTCGAGAGATCGCTCGCTACCGTCGCTTGCGCTTTCGCTAGGTCGGTGAGGACTCGCGCCGCCGCGCGCGCTTCTTCTTCCAAGGTTGTTTCGAAGCGTTCCGCGATGACTTCTTGGTAGATCGCGAGAAGCGATGCGTGCAGCGTTTCGTCCGAGGCGACGCGGCGGATGGTGTCGGAGACTTTGAGAGCGTCCGCGGCGTCGTAGCGCGCCAGCTCCGCGCGAATCGCGTCCGCCGTGATCTCGCCTCGCAATGTCCGGATGCCGAAGTTGTAGCGCCGCAGAGGCTCGACGTTTGCCGATGTGACCAGGCCGCCCAATCCGCCGGTGTCGCAGAGGATCACCGCAAGGCCCGTGGCCATCGCTTCGATCGCGCATTTCGATTTGGCGAAGGCGAGATCGTATTGGCCGAGGAGGTGTTCGGGGGTTTCGGTGGAGGCGTTGGAGAGACTGCCGATGACGTCCACCGCGATGCCTTCGCGCCGGCACGCTTCCTCGATCGCCGGCACGAACGACAGCTCGTGCGCGTTGTTGCCGAACACGATCGCCCGCCGCGGCTTGGCCGGCAACGCCGCTCTCTGCGCGAATCGCGTCGTGTCCACCGCGTTGAGCAAAACGGTCACGCGATCGGCCGGGATGCCTTCCCGCAACAGCAAACGGTCCGCACAGGTGTGGTCGACCGCGATGTACCGCCGCACCCGCGGGAATCGCGGCGCGAGCGCAATCGATCCGCGCCAGCCGTGCGTCACGAAGATCGCCGGCACGCCCCCGAAATGCAGCAGCGCCGTCAGTGTCTCCAAAGTCTGATTGCCGTGAATGACATCCGGCGCCACCGCAATCGTTCCCAGATCGTCCGTGACCGGAACCGTCAGCCGCTCGATCTGCCGCGCCGCCGCTCCCAGATGCGGGCTGTACACGACCGGCGTGTGCTCCCGCTCCAGTAACCACCGCGCCAGATCCCGCACGTACGTTTGCACGCCGCCGATGTCAGTCAGGGAGTTGGCGGTGATCAGGACGCGCATCGATCGACAGTGTACAATCGCGCTCCCTGACCGGCCGGAGCTGGGAATTCATTCTCCGCCGCCGCCATTGTCAGGTTCGCGCTTCAGCCGGAGAGATGGGTGAGTGGCTGAAACCAGCGGTTTGCTAAACCGCCGTAGGGGGTAAACCTCTACCGAGGGTTCGAATCCCTCTCTCTCCGCCACCGGCAACGTGCCGCCGCGCCGGCAACGTGCCGGTGCGTTAGCTGGCCTAGCCTCCTTCAGGGCTGTGATCATTTGAGGCGCGATTCACGCGAGAACGTGCCGGTGCTCGCTGGCCCAGCCAGTGATCAACAAAGCACGTTCCCTCGCCAAACCCACGATAAGCGCCTGCCGCTCCGCGTGCGATCCTCGTGACCCCACAGGCGCAGCACCAACCCACTCGCGCCGCGCTCCTATGAGCCTATGAGCCTGTGAGCCTGTGAGCCTGTCACCGGGGCTCGATCTTCTCCAAATCCACTTTCGCAGGCCCGTTCAGCACGTGCCCGTCCGGACCGAAGCGCGAGCCGTGACACGGGCAGTCCCAGCTTCGCTCCGCGGTGTTCCAGGCGACGTCGCATTTCATGTGCGTGCAGATGGGGGAGACGCAGTGCAGCGTGCCGGCGTCGTCGCGATAGGCCGCCACTTTTTTCCCTTCGAGCTTGATGATTTTTCCTTCGCCGGCTTTGACGTCGAAGGCGTCTTTGCTCTCCACGTCGTGGCTGGTGAGGCGGTCGGCCAGGACGCGCGCGGGGAACTCGGCGTTCTGCGCGGCAAAGTCGCGCAGGCCGTGTTTCGGAATGCGCGCGGGATCGAAGAGCTTCGCCCATTCGTTGTCGCGCTTCGTGATGAGGTCCGCCAGGATCATCCCGCCGACGGTTCCGAAGGTCATGCCCTGGCCGGAGTAGCCGGTGCTGATGTAGTGCGTCCCGGATTTGCCGATGAACGGCAGTCCATCATGCGGTTCGGCAATCTGTCCGGACCACTGGTAGCGCAGCGGTAAGTCGCCCCATAACGACACCGCGTATTCGCGGAGGCGGGCGAAGGCCGCTTCGCTGTCTTCATCGTGGCCGACTTTGTGGTCTTCGCCGCCGATGATGAGATACGTGCCGGCGTCCGTGGTCTGCCAGCGCGTGTAGTGATACGGATCGGCGGTGTCCCAGAACAATCCCTGAGGATGCTCGCCGCTCACTTCGAACGCCATCGCATACGTGCGATACGCGGTCTGCTTCGTATGCACGATCGTCGATCCTGCGATGGGGACGTTCGTCGCTTCGATGATCTCTTCCGCGTGCACCTTGCCGTGCTCCGTTTCGACGAGGCCCGGCGCAATCTTGACCACCTGCGTTTTTTCGTAAAGCGGAACGCGCGCCGCCAGCGCCAGGAGATATTCGCGCGGATGAAACTGCGCCTGATTGTCGAAACGCACCGCACCGCGCGTCGGGAACGGCAGCGGTACGCTGCCTTCTTCAATCCACTCCGCTTTGCATCCGGCCTCACGCGCGCTGAGCGATTCGTTCTTCAGCTCCGCCACGTATTTGCGTTTCTCCGTGTAGAGATAGCCGGGCACGCGCTCGAAGTGGCAGTGGATCGAGTAGCGCTTGATGAAGTGCTCGATCTGCTCGATCGCGGCGCGACTCGCATCCGCAACCTGCTTCGCCGCCTCTTTACTGAAGTGCCGTTTGATCGAGTGATAGCGCGCATCCACGGCTTCGGTGAGATGGGCGGTGGTGTGTCCGCTCTCACCTTCCGCCACGCGCTCTTTTTCGAGCACGACCACCTTCTTCCCGCGCTCCTGCAGGAGGACGGCGGCGGTGAGGCCGGTGATGCCGGCGCCGATGATCACCACGTCGGCGTGGATCTCTCCGCGCAGCGTTTCGCGCGGCGGAGCGTTGGTGGTGGCGAGCCAGAGCGGGGTTGTCTGTGTCGTCATTTCGGGATCTTTCCGCCTGCCCGGGAGCAAGAAGCGTGCGCGGCGATATCTACGAAATAACCTCGATTTTTCGCACAACCCGGCACATTTCGTGCTCGACCATAAGACGCCTCACGCAGCGACAGCAAGCAGGCAACGTACAACCCTAAGGAGACTCTCATGGCAACCAGCAAACGCGGTTTTGCGTCGATGGATCCGAACAAACAGCGTGAGATCGCAAGCAAGGGCGGACGCGCCGCTCATGCGAAAGGCACGGCTCACGAATTCACTTCCGACGAAGCGCGCGTGGCCGGACGTAAGGGCGGCGAAGCCGTCAGCCGCGACCGCGCACACATGGCCGCGATCGGCCGCGAAGGTGGTCACAGCCGCGGAGCACGCGCTCGCGCCGCGGGTGGCAATGACGTGGAGCAGAGCAGCGGCTCGCAGCCGTTCGTCCGCCAGGCCAATGAAACGCAGAGCGGCTACGACTCTTCGACCAGCAATCGCGGCTCGGCGACGGGCGGCGGCTTCGGCTCGAACGAGCGGCGCCCCGAGCGCTCCGGCGAATCATCGGGCAACAACGATTCGTCGTCCGGTCACTTCTCCGGCCGCGACCGGATCTAACGCACAGCAGTCGACGTCGGGGACAGGCTTTCGCGCCTGTCCTCGTTTTCTCCGCGATCGGCGCGCTCGATCAGCGTGCCGCCCAGCCACGCGGTGCCGAGCGTGAGCAGCACCCCTCCGGCCGAAAGCGCAATCGCGAACGCGTGCGGTTCGGCCGGCTCATTGCGCCGCACGATCCAACTCGCGGCGAACAGCAGAATCACGATCACGTTGCCGATGCCGTGCATCGCGCCGATGCGCTTCGCGCGCGTCCCTTCCGGAATGGCGCGCCAATCGGCGATGCCAAACAGCGCCGCGAACGCTCCGGAAAACACGCCGCCCGCCAGCATCACCGCCGCCGCACGAGCCAGCGGCTCGCGCTCATTCACCAGCCAGGCGACGTCGAAGAAAAACGACGTAGCTAGGAGGCCGAGGGGGAAGATGATGAGCAGCCGGTGGGCGCGCATGCATCAAGTTTGCGCACGCGCCAGCACTTCCGCAAGATGCAACGTCGTCCGGCCGGTGGATTGCTCGATCTGTTCGCGGCAGGAAAAGCCGTCGGCGATGATCAGCGTTTCGTTCGCCGACTCCCGCACCAGCGGCAGGATCACGCGCTCGCCGACGCGCTGCGAGATGTCGTAGTGATGGCGCTCGAAGCCGAACGCGCCGGCCATGCCGCAGCAGCCGGAGTCGGGATGCTCGACTTGTAATCCCGTCGAGCGCAGGACCGCTTCCTCGGCGTCGAAACGAATGACCGACTTGTGATGACAGTGCGCCTGCACGATCGCCTTGCCGTCGATGCGCGGCAGCGGCACCTGTTCGCGCAACAGAAATTCGCTGAGCATCAACGCGGATTTCGCGAGCTGCTTCGCGCGCGCGTCGTTCGGATAGAGATTCAGCAACTCGTCGCGGAAGACCGTGATGCAGCTCGGCTCCAGTCCCACGACGGGCAAGCCTTCGTCGAGATAAGGCGCGAGCACGTCCAGCGTTTCGCGCAGCAGCTTCTTGGCGCGATCGAGAAAGCCCCAGTCGTACAGCGGGCGTCCGCAGCAGATGCGCTTCGGCGGGACGATCACTTCGTAGCCGGCACGCTGCAGCACTTCCGCCGCGGCCACTGCGGTGGCGGGGCGGAAGTGATTGTTGAACGTGTCCGCCCA
>DASSMK010000153.1:0-18032 GCA_035688915.1 Thermoanaerobaculia bacterium
GCCCGCCGACACGTGCAAAGAACGGCGGGCGAGGGCGCCCGCCGCTCCAACCTTACGGATAGATGCGGCGGTACTCGTTGCGATTGCGCGTGACCGACTTCACGTAGAGCCGCGTTTCGGCGTACGGAATCGCTTCCACGAAGCGGTCGAGATCGTCGATCGGTTGCTGCGCCACCCAGCGCTGCACTGCCGTTTCGCCGGCGTTGTACGCGGCGATGGCCAGCGTGCCGTTGCCGTTCATCGCCGCGAGCTTCTGCGAATACTCCGCTGCGCCGACGGCGATGTTCGTGCGCGGATCGAACAGCGATTCGCGCGTCACGCCTGGAATGCCGGCGTGCTCGCCGATGCGCGCCGCTTCCTCCGGCATGATCTGCATCAGACCGACTGCGCCGGCATTGGAAACCGTGCTCGGCTCGAAGCCGCTCTCCTGACGCGTGATCGACGCGAGCAGATACGGATCGACGCCGCGCTTGGCCGCCTCCTCCTGAATGGTTTGCCAATAGGGGAGCGGGAAGAGGATTTCCCAGAAGCGGCGGGGGATGTTCGTGCCGCCGTGACGCACGAACTCGCGGAAGCGCCGCTGCAGAATGCCGTTCGCTTTGAACGGCTCGCCGCCCGCGACATAGACGTCCGCGAGTTTGAACGCCACGCCGTTGTTGTCGGGATATTTCGCGGCGAGCAGTTTCATCTCGCGCGACGCATCGCGATTGAGACCGAGCGCCAGCAATTCGTCGATCGTGGCGAAGCGCGGATCGTTCTGCACCTGCGCCAATTCGCTTTCTACATCCGGAAACGCGCGCGCACTGGTCGTCGCCAACGCTGCGGCGTCCGGCCAGAGCTCTTTGATGCGATAGCTGTAATAGCTGAACGGATATTCGCTGACGACCTGCGCCGCTTTTGCGTCGCGCTCCGCAGGCTTCTGCTGCTGATCGAGAATCTTCGCCGACCAGAACAGCGAATTCGTTTTCCAGTCGCCGTCGGGGAAACGCTTCACGTAATCGTCGAACGTGCGCAGCGCTTCGTCATTACGGCCGGCCAGTAAATACGTCCAGCCGAGGTTCCAGAGATTTTCGCCGTCGCTGCCGAGGGCGCCGGCGGTGATCGCTTGTTGCAGATTGTCGATCGACTTCGCGTAATCCACTTCGTCGGTGACGTAATACTTCGCGCGCAGCACTTTCGCTTCCGTAGCCTGCGCGGAATCGGGAAATTTCGTTTCGATCGTCGTCAATCCTGCGAGAAATTCGGCCGGCGCATTGTCGCGCCACGCCGCGCGCGCACGCAGCATGGCCAGCGCCGGATCGGTATACGGCGCACCGTTCATTTCCTGGCGCAGCTGTGCGTAATTGCGCGAATTGAACAGTGCGCGCACGCGCACGCTGCGATAAAGATCCTGCGTCTGCGCATTCGGAAAGCGCTTGGCGATCCGCGCGAGCAGATCGAGCGCCTGATCGTAGCGATCCGATTTCGCCAGTTTCGACGCGAGGTTGATGCTGTCATTCATCGACAGCGCATCGATCGCCGCCGTCGTCTGTCCATACAGTTTTTCGGTAAAACGGCCCTGCGTGTAATCCGTGAGAAGCCGCATGCGCAGACGCGTAGCCAGATCCGCGCGCCCCGCACTCGCCAGATCGTCCGCCAGCCTCACGAAATCTTCCTCGGTCAGCTCATCGATCGGCACAGTGAGCGCTTGTGCGAACGCGGCGTCGGTCGAACCGACGTCATTGAGTCGTGCAAAGACAGAGGGGAGGCGCAGTCGCGCGATCGTGGCGGCGGAGCTGTCGCCGAGGGCGATGATCTCGGAGAGGACGCCGGCGGCGTTCTGCAGATTGCCGCGCTGCTCTTCCGCCGCAGCGAGCCGCAGCCGCAGAAACGGCGCGACCGCACTGTCTTCCATCACGGCCGTGCTCAACGCCGTCGCCGCTTCGTTCCACTGTTTCTGATCGAAGTAGTACAGACCGACCATCGCCGCCGCGCGCGGATTCGTCGGCGCCAGCGATTCCAGCGCTGCTTCGTACTCTGTGGTCTTGCCGGCGGCGCGCAATGCCTCCGCCTGCTCCATCGTCACGGCCGTACGTTGGAAGGTCGGCAGCGCCGCCGGCTGCGGCGGAACGACCGTCGGCGCCTTTGCAGCACATGCAACCAACCACGCCGTCGTCACACCGGTCATGACGACCCGGCCGCTCATAGATAACGTGCCCATCCCGTTCCCTCCTCCACGAAACCGACGCGCCGGAAAAACTCCTCCGCACCACGCGCGTCGTGCACCACCAGACGGCTTCGATCGAGCTTGCGAGCGAACGACTCCAGCTCGCGCAGCATGGCTCGTCCGATCCACTTCCGCCGCAGGTCCGCGCGGACGATCAAGTCGTCGATGCGCACGCCGTCCGGCAGGATCTCAATGGCCATGACAGCGACGATGTCGCCGAGGAGTTTGCCGAGCAGGCCACATGCCGGAAGAGCGGCGGAAGCGTTTTGCGCCTGAAGGAAATCGGTGACAGGCTGCTGGTCCGCGGAGTCGAGCGGACGGATGAAGAGACGTAAACCTCGCAAGGTCGATCGATCCTAACTCAAAGGAATGGATGCTTTTGCAGCATATTCCCGTCAGCAAATAATTTCTTGACAATTATTTACGGCCGCGTAGACTTCGCCTCGGCCTTTCCAGCCAACTTCAGCGCCAAAAGAACCTTTATGAACGTGCAGCAGGCGATCGCGGAATTCCTCCAGCACGGCCAGAGTGTGCGAAACCTCTCTGACCGGACGCTGCGCGCATACCAGTCGGATCTGGCGCAATTCGAGAACCACGTCGACGGTACACCGACGGTCGAGATCACCCCGGTGCATCTCGAGTCGTACCTCGACAAACTCGGTGAAGGTCCGTATCGCGACACCTCCATCCGCCGCAAAGTGGCCGCGCTGAAGGTCTTCTTCCGCTTTCTCGAAGAGCAGGGCATCGTCGGCGAATCGCCGGCGCGCAAGCTGAAGATCAAGAAGCCGGTCGAGAATCGCGTTCCCACCGTGCTCTCGCAGCGGGAAGTGCGCGCGCTCCTCAATGCGCCGAAAGATCAGCTGGTCGAACTGCTCGCCGCGCGCGATCAATCGCCCGGTGGCCGCAATCGTTACTTCTGCGCCATCCGCGACAACATCATCCTGGAGATGCTCTTTTCCACCGGCATCCGCATCGGCGAGCTCGTCGCGCTGAACGTCTCCGACGTCAACACCGACAACCGCCAGATCCAGATCACCGGTCGCGGCACGCGCGGCCGTCTCGTGACGATCACGTCCGACACGGTCATCGAAGCGCTGCAGCAGTACATCGAGCTGCGCGGCGATCGCAAGCTGGACACGACCGCGCTGTTCGTCGGCCGTTCCGGAACGCGCCTCACCATCTACTCCATCGAGAACATCTTCAAAAAACATGTTCGCCTGGCCGAAATCAAACGCCACGTGACGCCGCACGCGCTGCGCCACACCATGGCCGCGATGCTCGTCTCCTCCGGCGCCGACATCCGCGAAGTGCAGGAGATCCTCGGCCACGCGTCGATTCTCTCCACGCAGGTCTACACACGCCTGCCCATCCAGAAGCGCAGCCGCAGCACCCAGAACGCGATGCCCTCGCGCGTGATGGTCGAAGCGGGTGCCGCGCGGCTGACGATCAAGCGGAAGTGACGCCGTGTCTCTCGCCGAGACGCTGACGACGCAGTTCACGATGACGCGCTTCATCGCGACGGCGAACCTCGCCGGCATCACGCACGAAGAATCGATCGTCCGCGCCGCCGGCGGCGGCAACTCCATCAACTGGGTCCTCGGCCACGTCATCGCTACCCGCTGCGACGTGATCCCCGCCCTGCACCAACCCGCACCGTGGAGCGACGCCGAAACGCGCCTCTACCGCCGCGGCATGGCCCTGGCGGCGGAGCCCGAATACCTGCCGCTGGACGAGCTCCGCCGCGCCTTCGAAGAATCGCAAACCTCCCTCCTGGCCGGCATCGCGACAACCAGCGAAGAGCAATTCGCGGCGAACGCCCCCTTCAACCCCGGCGGCCAGCCGGAGACGCTCGGATCCCTGCTGATGAAGATCGCGATTCATGAGGCGTATCACTTGGGGCAGACGGGAATCCTGCGGCGGATGCTGGGTAAACCGGGCGCTATTCGGTGAGGCGCCGCCGAATTGAGAATTGAGAATTGAGAATTGAGAATTCGCGGCCGCACGGTCGCTTTCTCGATTGACGCTCAGTGATCGGCATTTTCGGAGGACCGACGCCCCGGCTGAGCAACAATTCTCAATTCTCAATTCTCAATTCTCAATTCCTCCCGCGCGACCGCAGCAACTCGCGCCGCCCTCCCCCGTATACCTCCCCGTGCTTCAAATCCAATCAGCCACCAAGCGGTTCCGCTCCGGCAACTACGGGGTTCGCAATCTTTCGCTCTCCACCCGCGGCGGCGTCCTCGGGCTGCTCGGGCCGAATGGCGCGGGCAAGACGACGCTCATGCAGATGATTGCCACCGTCACGAAGCCGACGTCGGGGAGCATCTTCTTTCGCGACATCGACATCGTCGCCAAGCCCGACGAGCTGCGCCGCCGTCTTGGCTATCTGCCGCAGGACTTCGGGGTGTACGACAACCTCACCGCGTTCGAATTTCTCTCCTACTTTGCGGCGCTGAAAGGGGTGCACGGCAAAGCGAAAGTGATGGAGATGCTCGAGACGGTGAATCTTCATCACGTCGCCACGCGCGCGGTTGGCGGCTTCTCCGGCGGCATGAAGCAGCGTCTCGGCATCGCGCAGGCGCTGATCAACGATCCCGATCTCGTCATCGTCGACGAGCCCACCGCCGGCCTCGATCCGGAAGAGCGCGTGCGCTTTCGCAACGTGCTGTCCGATCTCGGCGGCACGCGCCTGGTCATCCTCTCCACGCACATCGTCTCCGACGTCGAATCGATCGCCACCGACATCGCCATCATGCGCGAAGGCTCGCTCGTCGCCATGGCCACGCCCGAAGCGCTGATGAAGGAAGCGGAAGGCAGCGTCTGGGAAGTGGTGCTGTCGTCGGAGCAATTCGACGCCGTTCGTCGCATGCATCACGTCTCGTCCGCCGTACGCAAGAGCGACGGCGTGCACGCGCGCATCGTCGCGCCGGTACCGCCTGCAGCCGACGCGCGCGCCGCCGAACCGACGCTCGAGGATGCGTTCCTCTTCACCATGAATCTCGCGCCGCGCGCCGTGCGTGAGGCGGTCGCGTGACCGGCCGGTTGCAGCGGCTCTTCGCGATCATCCGCGCCGACTTTTTGATCCGGCTGCGCAGACCGTCGACCGTCGTCGTCTTTCTGCTGCTCTCGGCGATGCCGTATCTCTGGATTCCCGATCCTTCGACCGGCAAAGCGCTCATCCAGCTGATGGGCCGCCGCGCGCTCTACAACTCCGCTGCGCTCGGGATGGCCACCGCGCTCATCGCCACGATCTTCGTCAGCCTGTTCGGCTTCTACGTGATCTCGAATGCGCTGCGCCGCGACATCCAGACGCGCTGCGGCTACGTCATCGCCTCCACGACCATGCGCGGCAGCGAGTACATCGCCGGCAAATTCGCAGGCAACGTCGTCTTCCTGACCGTGTTCATGACGGGCTTCATGATCGCGTCGATGGTCATGCAGCTCGTGCGCGGCGAAGCGCCGCTCGAGCCGTTCACGTTCGCCAAGCAGTACCTGCTACTCGTGCCGCCGTCGATCGTCTTCGTTTCGGCGCTGGCGATCTTCTTCGAATGCACGCCGCTGCTGCGCGGCAAGTTCGGCGACGTCCTCTACTTCTTCCTGTGGGTCGGCGCGCAAGGCGTCATCACGTACAAGCTGGAGACGAGTAACGGCCACTCCTGGGCCCAGTACTTCGACACCTCCGGCCTCGGCTTCGTGCTGCTGCAGATGAAGACGTACTACCACTCCACGTCGCTCGCCATCGGTTCGACGAACTTCGACGCCAAGCTCGCGCCGATCGTCTTCACCGGATTGCGCGCCGCGCCGTCGCTGCTGCTGCCGCGCATCGTCGCCACGATCTGGCCGATCGCGCTGCTCGTGCTGGCGCGCCTCTTCTTCCACCGCTTCGATCCCGCGCGCGTTCGCGCTGCCGCCGCAGCTGCGCGCAAAAGCTGGATGGGCCGCTTCAACGCCATCGCCAAACCGCTCGCACGTCTCGTCACCAGTGCTATCGCCGGAGGCCGCAGCAACTCGCTCCTCGGCTCCGCCCGCGCCGACGCCGCAACGACGCTCGCCGCGATGCCGCTCTCCGTCTTCGCCATCATCGGCGTCGCCATCGCCGCGCTGACGTCGACGAAGCTCTTTCACGGCGTGATGCCGATCGCCTTCGCCGTCGTCGCGATCGTCATCGCCGACATCTCCTGCCGCGAAAAGCGCGCCGGCACTTCCGCTCTGATCTACGCCGCGCCGTCGCTGCGCACGAACTTCGTGCTCTGGAAATTCATCACCACCTTCGCCGTGGCCATGCTCTTCCTCGTCGTCCCCTTCGCGCGCGCCGCCACCACCCGCCCCGCATCGCTCCTCGCGCTCCTCATCGGCCTCGCCTTCACCTGCGCCGCCGCCACCACCCTCGGCACCCTCAGCGCGAATCCGAAAACCTTCCTGGTCGGCTTCCTCTCGTTCTGGTACATCGTCACGCAGGACCGCGGCGCATCACCCGCGATGGATTTCGCCGGCTGGTACACCACGCCCGCACCTGCGGTGCTCGCGTCTTATGCGCTCGCGTCACTCGCTTTGCTCGCCGCCGCTCACGCGTTTCATCTGCGCGAGCTGCGCCGCCGCTGGTAGCTGCGGTATCCCGATTCCCACCGGCGGCGTATCCTTTCTCCGCCGGTTCCATGAAAAATGCACCGTATCTCCCGCTCGACGACACTGAGCTCGTTCTCGAGGAGGTCTTTCGCCACACGCCGGTCGGCGTCGTTCTCTCCGACCTCCATGGCACCGTCATCGACGTCAACCATGCGCTCTGCGCGATGGTCGGCTACCAGCGGCGCGAGCTGATCGGCCGCAACCTCCTCGACCTCACGCACCCCGACGATCTGCCCGATCTCCGCGCGCGAACGAACGCGCTGCGCGAGGGCGCCACCGGGCCGTACGTCGCCACGCGCCGCTACATCGCCAAGAATGGCGGCATCGTTCATGGCCGCGTCTCCGTCTCGGTGATCCACACGAAGAGCGGTGAGCCGGTTTGCGGCATCGGCTTCGTCGAAGACATCACTGAACGCGTGGCGATGGAGACGGCTCTTCGCCAGAGCGAGCTTCGCTACCGCCGCGTCGTCGAAGACCAGACCGACATGATCGTGCGCTGCCTGCCCGACGGCACGCGCACCTTCGTCAATCAGGCCTACTGCCGCTACCTCCGCACCACCGCCGACGCCCTTCTCGGCACCTCGTTCTTTCCGCTGATCCCCGAGGGGGATCGCGAGCGGGTGCGCGCGAAGTACGCGGCGTTGACGCCGGAGAATCCCGTGCTCACCGAACAGCATTGGGCCGTCGCGCCGGGCGGCGAGATGCGCTGGCACGAGTGGACCGATCGCGGATTTTTCGACGAGCACGGAACGCTCGTCGAGGTCCAGGCCGTCGGCCGCGATCTCACCGAACAGCATCTCGCGCAGGATCAACTGATCAAGAACGAAGAGCGCTACCGCAATTTCTTCAACGCTCTTCCGATCGCAGCGTGGGAACACGACTGGACGGACATCATGGCCGACCTTCGTGAACGGCGCATCCACGATGCGGAAACGTTGCAGGCCGCCCTTCGCGAGGAGCCCGCGCGCTTCTACGAGATCGGCCGGCACATCAAGATCACCGGCGTGAATCCCGCCGCGCTGGAGATGGCCGGCGTCGAGAATCTCGAGCAGTACCGCGCGTGGTTGCTCACCGCCTGGACGCGCGAGTCGGCGCGGCGCTACGGCCTCGCGCTGGCGTCCGTGGTCTTCGGAGACCGCAAGGTCATCACCGATGAATACACGATGATCCGCGCGAACGGAGAACCGCTCGACGTTCTGTTCCGCGTCGCGCGATCGCCGCGGTGGGGCGAGGAATGGATGATGTTCCCCGTCGCCATCGACATCACCGAGCGCAAGCGCATCGAGCGCGAGCTCGTGCACCGGCACGAAGTCACCGAGAGCGCCGAAGCAGCCGCGCATCTCGGAAGCTGGGATTGGAATCCGCGCAACGACCTGATCTACGGCTCGAACGAGTTCTGGCGCATCCTCGATGGACGCGACGACGGCGGACCGCGTTACCGGCTGATGCCCGAGTGCCTCGCGCTGATGCACGCGGAAGATCACGCATCAGCGTTAGCGAACTGGAACGCCTTGCGCGATCCTTCGAGCGCGCTGAAACCGGCGGTCATCAACAACGACTACCGCCTCCTGCGCGCCGATGGCTCGATTGCCATCGCCCGAGGGCAGTCGTTCCTCCATTACGCCGAAGATGGCTCATTGACGCGCGCGTTCGGGATCATTCGCGACATTACGGAAGCGAAACGCGCGGAGGAGGAAGCAGCGCGGCAGCGCGATCAACTCGTCCGCGCCGACAAGATGATCTCCCTCGGCATCCTCATCTCCGGCATCGCGCACGAGATCAACAACCCGAATCACACGATCGGATTGAACGTGCCGCTGCTTCGCGACGCCTGGCGCGATGCCGCAGCGCTGCTCGACAAAGTGGCCGACGCGAGCGAAGACGTTCGCGTGGGACGCATGCCTTGGGACGAAGCGCGCGCCGAAGTGGCGGCGATGTTCGACGACGTCGAGCACGCCTCGGAGCGCATCCGCAACATTGTCACCGAGCTGCGTGGCTTCGCGCTCGATCACGATCCGGGCGAGCGGCGCGTCGTATCGTTGAACGAGGTCGTGAACAATTCGCTGCGCCTCCTCAAAAAACACATCGCGAAAGCGACGAGACACTTCACAGTCGAATTGGACGTGGACGATCCTCACGTCGCCGGCAACGCCTCGCGGCTCCAGCAGGTCATCGTCAATCTCGTATTGAATGCGTGTCAGGCGCTGCAGAACGCGGAACAGGCGATCTGTATCGAGACCGGCATCGAGAAGCGGCAGGCCTACATTCGCGTGCGCGATGAAGGGCGCGGCATTGCCGCGGAAGATCTTCCGATGATCCGCACGCCGTTCTTCACGACGAAACGGGCGGAGGGCGGAACGGGACTCGGATTGGCGGTATCGGATCGTATCGTCAACGAGCATGGCGGCGAGCTCACGTTCGACTCCGCGGCCGGCCGCGGAACGGTGGCCACGTTGTGGCTGCCGCTGGAGGAACGGTGAGCGCGCGCGCGGTGACGATCCTCGTCGTCGATGACGACGAAGCGGTTCTCAACGCGGTGCGTCGGACGCTGCGTGCGGAGGGATTCGAGAACGTGCTGATGTGCCGCGATCCGCGGGACGTCGAACCGCTTCTCGGCGCCGAATCGGTCGCGCTGATTCTGCTCGACCTGATGATGCCGCACATCAGCGGGCGCGAAATGCTCGAACGCATCACCGCGCTGCGGCCGGAGATTCCGGTCATCGTCGTCACGGCCGAACAGGACATCCGCACGGCCGTCGATTGCATGAAAACCGGTGCGTACGACTATCTCGTCAAGCCCGTCGGCGGGCCGGACATCGTGGCGGCGATCACGCGCGCGCTGGAGCATCGCGAGCTCCGCGAAGAAAACGCGCGTCTGCGCACGAAGCTCCTCGAGCAGCAGCTCGATCGGCCGGAGCAGTTCGACGAGATCATCACCGTCGATCCGGCCATGCTCGCGCTCTTCGCGTATCTCGAAGCGGTCGCGCCGGGAACGAATCCGGTGCTGATCAGCGGCGAGACCGGCAGCGGCAAGGAGCTCTTCGCGCGCGCGATCCACAACCTCAGCCGGCGGCGCGGACCGTTCGTGGCGGTGAACGTGGCGGGTCTCGACGACACCATGTTTTCCGACACGCTGTTCGGCCACAAGCCGGGCGCCTTCACCGGCGCGGTCGGAACGCGCAAGGGGATGATCGAAAGCGCGGGACGCGGGACGTTGTTTCTCGACGAAATCGGCGATCTCACCGAAGCGTCGCAAGTGAAGTTGCTGCGCGTTCTGCAGGAGCGCGAATACCACCCGCTCGGCGATGACGTGGCGAAGCCGCTCGAAGCGCGCGTCGTCGCGGCGACGCATCAGGATCCGGCGAAATTGCGCCGCGATTTGTACTTTCGTCTGCGCGCGTATCACGTGCGCATTCCGCCGCTGCGCGAACGCACGGGCGACTTGCCCGCGCTCATCCATCACTTCGTTCGCGAGGCCGCGCACGATCTCGATCGCAAGCCTCCCGTCGTGCCGGAACGGCTGTACCGGCTGCTGTCGCGCTATGACTTTCCCGGCAACGTGCGCGAACTGCGCGCGATGGTCTTCGATGCCGTCGCGCGGCACACCAGTGGCGCGCTGCCGGTCGAACCGTTCCTCGAATCGACAGGCGCGAAGGACGTCGAGGAGAAGGAGAGCCGCCCGGACGAGCTGGTGTCCGGCGGCGTGATTCGCGAAGCGACATGGCGCGAGCTCGAGCGGCGCAATCTGCTCAACGCGCTCGAACGGGCGAACTGGAAAATCTCCGGCAAAGGCGGCGCGGCGGAGCTTCTGGAGATCAAACCGTCCACGCTCGAATCGCGCATGAAGGCGTTCGCCATCGAACGGCCGTGATCTCGTGAGAATTCACGAATTCTCGTGATTCCGCGCACCTTCCAATAAGCGCGACTCGCCCGTCAACGTCGCCTTCCTCAATGACTTACGTCCGTACCAGGTCGTGGCCGTGCGCTTGCGCTAAGTGGCCGCGACATGAAGATCGATTCACACTTTGTCGAGACCCCGGCCGCGCAACGATCGTTACCCGGCGATCTCGATCCGCTCACCCGCCTGCCCGGCCGTCGCGACATGCAGCGGCGCCTCGCCACCGCCGTCGAACGCGCGCGCCGCCTCGACCAAAACGTGTCCGTGCTGCTCGTCGACGTCGATGCGTTCCGCATCGTCAACGCCGCCGCGGGACAGAGCGTCGGCGATGCGCTGCTCACCGGCGCGGCGGAACGCCTCATGGCTTGCGCAGGCGTGCACCTCATCGCACGCACGGGCGATGACGAGTTCACCATTCTCGCGGAAGGCCTCGCGCCCGATGCGGTCGTGGAGCTGTCGGCGTCCGTGCTCGCCGCATTTCAGCAGCCGTTCGCGATCGGCGGCCGCGAGATCCACATCACCGCCAGCGTCGGCATCGGCGACCTCGCACGCGACGGCGACGGTTCCGACTTTCTCCTGCGTGCCGCCGCCGCTGCACTGCGCCGCGCGAAAGAACTGGGCGGCAATCAGCGGCAGTACTCGTCGAGCGCGCAGATGCTCGCCGAGTTCGAGCGCATGCACGTCGAGCAGCGCGTGCGCCGCGCCATCGCCGCCGGCGAGTTGTCGCTCGTCTACCAGCCGCAGGTGCGTCTCAGCGACGGCGCGCTGGTGGGATTGGAAGCGCTGCTGCGCTGGTATCGCGATGGCCAGACCGTTCCCGCGTCGACCTTCATCCACGCCATCGAACAGAGCGCCGTCATCGCCGACGTCGGCGAATGGGTTCTCGGCGAAACGTGCCGCCAGATCGCCGAATGGCGTCGCGATGGGCTGGACGTGCCGCGCATTGCCGTCAACGTCGGCGCGCGGCATTTCCAGCAGCCGTCTCTCGTCCACACGATCAAAGAGGTGCTGGCGAAGCACGGCATCGACGGCAGCGCCATCGAAGTCGAGATCACCGAGACCACGGCCATGCGCGACGCCGAAGCGACCGCGCAAACGATCGACGCACTGCGCGCCCTCGGCATCGAGATCACCATCGACGACTTCGGCACCGGCTACTCGTCGCTGGCCTATCTCACGCGCTTCGCCATCACCGGTTTGAAGATCGACCGCGCGTTCGTGGCGAACGTTCCGGGCTCGCGTTCCGCGACCGCGATCGTCAGCGCGATCGTCGCCACCGCGCGCGCTCTCGATCTGCGCGTCGTTGCGGAAGGCGTCGAGACGCGCGATCAAGCCGACTTCCTGGCCACCTGCGATTGCGATCAGGGCCAGGGCTACCTCTTCGCCCGACCGATCCCCGCTGCCGACATCCCCACCTACCTGCAACAGCGAAAGGAGACCACCTGAATGAGTGGCAAGAAGATTCTGCTCGTCGACGATTCGAGCACCATCCTGATGATGGAGAAGTTCATTCTCCGCAACGACCCGTACCGGTTGATCACGGCCTCGGACGGCGAAGAGGCCATTCGCAAAGCGGCCAGCGAACAGCCCGATCTCATTCTTCTCGACGTGATCATGCCGCGCATGGGCGGCTTCGAAGCGTGCCGCCTCATTCGCGAGAACGAAGCGTCGAAAGACATCCCCATCATCATGGTCACGACGCGCGGCGAAGCCGCGAACGTCGAGACCGGCTGGCTGAGCGGCTGCACGGATTACGTGACCAAGCCGATCAACGCCACCGAGCTGCTCGCGAAAGTGCGCAACCTCCTCGCGGACACCGCGGAGGTGGCGTCGTGAGCAACGGCCGTTCGTTCATCTCCAACGCGCGCGAGGAACAGCAGCAGTACGTGAGCGGCCTGCTGCGCGAGAACGAAAAACTTCGCGCCGCCGTGGCCATCGCCGAAGAACGGCAGCGCGCCGCTCTCGGCGAGCTGCAGCGCCTCCGCGCGCGCTTCGAAGAAGTAGCCGTCGAGAACCAGCGCTTCCTCGAGCAGCACCAGCACATCGAGGAACAGAGCAGCAATCTCGCGAATCTCTACGTCGCCTCCTATCAGCTGCACACCAGCGTCGAACGCGACGCGGTGCTTACCGCCGTGCAGGAGATCGTCGTCAACCTGATCGGCTCCGAGCAGCTGGCCGTCTACGAACGCAACGATGAGAACGAATTCGAGCTGGCCGTCTCGTTCGGTCTCGATGACTGGCAGTTGCTGACGACCATCGGCGGCGAGTACGCGGTCGAGAAGCTCGGCGAAGGCCACATCTTTCGCGACGTCGAAGAACGGCAGCCTCTCACCGCATGTATTCGCCTGCAGGTCGAGGAGCGCGTGATCGGCGCAGTGCTCGTGTTCCGGCTTCTCGAGCACAAGGCGGCGCTGCAACCGATCGACTACGAGCTCTTCGATCTCCTGGCCGTCCACGCCTCCGTCGCGCTCTATTGCTCGTCGCTGCACGCGCGCTCGATGGTGACGGCATGAGCAGCCTGCCGTTGCCGGCGGCGGAGGAGGCGCCGGAGTCCGTGTATGTGCATCCGGGCCAGCTCTACACCGCCTCGCACTCTGCACTGGTCTCGACGGTGCTCGGCTCCTGCGTCGCCGTCTGCCTTTGGGATCCGATCGCGCGCGTCGGCGGCGTGAATCACTTTCTTCTGCCCACCGGCAAAGGTCCGCGCTACGGCAACGAAGCCGTGCCGGCGCTCATCGATGCGATGGTCGAGCGCGGCGCATTCGTGGCGCGCATGGTCGCCAAAGTGTTCGGCGGCGCGTGCGTCATCGAGCACTTCACCGGCTCGCGCCGCGCCATCGGCGAGCAGAACACCGAAGCCGCTCTGCGCTCTCTCGCGGCGCACGCCA
Organism: Thermoanaerobaculia bacterium; assembly: GCA_035688915.1. GTDB lineage: Bacteria > Acidobacteriota > Thermoanaerobaculia > Gp7-AA8 > Gp7-AA8 > DASSMK01. Next base: position 13,619 of record DASSMK010000153.1, read on the forward strand.
TTCCCGTTCGTGTGAACGAAACCGGCGGACGCCGCGGCCGGAAGCTGCTCTTCCACACCGGCACCGGCCACGCCTACGTGAAGGAAATTTGAAATGAACGAGCTGCACGAATTGATCGATGCGTTTCGTTCCGAAACGGAAGAGATCTTCGAACGCGTCGGCGAGCTGCTGCTGCAACTCGAGCAGTGGCCGGATGACACCGAAGCGCTGAACGAGATCTTTCGCGGCGCGCACACGATCAAAGGCGGCGCGGCGTGCCTGCAGTTCGACGAGCTGACCGCGCTCGCGCATGAAGTGGAGGAGGAGCTCGAGGAGCTTCGCAACGGCGCCGCACGGCCTACGCGCGTGACCATTTCCCGCCTGCTCGAATCGTTCGACGCGATGCGCGCGCTCGCGGCGCGTTCGATCTCTGGCAGCGCGCTTTCGCGGTCGACGTCGCATTCGCTGCGCGTCGGCATCGACCGCCTCGACGACATGCTCGATCTCACCGGCGAGATCGCCATCGCCCGCGGCCGCGTGCGCGAGCTCTGCGGCGGCGACGATCGTGCGCTCGACGCCATGCGCGAGCTCGACCGGCTCTGCTTCGACTTGCAGGAGCTGGTGATGCGCGCACGCATGGTGGCGCTCGCGCCGGCACTTCGCCCGTTCCAGCGCGTGGTTCGCGATGTCGCGGCACTGCGCGGCAAGGAAGTGTCGCTCGTTATCGAAGCGGGCGACGTCGAAGTCGACTCCGCAGTCATCGAACAGCTCCGCGATCCGATCACACACATGCTGCGCAACGCCATCGATCACGGCATCGAGTCGATCGGCACGATCCGCATCACCGCGTCGCATGATCGCAGCGGCATCACTATCTGTCTCTCTGACGACGGCCGCGGTCTCGATGAAGAGAAGATCGCGCGGCGCGCGCAGGAGCTCGGACTGGAGCCGAGCCTCGACCTGATCTTTCGTCCCGGCTTCAGCACCGCGAGCGAAGTCACGGACCTCTCCGGCCGCGGCGTGGGGATGGACGTGGTGCGCCGCAACGTCGACGCGTTGCGCGGCACGATCTCCGTCGCATCGCGCCGCGGCGCCGGCACGACGTTCACCATCCGTCTGCCGCTCACCGTCAGCGTCATCGAAGGGTTTGCCGTCGCCGCGGCCGGCGAAACGTACGTCCTTCCCATCGATGTCGTGGCCGAGTGCATGGCGTTGCCTGCAACCGCCGCGAACGACGCCACCGGCATTCTCAATGTTCGCGGCGAAGTGCTGCCCTTCCTCCGCCTGCGCGAGGTCTTCGCGCTTTCCGCAGTGCAGCGGCCGCATCGCGAAAACGTAGTGGTCGTCCAGCACGACCACGGTCGCGCCGCGCTCGTCGTCGACGACCTCCTCGGCGCGAGCGACACCGTCATGAAACCGATCGGAGGGCTGCTCGGACAGGTTCCGGGCGTCTCCGGATCTTCGATTCTCGGCAACGGCCGCGTCGCGCTCGTCCTCGACGCACGCGAGCTCGTTCGCTGCGCCATTCAAACGCAATCAGCAACTCGGTAAGGAGAAGCACATGCTCAGCAACTGGAAAATCGGGAAGCGTCTCACCCTCGCATTCACCGTCACCCTCATCCTCGTCGCCGTCGTGGCGGCCGCAGGTTTCTGGGGGCTTTCGCAGATGGTCTCGACCGTCGGCGCGATTCTCGATCACGACGCGAAGCTCATGGAGTACGCGTTCACTCTCGAAGCGAAAACGCTCAACCTGCGCCGGTTCGAGAAAGACGTTTTCCTCAATCTCGCGGACAGCGAGAAAGTCGCCGATTACGCCGGGAAGTGGAAAACCGCGTACGCCGAAGCGGTCGAAAATCTCGACGCGTTGCAGAAGCTCGGCGAAGGCGACGATGACACCGACGTCGAGTCGATGCGCCGCGACCTCGGCACGTACGCGCGTGGATTCGAGACGGTCCTCGACGACATCAAGAGCGGCAAAGTCCACACCGCCGACGAAGCGAATCAGGCCATCAGCGCGTACAAGGACGAAATCCGCCGGCTCGACGCCACCTCCGCCGCATTCGCCGCGAAAAACGTGCAGCGCATGAGCGCGAAAGGGCAGACCGTCCTCGCCGCCGAGTCGCGGACGCGCGGCACGATGTGGTTCGTCTGCATCGCCGGAATCATCATCGTCTTCACCATGACAGTGTTCATCACGCGCAGCATCACCGCGCCGATTCTCGAAGTGGTGACGCTCGCCGGGAAATTGGCCGAAGGACAAAACGACCTGGTGGTGCCGGAGCGGGGGAGTGACGAGACCGGAATGCTGCTCGCCGCGATGAAGAAGATGGTCGATTCGAACGCGCAGATGGTCGCTGCCGCCACCGGCATCGCCTCGGGCGATCTGCGCGTGCGCGTCACGCCCCGCTCCGATCGCGACGCCCTCGGCATCGCCCTCGCCAACATGATCAACAAGCTCACCGAAATCCTCGGCGAAGTCCGCTCCGGCGCCGGTGCTCTCGCGGTCGCGTCGACGCAAGTCTCGTCGAGCGCGCAGTCGCTCTCGCAGGGCACCAGTCAGCAGGCCTCGTCGGTCGAAGAGACGACGTCGAGCCTGCAGCAGATGAGCGCGTCCATCACGCAGAACGCCGAGAACAGCGGCCAGATGGAGTCGATGGCCGTGAAGGGAACGGCGGACGTCGACGAAAGCGCGAAGGCCGTCGCGCAGTCGGTCGATGCGATGACGCGCATCGCCGAGAAGATCTCGATCATCGAGGAGATCGCGTATCAGACGAACCTCCTCGCGCTCAACGCCGCGATCGAAGCCGCTCGCGCGGGCGAGCACGGACGCGGATTCGCGGTCGTCGCGACAGAAGTCCGCAAGCTCGCGGAGCGCAGCCAGAGCGCGGCAAAAGACATCGGCGGACTGGCGACATCGAGCGTCGATGTGGCGCAGCGCTCTGGACGTTTGCTCACCGAGCTCGTTCCGACCATCCGCCGCACGGCCGATCTCGTCCGCGAAGTCGCCGCCGCCTCGAACGAGCAATCGGTCGGCGTGTCGCAGATCAACAAAGCGATGACGCTCGTCGATCAGGTCACGCAGCGCAATGCTTCAGCGTCCGAGGAGCTGGCGTCGACGGCTGAGGAAATGGCGGCGCAGGCCGAGGCGCTGCAGCAGACGATCGCGTTCTTCCGCACGAATGGTGCGACGGCGCCCGTCTCACCGCGCCGGTCCGAACCGCGAGCGTCCGTCGTGCAGCCGTTCCGCGCGGCGCATCCCGTTTCCGAGCCCGTCGCGATGGCTCCGGCCGCATTCGCCGACTACACGCATTTTTAGGAGGCGGCCATGAATCAATACCTGACGTTTTACGTGGCGGGCGAGGAGTACGCCGTCACGATTCTCAAAGTGACCGAGATCATCGAATGCGTCTCGCTGACGCATGTGCCGAGCACGCCGCCGTGGATTCGCGGCGTGCTCAATCTGCGCGGCGCGGTGGTGCCGGTCGTCGATCTCGCCGTGAAGTTCGGATTGCGCGAGACCGCACTCACGCGGCGCACGTGCGTAGTGATGGTCGAGATCGAGCACGACGGCGAGCCGCTCGTCCTCGGCGTGATGGCCGATTCGGTTCATCAGGTCGTGGAGCTCGGCGCCGATCAGGTGCAGCCGCCGCCGTCATTTGGTCCGAAGGTTCGCGTCGATTGCATCCACGGCATGGGCCTCACCGGCGATGCGCTGGTCGTGCTACTCGACATCGATCGCGTGCTTTCCGCGGCCGAGGTGCTGGTGGCGACGCTCGTCGACGAAGTGGCGGAGGGAGTGGCGTAGTCATGGAGATCACCAGTCGCGAGTTCGCGCTCTTCCAGAAGTTCATTCATCGCCGGACCGGAATTCACCTTCCGGAGGCGAAGAAGGCTCTGGTCGTCGCGCGGCTGAGCCGCCGCCTCCGCGCGCTCGAGTTGCCGGACTTTGCGGCGTATTTCGAGCGCGTGGAGCGCGACCATGAGGAGCAGACCGTGATGCTCGACGCGATCTGCACGAACGAGACGCGCTTCTTTCGCGAGCCGCGCCAGTTCGAATTTCTGGAGTCGTCGGTGCTGCCGGCCTGGCGTCGCGGCGGCGACGCCGGCCTCAGACCGAAACGCGTCCGCGCCTGGAGCGCTGCCTGCTCGACCGGCGAAGAGCCGTACTCGCTGGCCATGCTGCTTCGCACACATTTCCCGGCAGCGTCGGGATGGAACATCGAGATCGTCGCGTCCGACATCTCCACGAAAGTGTTGAAAACCGCGCGCGAGGCGGTGTGGCCGATCGAGCGCGCGAACGACATTCCCGCAGGCTACCGCCGCGCGTACATGCTGCGCGGCGTGCGCGGCGAAGAAGGGAAGATGCGGGCCCGTCCCGATGTGCGTTCGCTGATCGACTTCCGCAGCGTCAATCTCAACGAAGATCGCTACCCGA
>DASSMK010000154.1:0-14150 GCA_035688915.1 Thermoanaerobaculia bacterium
CCGCTCCAACGTTCAGCGCGAGGGGAGCCGCGCGAAATAGCACCGCCGCGCCCCCCGGTTAGCCGATGATGGGCCACGGGGGGGCGCGCCATGCGACCGAGCAAACCATTGGCAGACAGCCGCCGCGCAATTCTGCACGCGCTGAAGCAGCAGGGCGCGGCGACGATCGCGTTTCTCGCGGAATCGCTGAAGCTCACCGGCGAAGCAGTGCGCCAGCAGTTGCTGCAGCTGAAGCGCGAAGGTTGGATCGAAGCGCGCGCCGGCGCACGCGAAGCGCAAACCAAAACCGGACGTCCCGCCACGCGCTACAGCCTCACCAGCGCGGGCGATCACCTCTTCCCGAAGTCATACGACCAGCTGACCGTCACCGTCATCGACGCCATTGCGGAAGAGCTGGGCGAGGACGCAGTCACGCGCGTGCTCGCGCGCGTTTCCACCGATCGCGTGAGCGCACTCGCACCGCGTCTCGAATCGCTGCCGCTCGATGAACGCGTCGATGCGCTGAAGAGTCTCTACATCGACAACGATCCGTTCATGTACGTCGAGCGTGTCGAAGGCGACTACCGTTTGATCGAGCGCAATTGCCCGTTCTACAACACCGCCATGCGCCGCCCCGCACTTTGCAGCGTTTCGACGAACACGCTCTCTCGCCTTCTCGGCGTGCGCGTCGATCGCGAGGAACGCTTCCAGAACAGCGACGGCCGCTGCGTCTTCCGCGTGCACGCCAAGGAGCCCGTCGAAGCGTCGCGCGAATTCACGCTCGAAACGTAGCTACTCCGCGGCTTCGCTCTTCACGCTGCCGTGTTGCGCGTTCGCGATCCACACCGTCTTGATGTTCGTGAACTCGCGAATGCCGTACACGCCGAGCTCGCGGCCGAAGCCGGAGTGCTTCGCACCGCCGAACGGCACGCGAGGATCCGACGCCACCATCGCGTTGACGAACACCTGGCCGGACTCGATGCCGTCGATGAACGCGCGCCTCTCGTCGTCATCGTTCGTCCACACGCTCGCACCAAGGCCGAACGGCGTGGCGTTCGCGAGCCGGATTGCTTCGTCGCTGCTCTTCACGCGAAACAGCGACGCCACCGGACCGAACGTCTCTTCCGCGTAGGCAGGAGCGGAGCGCGGGATATCGCGCAGCACCGTGGGCGCGTAAAAGTTCCCACGCTCGCCGATGCGCTTTCCGCCGGTGAGCAGCTTCGCGCCGGCGCTGACGCTCGTCGCCACCTGCTTCTCCAGATCGCTCACGATCTGCGGCATGGCCAGCGGTCCGACGTCCGTCGCTTCATCCATCGGATCGCCGATCTGCAAGGCATTCATCGCGGCGACGAATCGCTTCTCGAAAGCATCCGCAATCTCTTCATGCACGATGAAGCGCTTCGCGGCGATGCACGACTGGCCGTTGTTGACGATGCGCGCCTTGATGCCGGTCTTCACCGCTTCCTCGAGATCGGCCGAAGGCATGACCACGAACGGATCGCTGCCGCCGAGCTCCAGCACGCTCTTCTTGATCGCCTTCGCCGCTGCCGACGCCACGCTCGCGCCGGCAGGCTCGCTGCCCGTCAGCGTCGCCGCGCGAATACGCTCGTCGGCCAGCAACGGCGCGACCTGATCGGCGCCGATCAGCAGCGTCTGAAACTCGCCGTGATCGAAACCCGCTTCGCGAAACACATCTTCGATCGCTAGCGCGCACTGCGGCACATTCGAGGCGTGCTTCAACACGCCCGTGTTGCCCGCCATCAACGCCGGCGCGGCGAAACGAAACACCTGCCAGAACGGAAAGTTCCACGGCATCACCGCCAGCACCGGCCCTAACGGCTCGTAGCGAATGAAGCTCTCCTGCGCGTCGGTGGCCACATGCTCATCGGCGAGATAACGCTCCGCGTGCTCGGCGTAGTAGCGGCAAACCATCGCGCACTTTTGCACTTCGGCCACCGCCGCCTTGATCGGTTTGCCCATCTCCAGCGTGATCAGGCGCGCCAGTTCGCCGGCGCGGCGCTCGAGAATCGCGGCCGCTGCATTCATGAATCGCGCGCGCTCTTCGAAGCTGCGCGCCCGGTTGATGTGGAAGGCTTCGACGGCGCGTTCGAGCTTGAGATCGACGTCGCCGGAAGTGAGCGCTTCGAACGTAGCGACGGTCTCGCCGGTCGCCGGATTCACGGTCGCGATCGACATGTCGCAATGATATTCTGAACGCAATCCAAGTCCCTCGTCCGGACCACAAACAATTCAACCGTCTGATCGCAAGGAGCCCCCTCGTATGAGCGTCCGCAGAACCCTCGCTCTGCTCGTTTTCTGTCTCCTCCTTCCCGCCGCGCTGTTCGCGCAAAGCAGCAACGGCTCCATCTCCGGCACGCTCGTCGATGACTCGGCGGCCGCCCTGCCGGGCGTCACCGTCACGGCCACGAACGCCGCCACCGGCGCGTCGCGCTCGACCGTCACGAACGCGTCGGGCTACTACCAGCTCGCGCTGCTTCCGCCGGGCACGTACAGCGTCGCCGCCGAGCTGCAGGGCTTCCAGCCGGTCAAGCGTTCGCCGATCGTCGTCAACGTCGGCAGCGACGTCACCGTGAACCTCAAGCTCGCTGTCGGTGTGAGCGAAACCGTCACCGTGACCGCGGACGCGCCGCTCATCGAAACCGAGCGTTCGCAGGTCAGCTCCGTCGTCAACGAAACGGCCATCCAGAACCTGCCGGTGAACGGCCGCAACTTCATCGACTTCGTTCTCACCACCCCCGGCGTCGTCAAAGACGTCCGCCTCGGCGACATCAGCTTCGCCGGCCAGCGCGGCACGCTCAACTCGCTCGTCATCGACGGCGCGAACAACGACAACACCTTCTTCGGCCAGGCTCTCGGCCGCACCGGCTCCGGCCGCGCGCCGTATCAGTTCTCGCAGGACGCGGTGAAGGAGTTCCAGGTCAATGCGAACGCCTACTCCGCCGAATACGGCCGCGCGGGCGGCGCCGTGATCAACGTCGTGACGAAGTCGGGCACGAACGACGTCGACGGCACGCTCTTCTACTTCCTTCGCGACAAGGCCTACAACGCGAACGACTACATCAACAAGATCAACAACCGCGTGAAGAGCCCGTATCACTTCGATCAGTACGGCTTCAGCGCCGGCGGCCCGATCGTTCACGACAAGCACTTCTTCTTCGTGAACTACGACGCCCAGCGCAACGATCTCCCGAACCCGATCATCCTCGGCAGCGGCCGCAGCATCGTCATCCACAATCCCGACGATCAGCGCGGCCTCGATCTGCTCGCGCCGTACACGCAGGATTACGTCCGCAGCCAGAACCAGGATGTGTACCTGGTGAAGACCGATCACGAGCTCTTCACCAACGCGCACCTTTCGCTGCGCTACAACCGCCAGAAGTTCTCCGGCAAGAACTACGAAAACGGCTCGTCGATCAATGCGCTCGAGCACACCGGCGACTCGCTCGTGAACACCGACACGCTGTCGGGCGTCTTCACCACCACCACCGGCTCGGCGTTCTTCAACGAAGTGCGCGGCCAGTGGGCGAAAGACCGCGAGCCGGGCATCGCCAACAGCACCGCGCCGGAAAGCGAGATCCTGCAGGACGGCAACGTCGTGCTGCGCTTCGGCAGCAACACCTTCAGCCCGCGCGAAACGACCATCAAGCGCTACCAGGTTGCCGACACCGCCACGTACGTGCTCGCGTCGCACACGCTCAAGGGCGGCTTCGACGTCAGCAAGGACGACATCCTCAACTACTTCCCGGGCAACTTCGCCGGCTCGTATCGCTTCAACAGCCTCGCCGATTTCGCGAACAACAAGCCGGCGCGTCTGATCCAGGCCTTCGCCGGCCCCGGCACCACCGGCCCGACGACGAATCCCGACATCACGGAGTACGGCTTCTTCCTGCAGGATGAATGGCGCGTCTCGCCGAAGCTCACCGTCAACGCCGGCCTTCGCTACGACCGCCAGTCGATCGCGCAGCCGACCGTGTTCAACAACGATCCGGAGCTCGTCGCCGCCGGCATCGACACGACCAACGTGCCGATCGACAGCAACAACATCGGACCGCGCGTCGGCTTCGCCTGGACCGCTGACGGCGCCGGCCGCACCGTCGTTCGCGGCGGCTACGGCATCTTCTACGGCCGCACGCCCGCCATCATGATCGGCACCGCGCACTCCAACAACGGCATCAACGTGCAGACCATCACGTTCACCGGCGCGCAGCTGCCCGCGTATCCCAACGTCTTCACGTCGATCCCGACCGGCGCCACCATTCCGAAACCCACCATCGTCGTCTTCGACAAAGACTACGAGAACCCGCAGGTCCACCAGGGCAGCCTCGGCGTCGAGCACGGCCTGACGAACGACATCCTGGTCGGCATGACGTACCAGTACGTGAAGGGCGAAGATCTTTCGCGCTCGACCGACATCAACATCGGCACGCCGACCGCTGCCAATTCGGCGATCGTCGGCGATGGCAGCGTCTCGTACACGAAGTACACCTCGCGTCCGTTCTCGCACTTCGCGCGCATCATCGAGTTCCAGAGCTCCGCGCGCTCGCGCTACGACGGCGTGACGCTCGACCTGCAGAAGCGCTTCTCGCACAACTGGCAGGCGCGCATCGCGTACACCTATTCGACGGTGAAGGACGACAAGCCGGATGCGACCGCGGTCGTGCCGGGCACCGATGACGCGAAGTTCGTTTCCGATCCGGGCAACTTCGGCGCGGACTACACCTACGGCGACAACGACGTGCGCCACCGCGTGGTGCTGAGCGGCGTCTGGTCGCTCGATGCGTACGCGCAGACTCTCTCCAGCGGCTGGGCGCGCGTGCTCGCCGAAGGCTGGAGCATCAGCGGCATCGCCAGCTATCAGACCGGCCAGCCGTTCACGCCGGTCGTCGGTTTCGATCTGAACAACGACGGCAACGCGTCGAACGACATCGCGCCGGGCTTCCGCCGGAACTCGTTCCGCCTGCCGTCGCAATTCTCGGTCGATCCGCGCGTCACGCGCGACATCCGCCTTCCGCACGGCCTCGGCCTGCAGCTCATCGCCGAAGCGTTCAACGTCTTCAACCGCAGCAACGTCAGCGCCGTGAACCGTACCTACTACTCGTACAACTCCACGAAAAACGAGCTGACGAACCTCGCCGCGTTCGGCACGCCGACGACCAGCGCCGGCCCGCGCATCGTGCAGCTCGCCGCCAAACTCATCTTCTAACGACAACGTTGGAGCGGCGGGCGCCCTCGCCCGCCGAACAAGGCCGCCTCTCACGGGGCGGCCTTTTTTCTTGTGGCTAAGCCGGCGGGCGAGGGCGCCCGCCGCTCCAACCTTTGTGCCGAGTTTGTTAACGCCCATTGACAAACCCAATTAGTAAACCTACGTTTACTTACCAATGGGACGCCCACCGCGCATTCACCACGATCAGATCCTCGAAGCCGCACGCGCCGTTTTCGCCGAACGCGGCTTCGACGCCGCCACGCTCGCCGACATCGGCAAGAAGCTCGGTGTTTCCGCGGCTGCGATCCTGCGGCACTTCCCGTCGAAGCAGGAGCTGTTCACCGCTTCCATGGCCTCGCGCGCGCTGCAGTTTCCGCCCGCGCTCGACGAGCTGCGCAACATCGATCCGGCTACCGATCCGCGCATCGTGCTGCGCCGCTTCGCCGAACAGCTGGTGCCGTTCATCCAGCACGCGCTCGGGCCGTCCATCGCAGTGTCGATGCACATGCGCGCGCGGCAGACGACCGTCGTCGTGCCGTTCGACACCGCGAACGAAGAGAGTCCTGCGCGCCGCGGCTTGCGCGTCGTCGCCGATTACTTCCGCCGCGCCGCCGAAGCAGGTGTGATCCGCACGAAGGATCCGCGCGCGACCGCTCTGCTCTACATCTCCCATCTGCAGTCGTACGTCTTCATGCACAACGTGCTGAACGTCACGCCGGTCTACCCACTCGAAAACTATCTCGATGCGCTGATTGACCTCTGGGTCCACGGCGCGATTCAGACGCAAACGTCCGGAGGTACCCGTGCCCGTAAAGAAACGAAACCTGCTCAAACTCGCCGTGCCGCTGCTGCTGCTGGCGGCGGTCGCAACGGCGGCCGCGATCTACCTGCGCGAGGAGCGAAAGCCGAAACCGCTCGTCCTGTCCGGGACGCTCGAAGCAAGGACGGTGAACGTCGGGTCGCTGGTCGGCGGCCGCGTGCGAAGCGTCCACGTCGATGAAGGGCAGCGCGTCACACCGGGCGCCGTGCTGGTGACGCTCGAAACCGAAACGCTCGACCGCCAGATCGCCGAACAGAACGCCGCCATCGCCGCCGCACGCGCGGAGCTCGCGAAAGCCGTGGCCGGTCCGCGCGAAGACGAGATCCAGAAAGCGCAAGCCGTCGCCGCGAACGATGAGCGCGAACGCCGCCGCCAGCGCGAGCTGCTCGAATACGGCATCGTCTCGAAACAGATCTACGAGAACGCCGCGACCAAAGCGAAGACCTCCGCGGAAGATCTGCAGCTGCTGCAGAAAGGAACGCGGCGCGAAGACATCGCCGCGGCGCGCGCGCAGGTCGTGCAGCAGGAAGCGCGACTCGCGGAGCTGCAGAAGCAGCACGCGGAAACGACGGTGAATTCGACCGTCGCCGGCACCGTGCAGTCGTTCGGGCTGCGGCCCGGCGACATCGTCGCGCCGAATCAAACCGTCGCCGAACTGCTCGAAGACAGCCAGCTCTGGGTGCGCATCTACGTCCCCGAAACGCTCCTCGGCCTCGTGCACGCCGGAATGCCGGTAAAGGTGCGCGTGGATACGTTTCCGAACGAATGGTTCAACGGGCACATCGCATCGGTTGCGGCGGAAGGGGAGTACACGCCGCGAAACGTGCAGACGCGGGCGCAGCGCGCGGAGCAGGTGTTCGGCGTGAAAGTGCTCGTCGATCCGAACAACCGTCTGCACGCCGGCATGGCCGCCGAAGTCGACCTCGGCGTGAAAGGTCGTGCCCAATGAGTGCAGAGGTTTCTATCGACGTCGCCGGTGTCTCGAAAAACTTCGCCACATTCCGCGCGCTCGACGACGTCACGCTTCAAGTGGCCAAAGGCGACATCTTCGGCCTCCTCGGACCGAACGGCTCCGGCAAGTCGACGCTCATCCGCATCCTCTGCGGTCTGCTCGCGCCGACCTCGGGACGCGCGACTGTTGATGGGCTCGATGTGGAACGCGAAGGGGAGATCGTGCGCCAGCGCATCGGCTACGTTTCGCAAGCGTTCTCGCTCTATCGCGATCTCACCGTCGACGAGAACCTCGACTTCTTCAGCTCCATCTACCGCCTGCGCGGCGCGGAGCGAAAGCAGCGCAAAGAGTGGGCGATCGACCTCACGCACATTGGGCCGTATCGCGATCGTCTCGCGGGCGCGCTCTCCGGCGGCTGGAAGCAGCGACTCGCGCTCGCCGCGGCGCTGATGCATCAGCCGCAGGTGCTGTTCCTCGATGAACCGACTGCCGGCATCGATCCGGTTGCGCGGCGCGAGTTGTGGGACCTGCTCTTCGGTCTCGCGGCAGAAGGGGTGACGATGTTCGTCACCACGCACTACATGGATGAAGCGGAGCGCTGCGGCACGGTCGCGTATCTCTATCTGTCGAAGCTGATCGTCAGCGGCCATCCCGCGCAGCTGAAGCAATTGCGCGAAGTGACGCCGGAAGGCACGCGGCGCGTGGAAGCAGAGTGCCGCGAAGGCGTGGCGTCGCTGATGACGTCCGCGCGCACGCTGCCGTATGTGCACGCCGCGACGATCTTCGGCACATCGCTGCACATGCTCGTCGATGCGAACGTCTCGAACGAAAAAGTCGATCGCGATCTGGAAGCGTTCGGAATCAGCGAAGTGACGATCAACGACATCGCGCCGACGCTCGAAGATGTCTTCGTGCAACTGACCATGACGCGCGGCAAAGAGCTCGAAGCGCAGCGAGCGGAGGCAGCGCGATGAACGGATTTCTGGCCATCTTTCGCAAAGAGCTGACACAAATGATGCGCGACAAGACCACGGTCATGTTCGCGCTGGCGATCCCGGTGTTCGAGCTGATTCTCTTCGGCGTCATCGACATGAACGCGAAGCACATCCCGACGGTGGTCTTCGATCAGAGCCGCTCGCAGGAAAGCCGCCGCCTGCTCGAACAGTTCGTCGCCACGGGTTATCTCGACATCGTGGGCAACGTGCAGTCACGCGCCGAGCTGCAGCGCGCGATCGTGGCCGGTCGCGCGAAAGTGGCAGTGGAGATTCCGCCGGACTACGCACGCAATCTCGCCACTCACCGCCCGGCGGACGTGCTCGTCCTCATCGACGGCTCCGACTCCAGCATCGCCACGCAAGCACTCGCGGCGGCGAATGGCGTCGTGCTGCAAGAAGGTGTGCGCCGCATGATCGAAACCGCGCACGTCGAGCCCCCCATCGAAGCGCATCCGATCATGATGTTCAACCCGGACATGCGCAGCGCCAACCTGCTCATCCCGGGTCTCATCGCGATCCTGCTCACCTTCTCCGGAACGATCCTCTCCGCCTTCGCCATCGTGAAAGAGCGCGAGCGCGGCACGCTCGAACAGCTGATGGTCACGCCCGTCTCCCCCCTCGCCGTCGTCGTCGGCAAGATCCTCCCGTACCTCGGCCTGGCGTACGTGGAGCTCGTGATCGTTCTCATCCTCATGCGCTGGCTCTTCCGCGTCCCCATCCTCGGCAGCCTCACGCTCCTGCTGATCCTCTCGTCCGTCTACCTCCTCGCGCTCCTCTCTTTCGGCTTGCTCATCTCCAGCCGCGCCAAAAGCCAAATGGAAGCGATGCAACAAGCGATGGGAATCATGCTGCCGTCGGTGCTCCTCTCCGGCTACGTCTTCCCCTTGTCCTCGCTGCCCGCGCCGCTCCAGGTCTTCGCGCACTTTTTGCCCGCTACGCACTTCATTCAAATCGCACGAGGAATTGTGATCCGCGGTGCCAGCTTTGAAGATCTGTGGCAGCCGGTGTTGTCGCTGCTGGGGATTTCGACGGTGTTGATCGCGCTGAGCGCGCGGGCGTTTAAGAAGACGGTGTCTTGAGAGTCGCAGAGTCTTCGAGTCGCCGAGTCTCAGAGATCGCTCCTCGCAAGCGCGTCGATCATACGTGTGAGCCCGGCTGCGATCTGCGCGATTGTGCCGCGAACGCCAGAGGCATCGCGCGCGAGCTTCGCACGAGCAATGATCTCGAGTTGCGTCTCGAGCTCGTACAGCGATCCGCGGGCTTGGACGAGAAAATGGCGGCGATCGCGCGTGGTCGCGCGGCCTTGACCTTCGGCGATGTTGCTCGGGACGGAGATCGCCGCCCGAACCACTTGATCCGCGATTGCAAATCGCTTCCGCGCGATGAGTCGGTCAGCAAGTGAAATCATCCGCACTGACAGGTCGACGGACGCTTCCCACACAAACAGACGCTTGTAAGAGTTCTTCATGTTGTCGTGGCGCGAGAGCGCACAAGACGGGCGGAACCGCCGCAGTGTGGAGGCGCGATATTAGCGCAACTCTGAGACTCTACGACTCTGAGACTCTGCGACTACAAAACGTACCGACTCAAATCCTCATCCTTAACCACCCCCGCCAACACCCGCTCCACATACGCGCGATCAATCACCACCGTCGTCCCGTCCATATCGCTCGCTTCGAACGACAGCTCATCGAGCAGCCGCTCCAGAATCGTGTGCAGCCTGCGGGCGCCGATGTTTTCCGTCTTCTCGTTCACCATCGCCGCGTAGCGTGCGATTTCGGCGATGGCTTCGTCGCTGAAGCTCAGGGTTACGCCTTCGGTGCCGAGGAGGGCGGTGTACTGCATGGTCAGGGCGTTTTTCGGTTCGCGCAGGATGCGGCCGAAGTCGTCTTCGCTCAGCGATTCGAGCTCGACGCGGATGGGGAAGCGGCCTTGCAGTTCGGGGATCAGATCAGACGGCTTGGCGACGTGGAAAGCGCCGGCGGCGACGAAGAGGATGTGGTCCGTCTTCACCATGCCGTACTTGGTGTTGACGGTTGTCCCTTCCACGATCGGCAGGAGATCGCGCTGCACGCCTTCGCGCGAGATGTCGGGTCCGTGTGATGCGGACTGGCGCCCGGCGATTTTGTCGATCTCGTCGAGGAAGACGATGCCGCTTTGTTCGACGCGCTCGATCGCTTCGCGCGCGACCTTCGACTGATCGACGAGCTTTTCCGCTTCTTCCTGCACGATCATTTCGCGCGCTTCGCCGATGCGCATCTTCTGACGCTTCTGCCGGCCGCCGAAGAGACCGGGCAGCATGTCCTTCATGTTGATGCCCATCTCCTCGACACCTTGCGGCGTGAAGATCTCCAGCGACGGAAAGCCCTGCTCTTTTACGTCGACGTCGATTTCGCGCTCGTCGAGCTTTCCTTCATCCAGCCAGCGGCCGAGCTTCTCGCGCGTTTCGCCGGTCGACTCTTCTTCCGGTGCTCCCGCGACGAACGCCGGCCGCGCGCGCGGCGGACGTGAATCGGGCAGCAGCAGATCGAGGATGCGCTCGCGCGCGTTGCGCTCTGCGGTCTCGCGGACTGCGCGGTTGCGTTCGTCCTTCACCAGCTTCACGCCGATTTCGGTGAGGTCGCGCACGATCGACTCGACGTCGCGGCCGACGTAACCGACTTCCGTGAACTTCGATGCTTCGATCTTCAGAAACGGCGAGCGTGTGAGCTTCGCCAGTCGTCGCGCGATCTCGGTTTTGCCGACGCCGGTCGGTCCGATCATGATGATGTTCTTCGGCGCGATGTCGTCGCGCAGCTCGGGCGGAAGCTGCTGCCGCCGCCAGCGATTGCGCAGCGCGATGGCCACCGCGCGTTTCGCGGCGAGCTGGCCGACGATGTACTTGTCGAGCTCGCGCACGATCTCTTTCGGCGTGAGCCGTTCGGGGTTGAGGATGACGTCGTCGCTGCCGGGCAGATGAATGACCATGGGCTTCAGAGGCTTTCGACCGTGATGTTGTCGTTCGTGTAGATGCAGATCGCTGCCGCAATGCGCAGCGATTCTTCGGCGATCTGCGCGGCCGTCATCGGCGTGTGCTTCATCAGCGCGCGCGCCGCGGCGAGCGCGAACGCACCGCCGGAGCCGATCGCGAGAATGCCGTCGTCGGGCTGAATCAGATCGCCGTTGCCGGAGACGAGATAGGCGCGCTCGTTGTTCGCGACAACGAGCATGGCCTGCAGCTGCCGGAGGTACTTGTCCATCCGCCAGTCTTTGGCCAGCTCGACGACGGAGCGCTCCATGTTGCCGCGGTACTCCTCGAGCTTCGCTTCGAAGCGCGAGAAGAGCGCGAACGCATCCGCGGCGGAGCCGGCGAAGCCGGCGATGATTTTGTCGTGGTACAGGCGGCGCACTTTTGCCGCGCCGTGCTTCATGACCGTGTTGCCGACCGTGACCTGCCCATCGCCCGCGATCGAGACCTGCCCATCGCGGCGGACGCAGATGACGGTCGTTGCGTGAATGACCGTGCTGTCCATAGCGCGGCGGATCGTATCAAACGGGTGCGAGCTCGGCGGGCGGCGGCGCGACCAGTTCGCCGAGGGAGGGATGCTCGAGCTTCCAGGCGTGGAGGAGCATGCGCTCGGCGGGAGCCTTCGAGCCGTAGCGACGGTCGCCGATCACGGGATGGCCGATCGACGACAGATGAATGCGGATCTGGTGCATACGGCCGGTGAGGATCTCTGCTTCCACCAGACCGTCGCGCAACGGGCGAACGATCGTCAGCGCTTCTTTCCCTTCGATCGGCGCGTCGATGCGCGTTTCGCCTTCGAGTGCTCCTTCGATTGCGGCGAGATACGTCTTGCGGATCTGGCGCGACGCGAACAGCTCCGACAATCGCGCAGCCGCGGTGCGTGTTTTCGCGAAGACGATCACGCCGCTGGTCTGCGTGTCGATGCGATGCACCACGAAGATTTCGCGGTAGCGCATGCGCAGCAGCTCTTCGAGCGAGCGTTGATCGCGGCCGCGCACGGGCTGCGCCGGAAGTCCCGACGGCTTATTGATTGCGATCCAGTCGTTCGTTTCGCGGATCACGTCCAGCTCGGCGTGAGCGTCGACGATCGCGATGCGATCGCGGTCGCTCACTTCGCGCGAAGCGACGGCCACGGGACGGTCGTTCACGAGCACGCGCCGCTGCGCGATGAGGTCGCGGGCCTGGCGGCGCGAGATCTCTGCGTTTCGGGCGGCGACGGCTTGATCGAGGCGCATAAAAAAAGCGCCGCCGGGAGCGGCGGCGCTACACAACGTTACAGGAGAAAAGCTATTTGCGAACCATGCGCTCCGGTTTCGCGGGCGCGACCGGATCGCCGCCTTCGATCAGCGTGAGCTCGGCACCGCCGATGCCGAGGGCGCGGCGGACCTTGCCTTCGATCTCGGAGAAGAGATCGGCGTTCTCGCGGATGAAGAGCTTGGCGTTCTCGCGGCCCTGACCGAGGCGCATGTCGCCGTACGAGAACCACGAGCCCGACTTTTCGACGATCTTGTTCTCGATGCCGATGTCGATCAGCTCGCCGGTCTTGGAGATGCCTTCGCCGTAACCGACATCGAACTCCGCCTGCTTGAACGGTGCGGCGACCTTGTTCTTCACCACCTTCACCTTCACTCGGGAGCCGACCACTTCGTCGCCTTCCTTGATCTGGTTCGTGCGCCGGATGTCGAGGCGCACTGACGAGTAGAACTTCAGCGCGCGGCCGCCGGTCGTCGTCTCGGGGTTGCCGAACATGACGCCGATCTTTTCACGAATTTGGTTGATGAAAATAAGGCACGTTTTGGACTTCGCAACAATTGCTGTCAATTTTCGCAACGCCTGCGACATGAGGCGCGCCTGGAGGCCGACGTGGCTGTCGCCCATCTCGCCTTCCAGCTCCGCGCGCGGCACGAGTGCAGCCACGGAGTCGATGACGATCACGTCGATCGCGCCGCTGCGCACCAGCACCTCGGCAATCTCCAGCGCCTGCTCGCCCGAGTCGGGCTGCGAGACGAGGAGGTTGTCGACGTCGACGCCCAGCTTCTTCGCGTATTCGGCGTCGAGCGCGTGCTCGGCGTCGATGAACGCGGCCAGGCCGCCGGTCTTCTGCGCTTCCGCGATGATGTGCAGCGAAAGGGTGGTCTTACCGGACGATTCCGGTCCGAAGATCTCGACGATGCGGCCGCGCGGAACGCCGCCGACGCCGAGGGCGTAATCGACGCCGATCGAGCCGGTGGAGATCGCGCTGATGGCGGCGAATTCTTTCGCGCCGAGGCGCATGATCGAGCCTTTGCCGAACTGCCGCTCGATCTGCGAGAGAGCCGTCTCCGCAGCTTTCAATTTATCTGTGGGTATCGTGGCCATAGCCTGCTCCTTCAATCATTTTCCCAGGAAGCGGACGCCGAGGAGAGGCGCGGGAAAAGGACGGTGTCGACGGGTCATTCGTGTGGTGAAGCGAGTGTACGACGCGAATATGAGTGGTGCAAGAAAGTGCGTGTTTGGGCCGCTTTTTGCGTTGAAAATCTACAACGTGGAGACTGGCGGAATGCTTTCGATCAGAAGTGCTTTTTTTGTCGCGCTGCTGCTGACGCTGTCGTGTGCGGCGACGCAGGCGCCGGTGCGGCCGTGGCGTGTGGCGGTGGAGACGAGCGGCGGCATCTCCGGACGCGGGAACGGATCGGCGTCAATCGATTCCGAGGCGAAGGTGGCGGTGACGACGATCGCGCGGAAAGAATGCGCGTCAACGGCGACGGAGGATGAGCTGGCGCGCTTCGATCAGGCGCTCGCGGCGGCGAAGCCGGAGCAGTGGCGGGAGTCGTACATGCCGAAGGACATCTGCTGCGATCGCATCGAATCGGTGCTCACGGTAACGATCGGCGAGAAGACGTACACGACGAAGTGGCTCGAAGTGGAAGCGCTGCCGCGCGACGTCCGTGCGATCGCCGAAGCGCTGAGCGCGGTGCGCCACGCGCACGACTGCAAGTAAACGTTGGAGCCGGATTCTTGCGAGCACCTCGGCGGGCGAGGCGCCCGCCGCTCCAACGGGATGCGCGAGATTGGGCGAACGTAGCTCGTTACAGCACGAGCTGGCGCGGTTCGATCGCATCGAATCGGTGCTGACCGTAAAGATCGGCGGCAAAGTGGCTCTATGTGTGATGAGCGTGCGGCAAGCGCGCGAT
>DASSMK010000155.1:0-5697 GCA_035688915.1 Thermoanaerobaculia bacterium
AGAACGAATGCGGCTGTTCCGCGACCAGTTCAATGCGCACGACCGACTTGGCGGACTTGTAGCCGTACTTCCACGGCACCGCAATGCGTAATGGCGCGCCGTGCTGCTTCGGCAATGCGTGACCATAGACGCCGGTGACGGCGAACGTCAGCTCATTCATCGCTTCGTCGATGCGCAACCCTTCGTAATACGGCCACGGATACCACGGCTGTGCGCGCACACCCGGCTGCTCGGCCGCGTTCTGCGCACTGACGAAGCGGACGAAACGCGCCTCATGTTTCGGTTCCGCGAGCCGCAACAGCGTGGCGAGCGGAAATCCACTCCACGGCACAGTCATGGCCCACGCTTCTACACAGCGGTGGCGATAAAGACGCTCTTCGAGCGGCATTGCACGCAGCAACTCATTGAGCGAGTACTTCAAGGGCTTCGCCACGAGCCCTGTCACTTCCACAGTCCACGGCTCGACATGAAATGCGGCAGTGCGCTTCCAGACGTCTTTGTCTGCAGTGAACTCGTAGAAATTGTTGTAGCGCGCCGCATTGATCTCATTGCTGAGCGGCCGGTCGAGCACATAGCGCGCGTTGCGCTTCACCGGATACGGCGCCGCCGCTTTCGGTAACGTCGCGGCAATCTTCGCTTCCTCTTCATCGCGCGACGAGCACGCCGCAATGGCACCGATTCCCAGCGCGGCGAGAAAAGAGCGCCGCGAGAAATACGCGCTTTCGGGCGTCGCCTCGCGCTCGGGGATTTGCCAAGGTTTGGGGATGTGGATGGGCATGGGAGTCTTCGAGTCTCAGAGTCTCAGAGTCTCAGAGGAGATCAGTCGCGCGGTGCTCCTCTGCGACTCTGAGACTCGGCGACTCTACGACTCTCAATCACTAATGATGTTCCCCAAAATCCCCCCGCCAATCCCGGCAATCCCTTTCGATTCATCCCGCCGCCCGCCTACTGCTGCGGCGACGCGATTGGCGAAGCGCGAGAAGGGGAGTGTCTGCAGCACCACGTGGCCGGGGCCGGTGAGCACCGCATAGAAGAGGCCTTCGCCGCCGAACAGTGCGTTGCGGAAGCCGCCGACGAACTGGATGTCGTACGTCACTGTGTCGGCCATCGAGACGATGCAGCCGGTGTCGACGCGAATCTGTTCGCCCGGCGCGAGATTGAATTCGAGCATGTTGCCGCCCGCGTGCAGAAACACCAGACCGTGGCCGGAGAGCTTCTGCAGGATGAAGCCTTCTCCGCCGAAGAAGCCCGCGCCGAAGCGCTTCGTGAAGGCGACGGACAGATCGATGTTGCCGATGCCGCAGAGAAACGCGTTGCGCTCCGCGAGAATCGTATTGCCGCGCAATTCGATCGGAAAGATCTTGCCCGCGATCGGATTGGCCAGCGCCATCTTCGCTTCCGGCACGTTGCTCCGGAAGACGCTCATGAACATCGACTCGCCCGCCAGGAACTTGCGCATCAGTCCCTTCATCACGCCGCCCTGCATCTTCGCCTGCAGCTCGATGCCGCCGCCCATGTACAGCATCGATCCCGCTTCCGCGTAGACCTCTTCGTTCTGCCGGAGCGTGATCTCCAGCGCCTGCATCACATCGCCGACGATCTTGTAGTCCATCGTTCTTTCATATCATGCGCGCCGTGCGGAAGACGATCGACGAACCGACCGAGCTGCTCGACGCGCTGAGCACGCTGTTCCCCGACTCCTCGAAAACCACGCTGCGCCAGATGCTGCAGGCCGGCCGCGTGCGCGTGAATCTGGAGATCGAAAAGAACGCCCGCCGCGAGCTCGCCGCCGGCGATGCCATCGAGGTCGCGACGAAGACCACACAGCGCGCGCTCCCGCCCGAGCTCACGCTCCTGCACGAAGACGAGCATGTGATCGTCGTGCTCAAAGCGAACGGCCTGCTCACGGTGCCGACCGAACGCGAACGCGAAACCACCGCCCAGGCCTACCTCAACACCTACCTCGGCGCCCGCGGCGAAGAGCGCATTCACGTCGTGCACCGCCTCGATCGCGAAACGTCCGGCGTGCTCGTTTTCGCCAAACACTTCGCCGCACGCGAAGCATTGAAAGAACAGTTCGCGGAGCACTCCACCGATCGCCTCTACGTGGCCATCATCGAAGGAAAGCTGGACGAACCGAACGGCACGATCGCGTCCCACCTGCGCGAAATGCGCGACCTGAAAATGGTCAGCGTGAAACCGCATCCGGAAGCGAAATACGCGGTGACGCACTACAAGACTGTGAAGACCGCGCGCGGCTACTCGATGCTCGAAGTGACGCTCGAAACCGGACGCAAAAATCAGATCCGCGCGCACCTCTCCGAGGCGGGACATCCGATCATCGGCGACGTGATGTACGGCAGCACCGTTAATCCCATCGGCCGCCTCGGCCTGCACGCCAAACGCCTCGGCTTCACGCACCCTAAAACGGCGAAGCGCCTCGTTTTCGAGGCGCCGGTGCCGAACGCATTCACGAGGCTCATGGGCGGCTGAGGCGACTAAAAGAGGCTCACAGGCTCACAGGCTCAAAGGCTCAAAGTAGCGCAGGCGTCGCTAGCGCCGCAGTGCTTGTGATGCCATGTGTCTGAGGCGCCTCGACGTCGCGGGTGCCCATGGTTCGCAAAACACGAAAGGCTCACAGCGTCTCCACTGTGAGCCTTTGAGCCTGTGAGCCTTTGAGCCTGAGCGTCGGCGTAGCCGGGCGCGACTACGTGAAGCTCACCGAAAGCTTGCTGCCTTCCTCGCGATAGATCGTGTCGACGAAACGAATCTGATTGCTCTTCAGCGACATGAACAGCGACGAAACGCGGATGCCGCCGCCGAAGAAGCGCACGCCGCGCAGAAGATCGCCGTCCGTCACACCGGTCGCCGCGAAGATGATGTCGTTGCCCGACGCGAGATCGGCGGTGTCGTACACCTTGTCGTGATCCTGGAAGCCCATCGCCTTGAGGCGGTCTTCCTGCCACTTTTCGAGCGGCTTGAGGCGGCCCTGCATGCGACCGGAGAGGCAGCGCATCGCCGCCGCGGTGAGCACGCCTTCCGGCGCGCCGCCGATGCCCATCGCCGCGTGCACGCCCGTGCCGCGCACGGCCGCCGCGATGCCCGCGGAGAGATCGCCGTCCGTGATCAGTTTGATGCGCGCGCCCGCTTCGCGGATCTGCGCGATGAGGTCGTGATGGCGCTCGCGATCGAGCACGACGATCGTCAGCTCGTCCACATCCCGCTGGAACGCCTCGGCCATCCGATTGAGGTTCTCTTCGACTGACGCGGTGAGGCTGACCGATTCGCCGGCGGTCGGGCCGACCACGATCTTGTCCATGTAGATGTCGGGCGCGTTCAGCAGCCCGCCCTTTTCGGACGCGGCGATGACGGCGATTGAATTCGCCGAGCCCGTCGCGCAAAGATTCGTTCCCTCGAGCGGATCGACCGCGATGTCGACCTCGGGGTAGATCTCGCCCTCGGTCCACCCGCGGCCGAGGGGCTCGCCGACGTAGAGCATGGGGGCTTTGTCGCGTTCGCCTTCACCGATGACGACGGAGCCGCGCATCTTCAGCCGGTTCAGCTCCTCGCGCATTGCTTCGACGGCTACCTGGTCGGAGTACTTCCGCTTGCCATAACCCATCGTGCGCGCCGCGGCGATCGCGGCTTTTTCGGCTGCACGAAGGAACCCGATCTCGAGACTCGATTCCATGTCGCTCCGTTCTGAATCCGGCTAATTTTTGCGCCGCACACTCTAGCAGAAGAAGATGCGGCGACGATTGCAACGGTACGTCCGTATCACACGCGAAAGGAAACTGATCCCACCCCATGCGCCGACTCTTCCTGCTGCTGGTTCTCGTCACTTCGCCGCTCTTCGCGCAGAGCGCCGACCTCTCCGTATCCATCGAAAACACGTCCGAGGCTGGGCGGCCGGATCAGACGTACATCGTGCGGACGCACTGGAGCGGCGACACGCCCGTGCAAAACGCGGTGCTCGAGATCGACATCCCCGGCGCTTCGATCGGCAACGCCAGCGGGCCGGACGGATTCTGGACCTGCGATCGCCAGGCGCGTCCCGTTCGCTGCACGGGCCGCAGCGCGCTCGCGTCGGTAGATGGTTACCTGGCGGTGTTCGCGTTCTTCGACAAGGGCGGTACTTACACCGCCACGGCGCGACTGACGAGCGACACGCCGGATCCGAATCTGGACAACAACGTGGCGACGCTGACCACGACGCTCACGGGCAGGCCGGGTCTCTCCGTCACGACGATGCTCGATTTCGACAGCAAGCCGGCATTCGACCCGGGCGAGGAGTTGACGCTGCGGCTGGGCGTGCAGAACTACGGCTTCACGGCCACCGGCGTGACGATGACGGCGCGGCTGCCGGATGGCGGCACGTTCACGAAAGCGGAGTTCGAGTCGGGCTCCGGAACGCAACCCACGTGCACGGTGACGCCGCAGCTCGTGGCGTGTTACTTCGAACGTTTGACGCCGAACGAATACGGCGTCGTCGATTTGACGGTCATCGCGCCGCAGCGGACAGAAGGCGGCACGTTCCCGGTGGAAAGTTACGTCACGTCGGCGGAAGAACCGACGCCCAGCACGCCGCATCGGCTCGACGTCGTCCTGCGGCGCCAGCTGCCGGTGACGAGTGATGCGGACGACGGCAGCGGCTCGTTGCGGCAAGTGCTTCGCGACGCGGCGGCGGAGTGCGTGACCGCACCGTGCACGATCAACGTCGAGGTGCCGTTGATTCAGCCGCGCACGCCGCTGCCGGATGTGCGAGGCAATGTGAAGATCGATGGCGGCGCGGCGAAAGCGATTCTCGACGGCGCGCTGCTGAACGAAGGCGATGCGCTTCGCTATCGCGCCGGCTGCGACTTCATCGCGCGGCGGCTCGTGATCCGCAACTTCCCCGGCCACGCCATCGACATCCGTCCGACGGCCGGCGCTGCGCCGTGCCAGCAGCTCCTCACCGTCACCATTCGCATCGAGCAGAACGAGCTGACCGGCAATCTGCGCGGCGTGGCCATCGACGGCTTCAACACCGAGATCGTCAACAACCTCATTCGCGATCATCGCCGCGCGGGCATCTTCTCCGAGCACGCGATGTACACGCTCATCTCCAGCAACACGATCACGGGGAATGGCGCCGCGGGCGTCTACATCGATCCATCGAACGGCCAGTCGGGCGTCCCCGCGGGTGCTGATGTGAAAAACAACATCATTCGCGACAACGGCGAATTCGGCGTCGCGCGCACGGAGCACGGCATCGTGCAGATCACCGCGAACGAGATCGCCGGCAACCGCTGGTACGGCATCGATCTGAATCTCGATCTCGACACGCCGAATCGCCCCGATGCGGGCAACGGCGTCCCGAACAAGCCGGTGCTCATCGACGCCATTTACGACGCCGCGTCGAACACGACGCGCGTGCGCGGCACGCTCGATGTGCTCTCCGGCTCGCTCGACTTTTACGCCAGCCATTCGCTCAGCACCGCGGGCTATCCGGAAGCGGAGCATCAGGTGCTCGCAAACGCCTTCACGGGCGGGAAGACGGACTTTGAGATCTCGCTGCCGGGCGACCTGCGCGGGCAGTGGATCACGGCCACCGCGACGCGCGGCGCGACGATCTACTTCGCGAAGCCGGCGCGACGCATGGCGGCCGATGACTTGCGTCCCTTCGGCGGCGGCAATACGTCAGAGCTGAGCAACGCG
>DASSMK010000156.1:0-20729 GCA_035688915.1 Thermoanaerobaculia bacterium
CCGCTCCAACAGGACCGTTGTCAACGCGCACGCAGTTGCGGCCGGCGGCTTTCGCGGAGTAGAGCGCTTGATCGGCGGCGCGGATCAGCGCATCGGCCGATCCTCCTTCGCCCGGCAGCAGCGCGGCGATGCCGCAGCTGGCGGTGATGTGCAGCGTCTTCTCTTCGTAATCGATCGACAGCGCGGCGATGCCCGCGCGCAGCGATTCGGCAACGGTGTACGCGCCGGCGGTGTCGGTGTCGGCGAGCAGAATGGCGAATTCTTCGCCGCCGATGCGCGCGACGACGTCGCCGGAGCGCGTGACCATGTCGCCGCTGCGGCGGATCTTCTGCGCGAGGAAGCGTCCCACTTGTCGTAAGCACGCGTCGCCGGCGGGATGTCCTGCCGCGTCGTTGAGGCGCTTGAAGTGATCGAGGTCGAGGAAGATCAGCGCGAGCGGCTGGCGCGCCGCAGCGGCGGCTTCGTGATCCGCGAGCAGCACGCGCTCGAAGTAGCGGCGGTTCGGAATGCCGGTCAGCTCGTCGAGCAGGGAGAGACGTTCCAGTCGATCGTTGGCTTGCTCGAGCAGCTCGTTGTTCTGCACCAGCTCCGATTGCGTTTCGCGCAAACGGCGCACGGTCAGGCGCAACGCATCGGTGCGCAATTCGACCAGCTCGCGCAAGCGCTCCGCCTGCCGTTGCAGTGCGCGCGTGCGTAGTCGCACCACTGCGATGACCAGTGCGATTGCGGCGAGGATGGCCAGTGCGTACGCCCACTGTGTGCGATACCACGGCGGCAGGACCGTGAACGACCACGCGTTTTCCGCACTGGCGGTGCCGTTCGCGTTGCGCGCGCGGATGCGCAGTGTGTACGAGCCGTTCGGCAGGTGTGTGTAATCGATGAACGGGTCGGAGATCCAGTTGCTCCACGCGCTGTCGAGCGGATCGAGCTTGTACTGATACGCGACGCCCGGTCGATAGGAAGCGGGCGCGAATTCGATGCGCAGGCGGCGGAACTGATACGGCAGCTCGGCCACGTTGCGGATGCCGGCCAAGCCGTCCGCGACCGGCGTGCTGTTGCCCGCGAGCACGCGTCCGATCAGCGGCGTTGGCTGCACGTCGCGATGCGTCTCCTCTGTCGGCGTGTAGAGGTAGATGCCGCGCGTGGCGTTGAACCAGACGTTGCCGGCCGAGTCGACGTTCACCGACTGCACGTTGCCGTTGATGGAGACGAGCGGCTGCCCTTCGCGATCGTACGTGCCGTCCGCGTGGCGGCGCAGCACGCGCGGCGGCTGCGAGTTCACCCAGACGTTGCCCTGCTTGTCCTCGGCGACATCGAAGAAGCCGTTTGCGGCGCGAACGTTACCGAGAAGGGCGTCGGGGACGATGTGGGCACCGGAGGCGGGTTGCAGAATTTCGCCGCCGGAGCGGACGAACACGACGCGATTGGCGATAATCGCCGCGGCCATTTCGCCGCTGCCGAAATGGGAGACGTGGAAGCCGCCTTTGCCGCCCACTTCCACGCGCGTGATGCCGGCGAATGTGCTGCCGCTCCAGAGCACGCCGTTTTGTTCGACGAGGCGACGCGAGTACGGTGGCGTCCCTTCGATCAAGCCTTGGTAGCGCCACGCATCGCCGACGCGGCGCATCGTGGCCAGACCTTTCTTTGTGCCGAGCCACACCAGTGCCTGATCGCGCTGCGACGGCAGGATCGAGTAGACCGCAGTCCCTTCGGTGCCGGCGATGCGCGTCCAGACGTCGTTCTTTGCGGCGAAGAGGCCGTCGGAGGTGCCGGCCAGAATCTCGTCGCCGTACGAAGCGATGCGCCACGCGGCGCCGTTGCCCAACGCGTCGTGATGCACGGCCGGCTGGCCGTCGCGCAGCGAGTAGACGCCGTGCGACGTGGCGAACCACATCGTGTCGCCGATGCGCGTGGTGGAGCGTCCCGAGCCGCGCACGCCGCGCCGCGCGTCGAAGATCGTGACGGGCGAGGAGAGATCGACGCGCGCGAGCGTTCCTTCGAAGACGAGCCAGAGCGCGCCTTCGCGATCGACGAGTGCTGCGCGCAAGACTTCGTCCGGCAGTCCCGCCTGGCGGTCGATGATCTCGTCGATCGTGCCGTCGGGATGCAGCAGCAGCACGCCGTCTTCGCGCGTCGTGAAGATCAACCGGCCGTCGCGCAGGCGGAGCGCGTCGGTGATGGTTTTCCCTTTCATCCACGCCGACGCTTCCAGCGCGAATGGCGAAGGAACGCCGTTGGCGATGGCGACGAAGCCTTCGTTGCGCACCGCGGCGATGATCCTGCCGCTGCCGCCGTCCACCGCCGCGTCGACGGTTTTGCCGTCGATGCCTGCGGGCAAGAGGATGCCGTGCAGCAGGCGCTGCAAACCGGGCTCGCCGTAAACGTAAGTGGCGTTGTCGATGTTCGTGCAGCGCGCGGGTGCGGGGCGTCCGTGCAGATCGACGAGCACGCGCGGCGCGCCGCCGTCCCACGAGATGAGCGAGTTGTCCGTGACGAACGTGAATTCGCGGCCGGCCGCGCAGATGCCATGGACGTCGCCAACGTTGCGTTGCGCCTGCGGCAAGCGCGGCACGAGCGATTGATAGGCGAGAGTGCCGCGTGCGTCGCGCGCGAGAAAGCCCAACTCCGCCACGCCGCCCGCGGCGACGACACCGCGATCGTTCGTGGCGATCGAGTAGACCGCGGAATCATTCGGCAACGCGACGAGCCGCCAGAACGCGCCGTCGTACACGAGCACGCCCGCGAGATTGCCGACGAAGAGAATGCCGCGCGGATCCTGCGTCACCGCGAAACTTTGCGATCCGCCCGGTCGCGCTTCGGGGGAGATCGTCGTGATCAGCGGCAGCCCGCGATCTTCGGCGCCCGCGCGCGCCGCGAGCGCCAGGAAAAGCAGGAGGACGGCTCTCTTCATGGAAGAACCTAAGAGTGCCGCGAAGCGCGGAGCGACGCAAGGGTCCGCCTGCGCGGAAGCGCTTACGGCATCACGTTCTTGAGGCAGAAGATCGAGCCGCCCGCCTTCTGGAACTCGCGCGTCGGCAGCTCATACACCGTCAGTCCCAGCTCTTCGGCCTTCGCGCGCGTCAGCGGATTGCCCGCGGGCAGCAGCAGATTGCGGCCGTCGGGGCAATGGCCGTTCAGCGCGAAGCCGCGCACCGCTTCCTGCTCGTCCACTTCCACGAGGCGCGTGAATCCGGCTTCGAGCCGCGCCCACGATTCTTCATCGAACGCGCCGCGGAACGAGAAGGCGGTCTGCTCGTCGATGGCCATCAGTGCGACGTCGAGGTGGTACATCCGATCGTCGACCAGCGACAGCGGCACGACGCGCGCGCCGGTGACTTCGGAGACCTCCTCCCACGCGCTTTCGTCGGTGCGGAAGCCGTGGCCGCCCCAGATCAGATTCCGGTTCGGATGCCAGATGGCGTCGCCGGTGCCTTCGAGCGGCAGCCGCGTGCGCAGACCGTGCGTCTGGAAGCCGAGCGGCCGCAACGCGTCGGCGAGATACGGCACTTCGCCCTGGCGCTCGACCTTGGCCATGTGCGAGAGGACGAACGACGGGCGGCCGGACGCGTCGACGTACGGGAGGAGCTGATTGGCGGCGAAGACGACGTCCGGATGATCGTCCATGCCGTCGACGACGGTGACGTCGTAGCCGAGGGATTCGTAGGTGCGGCGGATCGCTTCCCATTCGGCGCGGGCGGCATCGGCATCGACGAGGCCGATCATCCCTTCCATGTGCGGATTGAGAACGTGGCGCACCTGAAAGTGCGCGGGATCGACCATGAGGATGCGGCGGAAGGCCGGGCGCGGTGCGGCGGCGGAGAGGAAGGTGCGGAGCGAATCCGGATCGCGCAGAGCGGAGCCGTGGAAGAGCATAAGGGGCGCGGATTCTATTACACGGCGCAATGGTGGAGCGGCGGGCGCTCTCGCCCTCCGGTTCGGGGCGAGACCGTCGGCGGGCGGGGCCGCCCGCCGCTCCAACGGTTCGCGGAAGCGACTACACCTCCCACCCCTTGGCGCGTTCGACGGCGCGTCGCCAGAGTGCGATTCGCGCTTCGCGCTCATCGGCGCTGATGCGTGGCTCGAAGACACGCTCCGCTTGCCATTGCGCATCGACGTCGCGCCAGAAGCCGGTGGCCAGTCCGGCCAGATAGGCGGCGCCGAGAGCGGTGGTTTCGGCGATGCGCGTGCGGACGACGGGGATGCCGGCGAGATCGGCCTGGATTTGCATCAGCAGATCGTTCGTCGATGCGCCGCCGTCGACGCGCAGTTCCTGCAGGGCGATGCCGGAATCGCGGCGCATGGCGTCGAGCACGTCGACGGTCTGCAGCGCGATGGCATCGAGCGTGGCGCGCGCGATGTGCGCGGCGGTGGTGCCGAGCGTCATGCCGAAGAGCGAGCCGCGCGCGTACGGATCCCAGTGCGGGGTGCCGAGGCCGGTGAAGGCGGGGACGAGCACGACGCCGTCGCTGTCCGGGACGGAGGCGGCGAGTGCTTCGACGTCGGCGGCGGAGTGGATGATGCCGAGGCGGTCGCGGAGCCATTGCACGGCGGCACCGGTGACGAAGATGCTGCCTTCCACCGCGTACTGCAGTGGTTCGTCCGGCAACTGCCAGGCGATCGTCGACAGCACGCCGCTCGACGACGTGACTGCGGAGGGGCCGGTGTTCATCACCACGAACGAGCCCGTGCCGTAGGTGTTCTTGGCCATGCCCGCGCGCGTGCAACGCTGGCCGAAGAGTGCGGCCTGCTGATCGCCGGCGATGCCGGCGATGGGGATGCCTGCGGGGATCGGCAAACCTTTCGCGGTGGTCGCGACGATACCGCTCGATGCGCGCACTTCGGGCAACACATCGCGCGGCACGTTCATCATCGCGAGCAGCTCGTCGTCCCACTGCGCTTCGTGAATATTGAAGAGCAAAGTGCGCGAGGCGTTCGAGACGTCCGTGATGTGTGCGCGGCCGCCGGTCAATTTCCAGATCAGCCAGGTGTCGACGGTGCCGAAGAGGACGTCGCGCGCGCCGGTCTCGCGCAGAATCCAGCGCAGCTTCGTGCCGGAAAAGTAGGGATCGGCGAGGAGGCCTGTCTTCGCGCGAACGGCGTCGTTGTCCAGCGTTTCGCAGAAGGCGGCGGTACGGCGATCCTGCCAGACGATGGCGTTGTAGACCGGTTTGCCGGTCTGGCGATCCCAGACGATGGTGGTCTCGCGTTGGTTGGTGATGCCGAGCGCCACGACTTCGACGGCCGGCACTTTGGCCAGTGCTTCCGCGGCCACGGCGATCTGCGAAGACCAGATCTCTTCCGGATCGTGTTCGACCCAGCCGGGCTGCGGATAGAACTGCCGGACCTCGCGCTGCGCCACGGCGAGCGTCGCGCCCGATTCATCGAACAGAATCGCGCGCGAGCTCGTCGTGCCCTGGTCGAGCGCCAAAATCGCGCGCGGGCCGCGCATCAATCCTCGAAGCGCACCCGCACGTCTTTCACCACCACTTCATCGTCCGCGGCCGGCTCGATGATCAGGTAGTCGCCTTCCAGTCCGCGCGCGTCGACGGTGAACGTTCTGCCTTCGCGCGGGATGTCGATGAAGTCGCGCAGGATCTCGCCGTCGATGCGCACGCGCAGTTCGCCGCCGGCGCGCGTCCCCACGTCGTCGCGCGCGTAGAAGCGCACTTCCGAGACCGCGCGGCCACGCAGCGGAATGCGGATCTTGTTGCGCTTGCCGCCGCACTCTTCGCCGCCGATGCAGCCGCCTTCGTCCGTCACTTCGCGGCCGTAGCCGCCGTGACCGCGATCGTGATCGCGATCGCCGCCGCGGCCTCCGCCACCACCGCGGCCGTAGAGCACTTCGATGTCCCTGATCTCCACTTCGTCGTCGGTCGCGGTCTGGATGACGAGCTTCGCGCCGCGGATGCTGTCGACGTCGTACTCGTGGCGTTTGCCGTCGCGCGCGACATCTTCATACGAGGCGACGGCGTGATCGTCGATGCGCACGTTCAGCCGGCCGTCCGCGCGCGTGCCGACGTTGTCATGCGCGTAGAAGCGGACGCCGAGAACCGGCGCGTCTTCGAGGGCGATGGTGATGCGGTTGCCGTTCTGTTTGCAGTTGCTGCCGCCGATGCAGCCTTTCTCGGAGTAACGGCGCCACCCTGTGGAGCTCGAACCGCCGTCGCCGCCGTGGCGCGGTCCGCCGCCGCGCGAGTTTTCGCGGGCGTACATGACGGCCACGCGGCCGATCTGCACTTCGTCGTCCGTTTCGGTCTCGAAGATCAGCGCCTGGCCGCGCAGCTCATCGACGTCGTACGTGAACGTTTGGCCCTGGCGCGGGATGTCGATCGCGGAGCGCACCGTGTTGCCGTCGATGCGCAAGCGCAGGCGGCCATTGGCGGTGTTGCCGATCTGGTCATTCGCTTCGAAGCGAACGCGGACCACCGGCCGATCGGCGAGCGGAAGGCGCAGGCGGCGGTCTTTGCACTGGCTGCCGCCGATGCAGCCGCCCTGGCCGAGAGGGACCCAATCGCCGCCGGTGCGGAGGTCTTGCGCGAAGGCGAGCGTGGGAAGAAGAAAGAGAACGAGAGCGGCAAGCCGTTTCATGCGGCCTAGTTTAGTGCCGATCGTTTAGTGGCGATCCGCCGATCACCGTTTGATGGCGAGCAGCGTGACGTCGTCTTCCGTCGACGCGATTGCGGAGAGCACGTGTGAGGCGATGCCGCGAGCAGTAGCGTCGCGCGCGATGCCACGCAGCGCGGTGCGGATGCCGCAGACGCCGAGCTCTTCGCCATCGCTCGCCAGCGCTTCGCTCACGCCGTCGCTGTAGAGCACGAGCGCGTCGCCGGAATTCATCCTGGTCTTCGTCGACGTCCAGACCGGCGACGGCAGGATGCCCGCCACGGGACCGGTGGGGCGGATCTCTTCGATCATGCCGTTCGCGCGCAGCAGAAGCGGCGGGCAGTGGCCGCCGTTGGCGATAGTGAGTGTGCCGTCGTCGCGCAGATGGCCGATCACCACCGTGGCGAAACGATTCGATGGCAGCAGCGGGCGGAGAAATGCATGCAATCGCGTCAGCGTGGTGGCTGGATCGCAAACCGTTGCCGCGCACGAGCCGATGCGATGCTCGAGCTCTTCCTGAATCATCGCCATCACCAGCGCCGCGGGCAGACCTTTGCCGGCGACGTCGCCGAGGGCGAACCAGAGGCGATCGCCGCGGCGGTGGGTGGTCCAGAAGTCGCCGGTGAACGTGCGCGCCGGCCGCGAGATGGCGTGGATGTCCGCGAACGACGTGCGCGCGAGCGACCGCGGCGCAAAGAGCGTGATCTGCGAGGCGCTTTCCATGGCTTCCTTCCTCAGGCGGCGAAGGGCTGGCAACGGCGGCATGGACGAAAACCCTTCAGCAATGCTTCGTCCGCCGCGCGAAAAGGGACGCGATTCTCCTCGCGAATGCGGCGCGCGTCTTTGCAGGTTGGGAAGCAGACGATCTTGGTCGTCTTCGATCCGATCAGCCGCACGCCCCGTTTGGCGAGCGATTCGAGTTGCACGACGTCGACGCCTTCGCGGGCGAGCAGCTCGCGTTTCACGTCGGTGCCGAATGCGTACTGCCCGACGCCGCCGCTCGTCGGGACGACGCGGTGGCAGGGGATGACGAACGGCACGACATTTTTCGCGCAGATCGATCCGATCGCGCGGACCGCTTTCGGCCGTCCCACCTGTTGCGCGACCCACGCATACGTGCGCACTTCGCCGCGCGGAATCTTCGCGAGCACGTGCAGCACTTCCGCTTCGAGCTCGCCCATCTCTTCAAAGTCGACGAGCTTTTCGGATGCGCCTGCGCCTTCGATCGCCGCGAGCACTTCCTTTTTCAGCTTCTCCGGCAGCTCGCTCGACTTCAGCGGACGGGCGTAGCGATTCGCATACGCCTCGCGCACCGCGGCTTCGCTGCCGCCGCGCACGATCATGCGCAGGCCGTGTTCGGAGAAGGCGACCCAGACACGGCCGTCGGTGGTGTCGAGCTGGCCGAGAGAGTCGGCGCAGCGGTCCTGGATCGATTCGCGGAGAGTGCGGGGGAGGGCGACGGCGCATGCGAGCTTGACCACATCGGCCAGGCGCGAGACGTCGTGCACCGAGTCATCGCACGAGCGGCAGGTCGTCAGATGCTCGCGCACCTCCGCCTGTTCGCGCTCCGGTAATTCGCCGGTGCGCATCGCATCGATTCGAGTGAGCGCGGATCTACACCGCATGAACGGCTCCTTTCGTTTCCAGGGCGTCGCGCAGGAGCTTCAGCGACCGAAACACTTTTCCCCGCAACGCGGCCTCCGTGGCCCCGATGGTGCGGGCGATCTCGCCGTAAGACATCTCTTCCATGAATCGCAGCACGATCAATTCGCGCGCTTCGACCGGCAGCATGGCCATGGCGCCGCGCAGCATTTCCGCTTCTTCGCGGCGATCGTGCTCGGCGGCTGCGCTGGCGTGGACAAAGGGGCCGATGCGGCCGTCATCGAACGATTCGAGCGGCTGCTCGAGCGCCCGCGTTTTGGAGCGCCGTTTGTTGAGACAGAGATTCCGCACGGTCTTGAAGAGCCACGGCCGGACGGCCAGCGTGGCCACTTGCTGTTCGCCGTATTGGCGTGTGAGGGCGCGGTGCGCGCGGACCATGGCGTCCTGCACCACTTCCTGCGCGTCGAAGGCGTTCTGCAGGATGCCGTGCGCGTAGCTGAAGAGCGGCTTCTCGAATCGCTCGAGGAGTTTCTCGAACGCGCCGGCCTCGCAGCGATGCACGGCCAGCGCGAGATCCTCGACCTTCTCGTCCGCCTTTTCGGCAACGAGGACGGGCATCGCACGCTCGCCGCCGGTCCAGGAGTTCTTCATGCCTGATCAAACACAGGGTAGGCGAGGTTCGTTCGCGGCGATTTCGACTTTCCGCGAAAAATTTTTACGATTTCCCGCGCGTCACCCGCAGCTCCTCCGCCAGTCCCAGAATGATCCCCTCCGGTCCTCGGATGAAGCAAAGCCGGTAGACGTCCTCGTACTGCACGATCTCGCCGACCAGCTCCGCGCCGTGCTTGCGCAGGCGGGCCACGACGTCGTCGACGTCATCGACGGCGAACATGATGCGGCGGATGCCGAGCGCGTTTGATGGCGGATGCGCCGGTTCGGTTTTCACGGCCGGCGGCGTGTGGAATCGCGTGAGCTCCACGCGGCCATGACCATCCGGCGTGCGCATCATGGCGATGTCCGCACGCACGTCTTTGAGGCCGATGACGCCGCCGACCCACGGCCCTTCGACCGTCGTCTCGCCATCGAGCGTCATGCCGAGCTCGATGAAGAACGCCTTCGCCGCCTCGATGTCCTCGACCACGATGAGAATGTTGTCCAGCCGCTGAATGGCCATGGCCGCGGAGCATAGGTTTGGCGTTCTCTCGCGTCAACGAAGCGCAGCGCGGTAGTCTTTGCGCATGCCTGTTTTCGTTGCCTTGCTCCGCGGCGTGAATGTCGGCGGCAATCAGAAGCTTCCCAGCGCGGTGCTGAAGGCGTGCTGCGAGCGCGCAGGCGGCACTTCCGTGCGCACGTATCTGCAGAGCGGCAACGTCGTCTTTGCCAGCGAGGAGTCGTCGGCCGATCGCATGGCGGCCGCGATTCGCGCCGAGGTGAAGAAAGCCGTCGGCTTCGAAGTGGCGGTGTTGATCCGCACCGGCGCGGAACTGAAGAAAGTGATCGCGAAGAATCCGTTTGCCGATGCGGCGCGCGAGAACGGCGGCAAGGTTTTCGTGGTCTTCCTGCAGGAGCCCGCGGGCGCGACGGCGAAGGCGGCGCTCGAAAAGGATCGCGTCGACCCGGAAGAGCTGCACTACGACGGACGGCATCTCTACGCATCGTTGCCGAATGGCGCGGGGCGTTCGAAGGTGGCGCAGGACTTTACGCCGCGCAAGCTCGGCAGCGATTGCACGGCTCGCAACTGGAACACGGTCGTCGCGCTGAGCGAGCTCGCCGCAGAAACCGGCAAGTAGCGATCAGTGATGCGCGGCGCGGCGTCGCGGCGGCCGCACTTCGTACGCCAGCACGTGGCCGTCCGTTCCGCCGAGGTTCGCCACGAGATAGCAAATGCCATCGCTGACGATCATTTGCGACAGGCCGCGAAAATCAAAATCCGCATTCGGCGAGCGGAGCTCCATCCACGTCTCGCCCTGATCGGAGGTCAGCGCGAGTGAGCCGCCGGTGGCGAGCGCGTTGCGCGAAGCAAACGGCGCGGTGACGACGGAGCCGCCGTAATCGGACGGGCGCACCAGCTCCCACGTGCGGCCGGCATCGAGCGACCGGAAAACGCCGAGGTTCGTGCCGGTGTAGATCGTCGACGGCAGCACGGCGTCGACGGCGATGGAGCCGACGCGCGTCACGGCGTCGGGCGAGATGATCGCCCACGAGTCGCCGCCGTTCGTCGTCTTGAAAAGAGCCGTTTCCGTGGCCGCGTAGATCGTCTTCGTGCTCGACGGATCGAGCGCGACGTGGGAGACGTTTTGATCCTTGAATCCGATGCGATGCCACGAGCCGCCGCCGTCATCGCTGCGAAAGACGCCGCCACCGCTGCATCCGAGGAAACAAAAATTGGCGGCGGCGATGACGAGGGAGCGGGCATTCTTCGCGTCCACTTGCAGATCGAGCGGAAAGTTCGACGACGACGGCACCGTGCGCTGCGTCCAGGCGATGCCGCTGGTATTGGAGACGAAGAGCTCCGTGAATCCGAGAATGTAGATCGTGCTAGGAAGCGACGGCGCTACGCGCATGGCGGACGCGAATTTCAGATCCGGCACCGTCACGTTCGTCCACGTCGCGCCGCCGTCTGTGGATCGTGCGACGCTTTCAGGTCCGGCCGCGTAGAGCGTCTTCGCGTTGTACGGATCGGCGGCGAGCGCATCGACGCGAACGGACGGCGTGGCGATCGTCCAGCGATTCACGCCCGCGATGCCATTGTTCGCCAGCGCGAGACCCAACGCGCTCACTGCGAGGAAACTGCGAATCGCGGCATGTCGCATCTCTGCAAGATAGGCTCGCCGAGGGAAACGGGCGGAAACATTACGCAGTCATGACGCGGCAGCTTCCATTCACTCCTGCAGCCGCACGCGCATCAAATCGGTGAAGGTGACGTCGTAGTGCAGCACGCGTTCGGGAAGCTCGAGCAGCATCTCCCGGTCCCGCGGCAGGTGGTGCGGCTTTTCGATGTCCTCGCCTGCATAAGCCTTGATGGCCTCGCGTGTCTCCCAATAGGAGATGACCGTGAAGCCGACCGCCGTCGGTTCGTCGCGGCGCATGATCTCCGCTCCCAGATACCCGCGGATGGTCCGCATCTTCTTCACCCCTTCGGACAGGTACGCGTAGTACTCGTCCGCTCGCGCCGGCGCGACTCTTCCTTTCCATTCACGTGCGACGACGGTCCGGGACGACTCGACGGCAGGCGGCATGGCGCTGCCGGAGTGATTCGCGTTCGTCGCGCAACCGAACCACACAATGGACGTCAATCCCACAATGATCGCGAGCTTCTTCATGGAGCCCTCCTCTGACTGTGATTACGCTTCGTGCATGTGCCGCTCGATGCGCCGGTCGGGCACGAGCCACACTAACGCCACGATGACGTAGATGATCTGCGCGATCCACGGACGCACGAACGCCAGCGCGATGCCGCCGGCATACAGCGCGATGGACGCTTTCCCTTTGCCGTCGTGCTGCACCGCCCGCGCGAGCACGTCGTTGCCGTGAATGGCGATGAGCTTCGTCTGCAGAATCGTGTACGCAATCGCCGCGAGCAGCAGGTTCACGCCATAGACCGCGGTGGGCACGGCCATCTGGTAATGCTCCGCCATCCAACTGGTCAGGAACGGCACGAGCGAAAGCCAGAACAGCAGATGCAGATTCGCCCACAGTACGCCGCCGCTGATCTGATGCGTGACGTGCAGCATGTGATGGTGATTGTTCCAGTAGATGCCGAGATAGACGAAGCTGAGGAGATAGCCGAGGAGGGAGGGCATGACGGGGCGCAGCGCGGAGAGCTCGCCGCCCTCCGGCGCGCGCAGCTCGAGCACCATGATGGTGAGCAGGATGGCGATCACGCCATCGCTGAAGGCCTCCAGCCGTTGCTTCGTCATGCGCGCAGCATGATGGCGCGGAAGCGGCGCTCGCGCTACTCGCGCGTCCGCTGACGCCCGCTCACTCCCGCAGCGCCGCCGCCACCGTCTGCGCCAGCCACGCCTCCGTGATCGCGCCGTCGTAGCCGATTGCGTAATCGACCACGCGGCCGTCGCGGCCGAGGATGAACATCACGGGGAGGCCGTACTGGTCGACGGAGAACACGTTTGCGGCCGCGCCTGCGTCGGCGAGCGCGTAGTCGAGGTTTTGCTTGGCGGCGAATGCAGCGAGGTCGCCGCCGTCGCGCCAGCGCAGGCCGATCACGCGCGCATCGTCGCGATGGGCGCGCTGGAACGTTTGCAGCGCCTGCATAGCTGGGCGGCAGGGGCCGCACCACGACGCCCAGAAATCGACGATCGTCACGTGGCCGCGCAGTGAGCGGTTCGACACAACTTCGCCCGAAAGCGTTCGCACCGACCACTCGCCGGGATCGCCGCCGATCTGCACACGGCCCGCTTGAAACTCCTTCACCGCGTAGCCGCGCGTTGACGGCCGCGCCGGCGTGGTGCGCGCGGCAACAATGCCCACGTTCGTGTAATCGATCGTCTCCTTCTTCTTCTCGCTCGTCACCACTTGCCGCCGCAGCAGGTGATTGGCGCGATCGAAATACCAGCGCCACTCGCCGCCGGGATATGCCACCGTCACCACTTCGCACTCCACGCCCGCCACGTTCGCCGTCGCCGCGAGTTTCGGTCCGTACATCAGCGTCTCTTCGAAAAAGTCCGGCGCGGCGAACGCGTCGCCGACGCCGTGCAGATGCCGCGCGAGCAGCAGCCGTCCGCCGCGATGCGGCGCCGATCGCCACAACGTCTTCGTCTTCGCATCGAGCACGTCGATCGACGCGCCGTCCGACCACACCTGCAGCGCATTCGCTCGCACGAGCAACCGGGCCGCATTCGCTCCGCGCTGCGGCACCACCACGCCGCTGCCGCGCAGATCGCCCGCATCGAAATCGAACGTGATCGCGCCGCTTCGTTCCAGCGCCGCGCGCGCATCGGCGAAAACGTCGGCCGCCGTTCGCGCGTGAGTGGCAGTCGCAGCGAGCAGCGTGGAGAGAGCAACGATCAGCGTGCGCATGCGCGTTGGACCGGCTGCAAACCGCCGCGGTTAGCCCGCCGTCAGCGAACCACCCTCATCCGTTCGCGGCACCACGATTGCATGGTTTGCCGCCCAAGACTTGAGCCTCCGCGCCCCGCGCGGGGTCGTCCGGCCTTAACCCGTTTCAGCACAATCGAATACTCATGCACCACCCACCGCCACTCACGGGAGGAGTAGCGCGCGATGACCACTGGAATCGGCGTCGATAAAGCGTCCGAGCTGAGTCCCAAAGACTTCGAGCGTCTGTTGTTACGAACGCTCACGTCGATGAAGAAGGGAGACTTCCGCGTTCGTATGCCGGTCGAGTTCACCGGCGTGCAGGGGAAGATCTCGGACACGCTCAATGACATTCTCGAGATGAACGACCGCATGGCGGACGAGATCGAACGGATCTCGAACGTCGTCGGCAAAGAAGGCAAGCTCAATCAACGCGCACAAGTCCCCGCCGCCGGCGGGCAGTGGAGCGTGATGGCGGAGTCGGTGAACTCACTGATCACCGACCTCGTGCAGCCCACCAACGAGATCGCGCGCGTCATCGGCGCCGTCGCCAAGGGCGACCTCACGCGCACGATGGCCATCGAGTTCGACGGCCGGCCGCTGAAGGGCGAGTTCCTCCGCACCGCCAAGACCGTCAACACGATGGTCACGCAGCTCGCCTCGTTCGCCTCGGAAGTCACGCGCGTCGCCCGCGAAGTCGGCACCGAAGGAAAGCTCGGCGGCCAGGCCGACGTCAAAGGCGTCAGCGGCACGTGGAAGGACCTCACCGAGTCCGTCAACATGATGGCCTCGAACCTCACCGGCCAGGTCCGCAACATCGCCGAGGTCACGACGGCCGTCGCGAACGGCGACCTCTCCAAGAAGATCACCGTCGAAGTGCGCGGCGAAATCCTCGAGCTGAAGAACACGATCAACGTCATGGTCGATCAGCTCCGCTCCTTCGCCTCGGAAGTCACGCGCGTCGCCCGCGAAGTCGGTACCGAAGGAAAGCTCGGCGGCCAGGCCGACGTGCAGGGCGTCTCCGGTACCTGGAAAGA
Source organism: Thermoanaerobaculia bacterium (assembly GCA_035688915.1). Classification (GTDB taxonomy): domain Bacteria; phylum Acidobacteriota; class Thermoanaerobaculia; order Gp7-AA8; family Gp7-AA8; genus DASSMK01. The sequence continues at coordinate 14,298 of DASSMK010000156.1, forward strand.
TCTCACCGACTCGGTCAACTACATGGCCTCGAACCTGACCAACCAGGTTCGCAACATCGCGCAGGTCACCACCGCCGTCGCAAACGGCGACCTCTCCAAACAGATCACGGTCGAAGCGCGCGGCGAGATCGCCGAGCTCAAAGAAACGATCAACACGATGGTCGACCAGCTCCGGTCGTTCGCATCGGAAGTCACGCGCGTGGCGCGTGAAGTCGGCACCGAAGGAAAACTCGGCGGCCAGGCCGACGTCAAAGGCGTCAGCGGCACGTGGAAGGATCTGACCGACTCGGTCAACTACATGGCCGCCAACCTGACCAACCAGGTGCGCAACATCGCCGAGGTCACGACGGCGGTCGCGAACGGCGACCTGTCGAAGAAGATCACGGCAGAAGCACTCGGCGAAATCCTCGAGCTGAAGAACACCATCAACACGATGGTCGATCAGCTCCGCGCCTTCGCCTCGGAAGTCACGCGCGTCGCTCGCGAAGTCGGTACGGAAGGGCGCCTCGGCGGCCAGGCAGAAGTGCCGGGCGTTGCAGGCACGTGGAAGGACCTCACCGACTCGGTGAACGCCATGGCCGGCAACCTCACCGCGCAGGTGCGAAACATCGCCGAGGTCACGACGGCGGTCGCACTCGGCGACCTGTCGAAGAAGATCACCGTCGATGTGCGCGGCGAAGTGCCCGAGCTGAAGAACACCATCAACACGATGGTCGATCAGCTCAACTCGTTCGCGGCAGAAGTCACGCGCGTTGCGCGCGAGGTCGGTACCGAAGGGCGCCTCGGCGTGCAGGCGGAGGTCAAAGGTGTGGCCGGTACGTGGAAGGACCTCACGGACTCGGTCAACACGATGGCTTCCAACCTCACCGTGCAGCTGCGCGACGTGTCCGGCGTCGCCACCGCAATCGCCAGCGGCGATCTGACGCGCAAGATCACCGTCGAAGTGCGCGGCGAGATTCTGCAGATCAAAGAAACCATCAACACGATGGTCGATCAGCTGCAGGCGTTCGCCTCGGAAGTCACGCGCGTCGCCCGCGAGGTCGGCACGGAAGGAAGGCTGGGCGGCCAGGCCGACGTGCCGGGAGTCGCGGGCACGTGGAAGGATCTGACCGACTCGGTCAACTCCATGGCCGCGAACCTCACCAATCAGGTGCGAAACATCGCCGAGGTCACGACGGCCGTCGCCATGGGCGACCTGTCGAAGAAGATCACGGTCGATGTGCGCGGCGAAGTGCTCGAGCTGAAGAACACCATCAACACGATGGTCGATCAGCTCAACTCGTTCGCCGCAGAAGTCACGCGCGTCGCCCGCGAAGTCGGTACCGAAGGACGACTGGGCGGCCAGGCGGAAGTGAAAGGCGTGGCCGGCACGTGGCGCGATCTCACCGACTCGGTGAACTCGATGGCCTCGAACCTCACCGCGCAGGTGCGAAACATCGCCGAGGTCACGACCGCGGTCGCCATGGGCGATCTGGGCAAGAAGATCACCGTCGATGTGCGCGGCGAAATCCTCGACCTGAAGAACACCATCAACACGATGGTCGATCAGCTCTCCGCGTTCGCCTCGGAAGTCACGCGCGTGGCGCGCGAGGTCGGCACGGAAGGCATGCTCGGCGGCCAGGCCGAAGTGAAGGGCGTGGCCGGCACGTGGAAGGATCTGACCGACTCGGTCAACTCCATGGCCTCCAACCTCACCGGCCAGGTGCGTAACATCGCGGAGGTCACGACCGCGGTTGCAAACGGCGACCTTTCGAAGAAGATCACGGTCGAGGTCAAAGGCGAGATCCTCGAGCTGAAGAACACCATCAACACGATGGTCGATCAGCTCCGCTCCTTCGCCTCGGAAGTCACGCGCGTCGCCCGCGAAGTCGGCTCGGAAGGAAAGCTCGGCGGCCAGGCGGACGTGCAAGGCGTCAGCGGCACGTGGCGCGATCTGACGGACTCCGTGAACTACATGGCCGCGAACCTCACCGCGCAGGTGCGTAACATCGCGGACGTCACGACCGCCGTCGCAAACGGCGACCTCTCGAAGAAGATCACCGTCGATGTCAAAGGCGAGATCCTCGAGCTGAAGAACACGATCAACTCGATGGTCGATCAGCTCAACTCGTTCGCTTCGGAAGTCACGCGCGTGGCGCGCGAAGTCGGCGTCGAAGGAAAGCTGGGCGGCCAGGCGCAGGTGCGCGGTGTGGCCGGCACGTGGAAAGACCTCACCGACAACGTCAACATGATGGCGTCGAACCTGACCAATCAGGTGCGCAACATCGCGCAGGTCACCACGGCCGTCGCCAACGGCGACCTGTCGAAGAAGATCACCGTCGACGTCAAAGGCGAGATCCTCGAGCTGAAGAACACCATCAACACGATGGTCGATCAGCTGAACTCATTCGCAGCGGAAGTCACGCGTGTCGCCCGGGAGGTCGGCACGGAAGGGAAGCTCGGCGGCCAGGCCGCGGTCAAAGGCGTTGCGGGCACGTGGAAGGATCTGACCGACTCGGTCAACTCCATGGCCGGCAACCTCACCGCGCAGGTGCGCAACATCGCGGAGGTCACGACGGCCGTCGCATTGGGCGACCTGTCGAAGAAGATCACCGTCGATGTGCGCGGCGAGATTCTCGAGCTGAAGAACACCATCAACACGATGGTCGATCAGCTCAACTCCTTCGCCTCGGAAGTCACGCGCGTGGCGCGCGAAGTCGGCGTGGAAGGCCGGCTGGGCGGTCAGGCGCAGGTCAAGGGCGTGTCGGGCACGTGGAAAGACCTCACCGACAACGTCAACATGATGGCCAGCAACCTCACCGCGCAGGTGCGCAACATCGCGGCGGTCACCACGGCCGTCGCGAACGGCGACCTCTCGAAGAAGATCACCGTCGAAGTGCGCGGCGAGATCCTCGAGCTGAAGAACACCATCAACACGATGGTCGACCAGCTCAACTCGTTCGCGTCGGAAGTCACGCGCGTGGCGCGCGAGGTCGGCACGGAAGGAAAGCTCGGCGGCCAGGCCATCGTGAAAGGCGTGTCGGGTACATGGAAAGACCTCACCGACAACGTCAACATGATGGCGTCGAACCTCACCAACCAGGTGCGCGGTATCGCAAAGGTCGTGACCGCGATCGCCAAAGGCAATCTGAAGCAGAAGCTCACCGTCGAAGCGCGAGGTGAGATCGCCGAGCTGGGCGAGACGATCAACGACATGATCGACACGCTCGCGACGTTCGCCGATCAGGTCACCACGGTGGCGCGCGAAGTCGGTGTGGAAGGAAAACTGGGCGGCCAGGCCAACGTGCCGGGCGCCGCGGGCACGTGGCGTGACCTCACGGACAACGTCAACCAGCTCGCCGCGAATCTCACCACACAGGTGCGCGCGATCGCGGACGTTGCCACGGCCGTGACGAAGGGCGACCTCACGCGGTCGATCACCGTCGAAGCGCAGGGCGAGCTTGCCGCACTGAAAGGCAACATCAACGAAATGATCCGCAACCTGCGCGAGACCACCGCGCGGAACGCGGAGCAGGACTGGCTGAAGACCAACCTCGCCAAGTTCACGCGGATGATGCAGGGACAGAAGAACCTGCAGAACGTGTCGCAGATGATTCTGTCGGAGCTCGCGCCGGTGGTCGGCGCCGCACACGGCGTGTTCTATGTCATGGACTCGTCGAACGCCGAAGACCAGCGCCTCAAGCTGGCCGCGACGTACGCCTATCGCGAGCGCAAGCACCTCAACCGCGAGTTCAAGATCGGCGAATCGCTGGTCGGCCAGGCCGCGTTCGAGAAGCAGCGCATCCTCATCACCAACGCTCCCGACGATTACGTGCAGATCAACTCCGGCCTCGGCGAATCGAAGCCTCTGGAAATCATCGTTCTGCCGATCGTCTTCGAAGGCAGTGTGCTCGCCGTCATGGAGCTCGCCTCCTTCAAGCACTTCACCGAGACGTACCAGTCGCTCCTCGATCAGCTCACCGAATCGATCGGCGTCGTCCTCAACACCATCCAGGCGAACATGAGGACGGAAGAGCTGCTCGCGCAGTCGCAGTCGCTCGCCGAAGAGCTGCAGGCGCAGCAGGAAGAGCTCACCGAGACCAACAAGCGCCTCGAACAGCAGGCCAAATCGCTCCAGGCTTCGGAAGAACTGCTCAAGCAGCAGCAGGAAGAGCTGCAGCAGACCAACGAAGAACTGGAAGAGAAAGCGCGCCTCCTGCAGACGCAGAACGAAGAGGTCGAGCGGAAGAACCGCGAGGTCGAGACCGCGAAGCGTCAGCTAGAAGACAAAGCCCGCCAGCTCGCGCTCACGTCGAAGTACAAGAGCGAGTTCCTGGCGAACATGTCCCACGAGCTGCGCACGCCGCTCAACTCGCTGCTCATCCTCGCCAAGCTTCTCAGCGACAACCCCGACGCGAATCTCACCGACAAGCAGGTCGAGTTCGCGAAGACCATCCACGGCTCCGGCCAGGATCTGCTCACGCTCATCAACGACATCCTCGACCTGTCCAAGATCGAGAGCGGCATGATGACCGTCTCGCTGAGCGATCTCTCGTTCCGCGAGCTGCATGACCTGATGGAGCGGACGTTCCGGCAGGTGGCGAACGACAAGAATCTCGCGTTCGACATCGATCTGGCGCCGACGCTCCCGCCGGCCATTCACACCGATCCGACGCGCCTGCAGCAGATCCTCAAGAACCTGCTCGGCAACGCGTTCAAGTTCACCGACAAGGGCGGCGTCACGCTGAAGATCGAGCCCGCGGTCTCGGGCTGGACTCCGGGACACGAGACGCTCGATCGCGCCTCCAGCGTCATCGCCTTCCGCGTCGTCGACACGGGAATCGGCATCCCCGAGGAGAAGCAGCGGATCATCTTCGAGGCGTTCCAGCAGGCCGATGCTTCCACCACGAGAAAGTACGGCGGCACCGGCCTCGGACTCTCGATCAGCCGCGAGATCGCGCGACTGCTCGGCGGCGAAGTGCATGTGGACAGCGAAGCCGGCGCTGGTTCGACCTTCACGTTCTTCCTGCCGCAAAGCTACGTCGCGCCGGTCGGACGCCGCGAGCGCGTGGAGCGCGTGAACGGTCCGGCGTACGATGTTTCAGCCGCGGCCACTACGATCGATCGCGAAAGCGAGCAATCGCGCGACGCGCGCACGACCGACGGGCCGGGCGACATTCCCGACTCGCCGAACGTCGTGATCGAAGAGCAGATCCCCGACGATCGCGATGCCATTCAGACAGGCGACCGGACGGTGCTGATCGTCGAAGACGACGTCGCATTCGCCGGCATCCTGCGCGACATGGCGCGCGACAAAGGCTTCCGCGCACTGGTCGCAACACGCGGCGAAACGGGCCTGCAACTCGCCAAACGCTATCGCCCCGACGCCATCACGCTCGACATCGCGCTGCCCGACATGGAAGGGTGGACGGTGCTCGACCGCCTCAAGCACGATCGCGTGACGCGCCACATCCCGGTGCACATCATCTCCGGCGATGACGAAGGCAGCCGCGGTCTGCGCCTCGGCGCGTTCGCGCACGTGCAGAAGCCGGTCACGAAAGACGGCCTCGACGACGCGTTCGCGAAGATTCGCGGATTCGTGGAGCGCTCGAACAAGTCGCTGCTCATCGTGGAAGACAACGAATCGCAGCGCGGCGCCATCGTCGAGCTGATCGGCGAAGGCGACGTCGACATCACTGCGGTCGGAACGGGCGAGGAAGCATTGAGTCTCCTCAGCGAGCGCCGCTTCGATTGCATGGTCCTCGACCTCGGACTGCCCGACATGAGCGGCTTCGAGTTCATCAACCGCCTGCGGAACGATCTGCAGGTCAACGACATCCCCATCGTCGTCTACACCGGCCGCGATCTGTCGCGGAAGGAAGAGGCGGAGCTGAAGCGGATGGCCGAAGCGATCATCGTCAAGGACGTGCGCTCTCCGGATCGCCTGCTCGACGAGACCGCGCTGTTCCTCCATCGCGTGGAAGCGAATCTCCCCGAGAACAAACGGAAGATGCTCGAGCAGCTGCACGAGTCCGATCCGGTGCTGGCGGGGAAGAAGGCGCTCATCGTCGACGACGACATGCGCAACATCTACGCGCTCACCAGTCTGCTCGAGCGCCACAAGATGAACGTGATCTTCGCGGAGAGCGGTGCCGAAGGCATCGACATGCTCAAGAAGAACAAAGACATCGACGTGGTGCTGATGGACGTGATGATGCCGGAGATGGACGGCTACGAAGCGATGCGCCTCATCCGCGAAATGGACGAGTACAAGAACCTCCCGATGATCGCCCTCACCGCCAAAGCGATGAAAGGCGACCGCGAGAAGTGCATGGAAGCCGGCGCCTCGGACTACATCACCAAACCGATCGACGCCCAGCAGCTCGTTTCGCTGCTTCGCGTCTGGCTCTACCGGTAGACAACACGCGGGGACGGCGGGGGGGGGGGCCCCCC
>DASSMK010000157.1:0-7639 GCA_035688915.1 Thermoanaerobaculia bacterium
CGGCGGGCGAGGGCGCCCGCCGCTCCAACGTTCAGCGCAAGCGGCGCAGGTAGTACGCCCAGAACGCGGCGTCCTCGCGCACGAGATTGAAGATCATGCCTCGCCACGAGGACGTCGTGGCGGGCACGGTCCAGACGTCGACGCCGTAACGTGCGTAGGTCATCTTGATGCGCGGCAGGTGATAGAAGTGGCTGACCGCGAGAATGCGCACGCCGCGCTGCGCGGTGTTGCGCACCGTTGATTCCGTGTTCACGCCGTGCGGATCGAGAACGATGGCGGCGTTCGGGACGCCGAGAGTGTTCGCGAAGCGGCGCATGGTTTCAGGCTCGTCGAAGGCGCCTTCACCGGGACCGCCGGAGAAGATCACGCGCGGCGCCAGCCCGTCGCGATACAACGCGCATCCGGTGCGCACGCGATCGGCGAGGGCGGGTGAGGGTGTGCCGTTCGCGTACGCCCGCGCGCCGAACACGACGATCGCATCGGCAGCGCGGCGATAGTCGGTCAGTCCGAAGAGCGTGATCTGCGCGAGCGGAAAGAGAATCCCTGCCGCGACGAACGTCATCGCAAACAGCGCGCGCTGCGCTTGCGGCTCGCGAAACTGCGCGATGAGAATGGCGATGAGCGCGAGCGCGACGAGCAGCGAGAACGGCAGCGGGATGGTGCTGCGAATCGCACCACGCGCGAGCAGCGCGTAGAACAGGATCGCGTTGCCGAGCGCCACGATGGTTGCGAACGCGAGCAGCGCAGTGGTCAACGCGCGGCGCCAGCGTCGCGGCCGCGGCGCGAAGGCGTATGCGATCAGCAGCGCAGCCAGCGCGCACAGAATCGCGCGGCTCACGGTCACGGGGAGAAAGCGGAAGTCGATCCACCAGAGATTCGCGTCGGATCCTGCGAAGCGCAGATCGCCGGCCAGGTTCAGCAGCGTGAACCCGCCGAGAAAGAGGGAGAGGCCGCGCGCGAACGGAACGAGCATCGCAGAAACGAAAACGCCGCTCGTCACGAGCGGCGCGATTTGATGTCGATTGGTAGTCCCCAGCGGACTCGAACCGCTGACCCCCACCGTGTCAAGGTGGTGCTCTAACCAGCTGAGCTAGGGGACTAGATCCTGCTGACGCGGCGGAGGTTACCGCACGGCCGACAGTGGACGCAAGAACTCGCCCCGCTTTCGCGACATTCCCGCTTACATGCAGCCGTCGCGCAGTTCCTGCACGTGCGCCGCTTTCACTTTCGTCGAGTGCGGCCCGAGCGTCGGATCGGTCAGCGCAAGCGGCTCCAATCCAAGAGCGGCGCGCACGGCGTCGAGGTCATCGCGGATCTCCTGCACGTGCACCGCTTTCGACACGGTCGTGCTCGTGAGCGTCGGATCGGTGAAGCTCGCCGGCTGCAGTCCAGCGGCTTGTCGCATGGCGTTGATGCACGTGCGCAACTGTTCGATGTGCTCGCGAGAAATCTGATCGAGTCCGGACAGCAGCGGCCCGTTCGTGAACATCACCGTCGTGGCTGCGTCGATGTTGCTGAACGGCGCGCCGTCAATGTTCGCGCGCACTTTGTAGAGATACGTCGTGTTGGGCTGCACCGCTGCGTCGCGGTATTGCGTGCCGCTCGCTTCCGCGAGCACCTCGAACGCGCTGCCGAACGAGCTGCGCACGATGATGTAGCTGGTCGCGTTCTTCACCGGCGTCCACGTCAGCTGCACCTCGGTCGTGCCCGTCGCAGTGGCGGTGAGTTTCGGCGCGGACGGCGGCGCCTCTTCATCGGGCGCATACGGATTGCGCGCGACGACGACGAGGCCGGGCGACATGCCGTAGGCGTACGTTTGACCATCCGGCGCGATGTCAAAGTCCATCAGCGCGTCGTTCGGATTGCTGTACGGGATGTCGTATCGCGCGACCACCTCGCCGGTGGTCGTGTTGATGAAGCGCACGTTGACGGGGCTGAGCACGTTGTACTGCGAGGCGTAGTCCCATTCGGTGCTGCCGACGCCGAGGTAGGCGTCGCCGGGGACGTAATCGAGATGGCCCTGGAAGTAGTAGTTGAGGCGGAGGCTCTGCAGACGCGCGCCGGTGGTGACGTCCCAGATGCGCACGCCGCAGCCGTAACCTTCCACGCCCACCGCGAGTTTCGTGCTGTCAGACGTCCACGCGAGCGAGCTGATGCCGAGGGCGAACCAGTTCGTGCCGCCGACGCTGTCGCGATTCACGAGCTCGCGCGCGATTGATTCATCGGCGAGATTGAAGACGCGCACGGTGCCGTCCTTGTCGCCCGCGGCGAGATACTGGCCGTCCGGCGAGAACTTCACCGCGCCGCCGCCCTGCGTCGACTTGAGCGGCAGTTCGTGCAGCAGCACGCCGGTGTCGGCGTCGTACACGACGACCTTGGTGTCGAGCTGACGGCCGTACGCGATCATCGTTCCGTCGGGCGAGACGTCGACGTCGATCAGGTTCGAGCCGGGGATGAACCGCATGTCGAGGCTGCTGCCGTCCGGCACCGCGACGAGGTGCGAGAGGTGCTGCATCTCGTAATTCGCGGTCGGTTGCCAGCGCGCCGCGCTGCCGCCGCCGCCCGAGCTGTTGCCTTCGGCGGTGACGAGCCGATCGCCTTCCGCGAAAAAGTCGATCGCGTTCACGACGCCGAGATCAAAGTCGCCGGTGTGATTCAGCTCCGCGAGCTTGTCGCCCGTGGCCTCATTCCACAGCACCACGGAGCCGCCGTTCGCCGTGAGCGACGTGCCGCCCGAAGCGAGCGTCTGCCCGTCCGGCGAGTAACGGACGGCCGGCGTCTGATCGCCATGCCCACGCTTCGACCAGAGGATGTCGGGATAGTTGTACTGCGCGTGCAGAGTGCCCGCGGCAATCACGGCAATGGCAAACCCAAGCAGACCAGTGCGTCGTTTCATCGTTCGCTCCCGACCGTTCGCTGCCACGAAAGGCCGCGAGGCGCGGGCGCAACAGGTGTGCCAAAGGGGGAAGAGCGACCGTGCCCCACAAACGAAAACGCCGCCCCGTCTTGCGACGGGCGGCGTTTGAACTTGGCGATTTGGTAGGCGCTAACGGACTCGAACCGTTGACCCCCACCGTGTGAAGGTGATGCTCTACCGACTGAGCTAAGCGCCTGAATCGAAACCACTCAACGAACGGCCCGCGGTGGGCATTCCCTGCGTGGGGAACGAACAATAGCGGAGCGGCGCGGGGGCGTCAACCTGTGGTGAAATGCCGCGCCTATGGCACGGATCAGGATTGCTGCAGCGATCGCCGCCGGCGCTACGGCCGCGGGCATCATCTACGAACAGACGCGTCTCGCCGCGCCGCGCTACCACGGGCCGCAGTCCGATCACTTCAACGGCCGCACGTTCTTCAATCCGCGCCCCGATCGCCAGAGCGAAGGCTCGTTCCTCAAGTGGCAGATGACGAAGCAGCCGGGCTTCTGGCGCGAGTGGGTCGACGCGCCGTTCGGACCGCCGCCGCCCGCGCGCGTCGCCGATGGCCGCGTGCGCATCACCTGGGTCAATCACGCCACGATGCTCGTGCAGCTCGACGGCGTGAATCTGCTCACCGATCCGATCTGGTCGGAGCGCTGCTCGCCGTTCTCCGTCATCGGTCCGAAGCGCCACCGGCCGCCCGGCATCCGCTTCGAAGATCTGCCGCCCATCGACGCCATTCTCGTCAGCCACAATCACTACGATCATCTCGATCTGCCGACGCTCCGCCGTTTCCGCGGCACTCGCATCTTCGCGCCGCTGGGCAACGCCGCGCTGATGGCGCGGCACGGCGTGAAGTCCGCGCGCGATCTCGATTGGTGGCAAGCCGCCGCCATCAACTACGACGTCACGATCACGCTCGTTCCCGCGCAGCACTTCTGCGCGCGCTCCATCTCCGATCGCGATCGCACGCTCTGGGGCGGCTTCGTGATCAGCGGCCCATCCGGCCACGTCTACTTTGCCGGCGACACTGGCTGGGGCTCGCATTTCGAGCAGATCGCCGCGCGGTTTCAGCCGATCCGCGCCGCGCTGCTTCCGATCGGTGCGTACCTCCCGCGCTGGTTCATGAAGCCGGCGCACATCTCACCGGTCGAAGCGGTCGACGCGCATCACGTGTTGCGCGCCGGCACCAGCATCGCCATGCACTACGGCACGTTCAACCTCGGCGACGACGGCGAGCTCGAGCCGCTGCACGATCTAAACGCTGCGATCGCGGCGAAGGGGAATCCGCGCTTTCTCGCGGTCGACCACGGCATCGGTATCGAGGTGCCGTGATAGCTGCGCGTCGTGCAGACGCCCCAGCAGCAGCGGCGCGACGATGGCGCCGATCAGCGCCAGCGCCATGTCTTTCTGCGTGTCCCAGATGTCGCCCTGCGTGCCGAGAAAGGCGTCGCCTTTCGAGCCGGTGAGCATGGAGACGGTGAACTCGAGCAGCTCGTAGCTCGCGCTGATGGCGAGGCAGAACGCGACCACGATCGCGTAGCGCCACCACCGTCCGCGCACGACGTCGCGGCGGATCAGAATCTCGCGCGCCGCGATGGCCGGGACGAAGCCTTGCGCGAAGTGGCCGATGCGATCGTAGTGATTGCGCGCAAATCCAAACGCCCGCTCCATCCAGAATCCCAGCGGCACCTCGGCATACGTGTAGTGCCCGCCGACCATCAGGATGATCGCGTGCAGCGTCAGCAGCACGTACAGCAGCGGCGTGAGACGAAAGCTGCGGTGCGTCGCCAGCAGCACGACGACGCCGATCAGCGCCGGGAAGACTTCCAGGAACCAGGTGAAGTAATCGTGCGGCCGCCAGGCGGACCAGAGCAGGACGGCGAGGAAGATCGCGAGGAGCCAGCGGGAAAACGGCACGCGAACAGCTTACTCAACCGGCAGCATGACCGGCGATTTCTCGCGGCGCTTCCGCTTTGCGACGGGATTGGCTGTCGCCGTGCTGGTCGTGCTCGCGATCATCGTCGTGTCCTTCCGCGGATCGCGCGACTCACTCGCGGCCGCGCGCCAGGTGGCGCATACGCATGAAGTCATCTCCACGCTGACCACCACGCTCGTCGACGTCGAAGCGGCGGAGACGTCGCAGCGCGCCTTCGTGATCACCGCCGATCCACGCTACCGGCGCGACGCGCAGGCGCAACGCGTGCTGCTCTTGCGCAACCTCGCGCGTCTCTCCGCTCTCGTCGCCGACAACCCGTCGCAGGTCGCGCGCACGAAGATGCTTCACGTCGCGGTGGAAGAGAAGCTCGCACAGATCGACGCGTCGATCCGCACGAGGGAGACGGAAGGCTTCGACGCGGCGCGCACGCTCATGTTGTCCGGCGCGGGTCCCGCGGCCATGGATCGCGTGCGTCAGGTCGTCGCCGCGATGAACGCGGAAGAAGAGCGGCTGCTCGCCGAGCGCCATCGCCGCACCGCCGCCAAAACCCGCGCCTCCGAGCTCTTCCTCCTCCTCGGCGGCATCTCCGATCTCGCGCTCATTGCCGTGATCTTTTGGTTCATCCGCCGCGACGAGCAGCGCAGCCGCGAGCTGACGCGCGCCAGCCGCGAAGCGCGCGACGCCGCCATCCGCTCTGCAGAAATGCGCTCGCAGTTCCTCGCGAACATGAGCCACGAGATCCGCACGCCGATGAATGCAGTCATCGGCATGACCGGCCTGCTGCTCGACACGCGTCTCGATGCGGATCAGCGCGAGCTCGCGCAGACGGTGCGCACGAGCGCCGAAGCGTTGCTCACGATCATCAACGACATTCTCGATTTTTCGAAGATCGAAGCGGGCAAGCTCGCGATCGAAGAGAGCGATTTCGATTTGCGCAGCACGATCGATTCGGTGATCGATCTCTTCAGCGAAGCCGCGCACGCGAAGCGCATCGACCTCGGCGCGCTCGTCGATCACGCCATCCCGAAAGTGCTGCACGGCGACGCCGGCCGCATCCGGCAGATCCTCACGAATCTCGTCGGCAACGCGGTGAAGTTCACCGATCGCGGCGACGTGATCGTGCACGTCGCGAGCGAAGAAGATCGCGGCGACGCGCTCGTGCTGCGCTTCTCCGTGACCGACACCGGCATCGGCATCGCCGCGGAAACTTTGCCGCTGCTCTTCCAGCCATTCACGCAAGCCGACGCCTCCACCACGCGCCGCTTCGGCGGCACCGGCCTCGGGCTGGCGATCTCCCGGCATCTCGTCGAAACGATGGGCGGCACGATCGGCGCGGAATCGGTGACGGGGCGCGGTTCCACGTTCTCATTCGTGCTGCCGCTGAAGCGCGCCACCGTGGATGAGTTGACGCGGCCGCAGCGGCTCGAAAATTTGCGCGGCGCGCGCGTGCTCATCGTCGACGACGCGGAGACGAATCGGCGATTGGTGCGCCACAACGTCGCCGCGTGGAACATGGAGAGCACCGAAGCGGCGAACGCTGACGAGGCGCTGGACGCGTTGCGCGCTGCGGCGCGAAACGGGAAGCCATTCGATCTCGTCATCACCGACATGCAGATGCCGAAGACGAGCGGGCTCACGCTGTCGCGTCTCATCAAGTCCGAGAAAGACCTCGAAGCAACGCGCGTCATCGTGCTCACGTCGATGTCCAACCGCATCGAAGCCGCGACGATGCGCGTGGTGGGAATCGACGCCTGTCTGACGAAGCCCGTGAAGCAGTCCGCGCTCTACGACGCCATCGCGGACGCGCTCGCGGGCGGCCGTCCGCAGGAGAGTGCGCCGCCTGCGTCGAGCGAGCCGGTCACGCCGCGGCCGCACGTGCGCATCCTGGTGGCCGAGGACAATCCGGTGAATCGGAAACTGGCGGTGCGGCAGCTGCAGAAACTCGGCTACTCCGCGGACACCGTCGCCAACGGATTGGAAGCGGTGGAGGCGGTGGGCCGCGTGCCGTACGACCTCGTGCTGATGGATTGTCAGATGCCGGAGATGGACGGCTTCGAAGCGACGCGGCAGATTCGTGCGCGCGAACGCGACGCGCGGCACACGCCGATCATCGCGCTCACCGCGAATGCGCTGCAGGGCGATCGCGAGCGCTGCGTCGCCGCGGGGATGGACGACTATCTTTCGAAGCCGACGGCGCAGAGCGATCTGCTGCGCGTGCTCGCGCGTTGGGTCGGCGTCACGAACGACGACGCGGTTTTGAACGAAGAGACGCTCGATGGCTTGCGCGCGCTCGCCGACGGCAGCAATGAAGTGATCGTCGAAGTGGCGGCGCTGATGATGCGCGATACGCCGCCGCGATTGGAAACGATTCGCGAGGCGGCCGCGCGCGGTGATGCGGCGACGCTCGCTGCGACCGCGCATGGCGTGAAGAGCAGCGCGGGCACCATCGGCGCGTTGCGGCTGCACGGGCTGGCGGCGGAGCTGGAGAAGATCGGCAGCAGCGGCGCGATCGACGACGCTCCTGCGAAAGTGGACGCGCTATTCGCCGAATACCGGCGCGTCGAAGCGGCGCTGCGCAAGTTCTCGCGGTAGGTGGTGTGCGCCGCTGATGGCAGCGGCGCCACACACGGAGCGGCCTACTTCTTCTTGGAGGACTTTTTCGAGCTGCTGCTCTTTCTCGAAGTGCTCTTCTTCGACGAGGAGGATTTCTTCGAGGTGGAGGACTTGCGCGACGGTGACTTCTTCGCGGTGCTCTTCTTCGAGCTGCTGCTCTTCTTCGAAGA
>DASSMK010000158.1:0-6396 GCA_035688915.1 Thermoanaerobaculia bacterium
AAACGGTCTACGGCCGCGGCTTCCGTTTCGTCGGCGACGTGATTCTCGAAAGCGTCGCACCGCCGGAGCCGGAGCCGCCGCGCCCGAAAGCGTCCGGACCCAGCGTGGCCGTGCTGCCGTTCGCCGATCTCTCGCCGGAGCGCGATCAAGGCTATTTCTGCGACGGCATCGCGGAAGAGCTGATCAACACGCTGACGCGCCTCGAAGAGCTGCGCGTGGTCTCGCGCAACGTCGCCTTCGACTTCCGCAACGACGAAGACGTCCGCACCCTCGGCGGCACTCTCGGCGTCGATCACATCCTGCGCGGCAGCGTGCGGAAGGCGGAGGAGCGGCTGCGGATCAGCGTGCATCTTGTCGATGTGAACAGCGGCCATCACGTCTGGAGCGAGCGCTACGACCGCACGGTCGGCGACGTGTTCATGCTGCAGGAAGAGATCGCCGAGAACACCGCCCGCGTCCTCCTCGGCGTCCTCAGCGACCGCAATCGCAAGGCGATGAAGTCGACTCCGGTGCGGCTCGACGCGTACGAGTTCTACCTGAAGGGACGGACGTATCAGGCGCTGCACACGGTGGCGGCGCTGCAGTCGGCGATCGGCATGTTCGAGATCGCGATCGAGTTCGATACGCGCTACGCGCCGGCGTACGCGGGATTGGCCGACGTGCTCGCCGATCTGTACACCGAGACGCATGAGCGCGATCTGCTGCGTCGCGCGGATGCGGCGAGCCTGCGCGCGGTGGAGCTCGCGCCGGATCTCGCGGAAGCGCACGTCTGCCGCGGCAGCGCGCTCGCCGCGGCAGAAAAATATGACGACGCATCGATCGAGTTCGAGCTGGCGCTGTCGATCAATCCGCGCTCGCTCGATGCGCACCTGCGCTACGCGGCGGTGCTGCTGGCGGAAGGGAATCGCGACGAAGCGCGGAAGATGCTCGCGGCCGCCGCGGAGATGCAGCCGCAGGACCGGCGTGCGAGCGAACGGCTGGCGGCCATATGATCCGCGCCCATGTCCCAGCTCTTCACTCCCCTCACCTTCCGATCCGTCACGTTTCGCAATCGCATTTTCGTTTCGCCGATGTGCCAGTACTCGTCCGAGAACGGGATGCCGAACGATTGGCACATGGTGCATCTCGGCACGCGCGCGGTTGGCGGCGCGGGACTGGTGATGGTGGAAGCGAGCGGCGTGTCGCCGGAAGGGCGCATCACCGATTGGGATAGCGGCATCTGGTCGGAAGCGCATGCGCGCGCGTTCGCGCCGATCGTGACGTTCATCGAATCGCAAGGCGCCGTGGCGGGCATTCAGCTCGCGCATGCGGGACGCAAAGCGTCCACCGAAGTGCCGTGGCGCGGCGGCCGCACGATCCTGGAAGGGCCGCACGCCTGGACGCCGCTCGCGCCGAGCGCCATTCCGTTCAGCGAAAGCGATCCGCCGCCGCACGCGCTGACGCTCGCCGAGATCGATGAAGTGATCGAGCAGTTCGTGCGCGCCACGGAGTACGCGCGGCTGGCGGGCTTTCGCGTGATCGAGCTGCACGCGGCGCACGGCTATCTGCTGCACGAATTTCTTTCGCCGCTCGTCAATCAGCGCACGGATGAATACGGCGGCTCGCTCGAGAATCGGATGCGTTTCACGTTGCGAGTGACGGAACGTGTGCGTGCTGCGTGGCCGGAGGAGTTGCCGCTGTTCGTGCGCATTTCGGCGAGCGATTGGGCGGAAGGCGGTTGGGATCTCGCGCAGTCGATCGAATTGTCGAAGCGGCTGCGCGACCTCGGCGTGGATCTGATCGATTGCTCGAGCGGAGGCGCGGTGCGGCAGCAGAAGATCGCGGTCGGTCCCGGCTATCAGGTGCCGTTCGCGCGCGCCATTCGTGCGGAAGCGAACATCGCCACCGGCGCGGTGGGCTTGATCACGGAAGCGGAGCAGGCGGAGCAGATCGTGCGCGATGGCGACGCCGATGCGGTGCTGCTCGCGCGCGAGATGCTGCGCGATCCGTATTTTCCGCTGCACGCGGCGAAGACGCTCGGCGTCGATGTGGAGTGGCCGATGCAGTACGCGCGCGCCAAATGATGACGCGCGCGTTCGCGTGATCAGAGTTTGAGGACGAGCTTCGTCATGTCGTGCTGATTGCCGTCCGGATCGGTGCCGTAGCCGGGCTGCACGATCGATTGGAAGCCGAGGTGCTCGAGCGTTTTCACGGCGTCGGCTTCGAGATCGGAGATGAGCATGCAGCTCAGATGGCGCAGCCCGCGCTCGCGCGCGATGGCGACCAGCTGGCCGGTGAGAATCGTGCCGAGTCCGACGCCGCGATACTGCGGATCGATCATCCAGCGAATGCGGCCGACCAGGCGCAGCGGTCCACCTTCGCGCCGATGCAGCGTGGCATCCGCCACGACTTTGCCGCCATCGACGGCGAGCAGCGGAAAGACTTTCGAGTAATCGATGGAGCGGCCCCAGCCCTCCACGAGCGAACGGCTGTCGACGTTGTCCCACGCGAAGCGCCGGTACTCAGCGGGCATGCGATGGAAGAACTCGTAGAGCGCGTCGACATCCTTTTCGGTGAAAGGACGGAGCAGCACGCGACGGCCGTCGCGGAGGGCGGCCTCCTGCGGGTAACGGTGTGGCAAGCGACACCTCCGATGAAACGAAGCGGGCGGTCTCGCGACCGCCCGCCGTGCACTACTTCTTGGGGCCGAGGATGGAGTCCTTGGCCGCTTTGGCGATGCGGAACTTGACGACTTTCTTGGCCGGGATCTTGATCGCGGCACCGGTCATCGGGTTGCGGCCGGTGCGCGCCTTGCGCTGCACGAGCACGAGCTTGCCGAGGCCGGGGACGGTGAAGCCCTTCTTCGCCTCTTTGTAGGCAAGATTGGTGAGCGCCTCGAGAATCTGCGCGACGGTCTTCTTCGAGACCTCGGCCTCTTCGGCGATGTGGTTGAGGATCTGCGATTTGGTCAAAGGACCTGCTGCCATGGGTGGATTGCGTCTCCTTTCGCGTTCTGGTCCGGGTTTCGGACGAGTCGGCGAAATCTACTCGTGTGGGCGCGCGGAAGCAATCGAAATTTCGCGTTTTTCGGCCCGAATTTGCAGAAAATCGAGTTGCACAATCAATGAGCGAGGTACTCGCGCACCGCTGCTCCTTCGCGCGCGCGGAACGCAACACACTCACGCACTTGCTCTTCCACCTGCTTCATCGAGCGCTGCATCCCTTCCACTTCGTGTTCCGGCGTCAGAAAAAATTTTCGCGCGGCTTCGATGCGTGTGTCGCTGCAGCCGCCCGCGAGGCGCGGCATGCCGGCCAGGAACTGCGCCGGAACGCGCTTGGCGATGACGTCGTAGTTCTTCATCGCCCAATCGAACACCAGCGTGCGACCCGCATCCGTTCCGGTCATGCCGAGCGGAATCGTGAAGAGCTCGGTGGGCCGCACCTTGTCGCCGAGCACATACGCCAGCGCACGCTCGCGTATCTCCGGCGTGCGGAATGCGCCGAGGGCGGCGAGATAGCGCGAACGCTCCGCGGGCACCGTCGCAGCCTCGAAACGCTTGCGATATTCGTCGAACAGCGCCGCATCGCCGCCGTTGTACGCGGTCGCGGTGAGGACGACGCCGGCGAGCGTCGGATCGACCGTGGCCGGATCCTTCATGTACGCGGCGGCGCGCTCGCGCGCGAAGGTGATGACCTTCTCGTCTTTGCCCGAGTTGGCGAGCCACGAGATGAGCTGCGGACGAAGAATGGTCACCGCGTCCGGCTCGCTTTTTTTCGCGGTGAGGCCGATGCGCTGCAGCGCGGGACCGAGCGTGCGGCGGATGTACGCGGCGAAGAGCGGCTTGTCGTCTTCGCCGAGGATGCGGTCGATGCGGTCGACGTTCTCGAGGAGTGAGGAGAGCACTTCGGGATCGCTCTCGGAGGAGAAGCGGCCGAGGATGTTCAGGTACTCGTTGCCGTGCAGCACGCCGGCGTCGAGGAGCGCGCTGAGGTTGCCGAGAAATGCGATGCGCTCGTTCGGCGTGAGGCCGGTCGTGGCGGCGGCAGCGAGTGCTTGAAAGTCAGCTTTTGGCTCGCGCCAGCGGTAGTACCCGGCGGCGTCGGCGTGCGGAAAGATCCACTTCAGCGTCTTCACGTCATCGAGCGTCACGGTCTTCGACGGCTTGTCGAGCAGCACCGTCTTCACATGCGCGCCGGTGCCGCCGGAGTAGCGCAGCGCGATCGGCACGATCCACGTCTCGTCATCGGCTTTGACGCCGTAGCGCAGATAGCGCGTCTGCGAGAGCTTCACCGAATTCGGCGCGACGATCTCCGCGGTGATGAGCGGCAGGCCGGGCTGATCGATGAACGTTTCCATCGGCGCGGCGGTCTGCGGTCCGAGCGCGCTCCAGAAGTCGGATGCTTTCGCGTTGCCCCACGCATGCGCGCGCAGGTACTTGTTCACGCCGGCGCGAAACTGCTTCGGCCCGAGCCAGCGCTCGAACATCGAGATCACCGCTTTGCCTTTGTTGTATGCGAGGCCGACGCTGTTCATCGCCTCCTGTGCGCTCTGATCGGCGTTGTGGATGCGCGGCGTGAGCGGACTGGCGTCGACACCCATGATCGACTGCACGCCGTTCAGCTCATTCGCGGCGATGCCGTATTCGGGATAGACCTGATCGGAGATCTTGTCGCCCATCCAGTCGGCGAACGATTCGTTGAGCCACATGTCGTCCCACCACGCCATCGTGACGTAGTCGCCGAACCACATGTGCGCCATTTCGTGCGCCGTGACTTTGGCCTGCAGACGCCGCTGCTGCGGGCCCGCCGTCTTCGGATCGAGCAGCAGAATCCCTTCGGCGTACGTGATGGCGCCGGGATTTTCCATCGCGCCGTACCAGTACTCCGGCACCGCGATCAGGTCGAGCTTCTCGTACGGATACGGCATACCGAAATACTTTTCGAGCGCCGCGAGAAGTTTCGGCGATGCGGCGACGGCGCTGCCGGTGAGATGGCTCTGCCCCTTCACCGTGACGATGCGCATGGGGATGCTGGCGCCCGGCACCGGCGTGAGCTCGAACGCGCCGACGGCGATGGCGAGCAGGTACGACGGCAGCGGCTTCGTCTTCGCGAAGACGTACGTCTGCGTGTCGCCGTTCTGCGTTTGCGAAACGACCGGCGTATTGAAGATGGCGGTGGTCGAAGACGGCACCGTGATGGTGAGGTCGTACGGGATCTTGAACGACGGCTCGTCGAACACCGGAAACGCTTTGCGCGCGTCGATCGCTTCGAATTGCGAAAAGATGTACGGCTCGCCGTTGCGCACCATCTTGTAGAGGCCGACGGCGCGGCGATCGAATTCGTTCGAGAACTCGATGGTCATCTTCGCGTGCCCGACTTGCAGCGGCGTGCCGGGCGTGATGACGAGCATGTTTTCCGCGCCGGCCGCCGATTTCGCGGCGACGCCGTCGATCATCACGCTGCGGATGTTGATCTCTTCCGCATGCAGGTTGAACGACGGAACGGCCTTCTTCACGTCGAGATCGATGGTGGTGGTGCCGTCGTACGTGTCGACGCGCGGATCGACGGTGAGCGTGATGGACTGGCTGGAAGGCACGACGTCGCGGGCGAGGCGGAGCGGTGCGGCGAGGAGCGAAGTCGTGAACAGTGCAGCAACACAAGCCAGTCGGATGATGCGCATCAAGTCTCCTTACGCGGCGGCGGAGTGAAAGTTCGTGAACCAGTCGATCGCTTCGCGCGCGATCTCCGGCGGAACGGTGTGCGGCCCTTCGAATTCGCGATACGTCACGTCGTAATGCTCGCGCTCGAGCCGGCGCATGATCACGCGGCCGCAGCGCTCGATGGGCAGGATCTCATCATCCGTGCCGTGCGAGAGAAAGACGCGCGGTTTTCCCTGCGGCGATCGGCGACAAAGTATCCCGCTGAAAACGCCAGGATGTGCGTGAACAAGTCGCCGTTGATCAAGCCAAGCGTGAGCGCATACGACGCGCCATCGGAGAAGCCGCCGATGGCGATGCGCATCGGATCGATGGCGTGATGCGCGAAGACGCTGGCCAGCGCGCGATCGATGAACGCGACGTCGGGTCCGACGTGTTGTTGCATCAGATCCCACGTGACGTCGCGCGAATCTGGCGCGATGACGATCGTTCCGGTGCGGTCCGCGTGCTCGGTCATGCGCTTCAGGATCCACTCGCCCGCGCCGGTCGCGCCGTGCAGCAGCACGAGCAGCGGCGCGCGTTGCGATTTGTCGCGCCGCGGAACGTACAGCCAGCCATCGCGCTCGCCGGCCGAGAGTCGCAGCGGTTGCAGACCTTCGCGTCCACCTTTCGCCGTCGTCGAGGGCCGCGCCCGCAATCGCCCTTCGCGTGGATCGCTCGCGTCGCGCACTTCGGTCGCACACGCCGCCGACAACGCGGC
>DASSMK010000159.1:0-7021 GCA_035688915.1 Thermoanaerobaculia bacterium
GCGCCCTCGCCCGCCGTCGGGTCGCGAAGAGTCGGCGGGCGAGGGCGCCCGCCGCTCCAACACTTCTCACTAGAACGTCAGGCG
Organism: Thermoanaerobaculia bacterium; assembly: GCA_035688915.1. Classification (GTDB taxonomy): domain Bacteria; phylum Acidobacteriota; class Thermoanaerobaculia; order Gp7-AA8; family Gp7-AA8; genus DASSMK01. The sequence continues at coordinate 85 of DASSMK010000159.1, forward strand.
CGCGCCGATGCGGATGCTCGTCGGCGCAGTGCGCAACACCGCCTTGCCGTAATCGGGATTCACCGGCGTCGGCGATGCGTTGTCCGCCTCTTCGAATCCCCAGCGCTGATCGAGCAGCACGGCGCGTTGCGCGTTGAGCAGGTTGAAGACGTCGAGCAACAGATTCAGCTTCACCGCGCGGAGATCGACGGGATAGCCGAGGTGCAGGTCGACTTCGTAATTGGAAGGCGTGCGGCCTTCGCTGCCGCGATTGTCGAGGAAGAATTCGTAGCGGCCGTACGCGTCGGAGTAGCCGTAGCGCGTGAGCGGGGTGCCGCTGCGCCAGTACGCGGCGGCGCCGACGTTCAGGCGGAACGGCGTGTTGTAGACGCCGGACACTTTCAGCTGATGACGGCGATCGTTCGAGAGCGGTCCGCGATTCGTGATCGTGTTCAGATCGCTGCCGTTCGTGAAGAAGTCGTAGTAGTCGTACGCCGCGCTGATGTTCGGATCGGCGCCGAGATTCGTGAATGGCGCGTACTCGCCGTCGAAGTTTCCATCGAGCTTCGAGAAGATGTACGAGGCCATGGCCTGCCAGTTGTTCGAGAAGCGCCTCGTGGCATCGAGCTGCACCGCTTTGTACGTGCGCTTCGGGCGCGGCGCTTCGACCGTGTGCGAGTAATCGAGCGTGAAGACCTCTTTCATGATGCCGCGGCCAGGATTACCGATGCAGTACGTGCCGTCGTCGGCGCAGAGGAAGTCTTCGATCACTTCGCCGTAATTGCGGTAGATGCCCTTCACGCCGAAGGCGACGTCCGGCCGCACTTCGCGCTCGTAGCCCAAGATGAATTCGTTGATGTACTGATTGCGCAGATCGGGATCGGACGGCTCGGTGAAGCCGCCGAGAATGGCCGATTCAGTGCCGAAGTCCGCTTCGGCGTTCGCATCCGGCACGACGCTGGTCGGCGAGTAATTCACGATGCGCGGCTGCCGCTCGTACGAGAACGAGCGGATGACGAGATCCATCGGAATCTCTTCGTAATAGCGGCCGAATGAGCCGAAGAGCTTAGCGGTGTGGCTGCCGCTCGGATCGAAGATGAAGCCGAGGCGCGGCGCGAAATCTTTGTCGAGATCGATCTGCGAAACGCCGGACGCGTCGATGATTTGCTGGCGATCCCAACGCACGCCCGCGCTGACGGTCAGGCGATCGTTCACGCTCCAGCGATCCTGCAGAAACGCGGTGGTGACCTTGTGCTCCGGCGATGAAACGAGTCGCGAGAGCGGCGCGTTGGCGAGCGTGGCGTCGGGCGTGGTCCAGTAGAAGTGGCGATAGATCGGCTTCGACGGATTCACCGAATTTTCGAAGACGTCGACCTGCTGGCCGCCGGACATCTCCTTCACCACTTCCGCCTTACCGACTTCGTATTCGAGGCCGCCTTTGATCTCGTGCGCGCCGAGGAGGCGGAGGAGCGAGCCCGCGTAATGATCGCGGGTGAAGCTCTTCTCCTGCACGAGGCCGAAGCCGCCGGTCTGGAAGCTGTTGTTGGTGATGTCGCGGTATTGAATCTCGTTGCCGGCGGCGGTGGCGGGGCCGACGGAGTTTTCTTCCTGATGGCGCGCGGCCTGGGCGGTGACGATCCAGTGCGAAGCGATCGCCGCGTCGTAGCGCAGGCCGTAGTCACGGCCGCCGAAATCCTGCTGGCCGAGGTAGGTGGATTCTTCGCCGAGGAGGGAGTGGCCGGAGTCGGCGATGGCACCGGAATCGGTGCGTGGATCCTGTAGGAACGTCGCGACGAGGGATTGGCTCGGCGCGAGGTTGTAGGTCACTTTCGCGGAAGCGAGATCTCGCTCGCTTTCGGCGGTGACGGCGATCGGACTGGTCACGTCGATTGGATTGTCGAGGCGCAGATCGAGTGAGTGATCGACGCGATCGTACGCACCGAAAAACCACAGCTTGTCGCGCAGCAGGTAGCCGCCGAGATCGATGCCGAAATCTTTCTTCGTGAAGCCGCTCTGCGTGCCGGTGAGCGAAACGGTGTTCTTGGCGTTCGACTGCAGGCCGTCGTTGTCGTAGTAGCCGAAGACGTCGCCGGTCAGCTCGTTGCCGCCGGACTTCGTGATCACGTTGATGATGCCGCCGGTGGAGCGGCCGAACTCCGCTTCGTAGCCGCCGGTCTTCACATCCACTTCCTGAATGAACTCGAAGTTCAGCTCCTTGCCCTGGAAGCCGTACTCCATGTTCGTGGTGTTCACGCCGTCGACGTAGAAGGCGTTCTCCGCGCCGGACGAGCCGTAGACGGAGATGGTGGACTGGCCGGGATTGGATGCGTTGGCGTCGGACGAAACGCCAGGCGCGACCTGCACGATGGACGAGTAATTGCGGCCGGTGGGGAGTGTCTCGATCGCACGCGCGTCGAGGTTCGTACCGATGTTGGTGGAGGTGGTGTCGAGCACCGGCGCGGCGGCGATGACGGTGAGCTCTTCGCTGACCGCGGCGAGCTTCAGCGAAACATCGACGGTGGCGTCTCTGCCGAGGCTGACGGAGACGCGGCGCGCTTGCGAAGCGAAGCCTTGCAGCGTGAACCGCACTTCGTAGCTGCCCGGCGGCAGCAGCACGAAGCGATACGTGCCGTCGGTGGCGGTGGTGTCGCTGCGCGCGCCCTGCAGCGACGGGCTGTGCGCTTCGACGAGCACGCCCGGCAGCGCCGCGCCCGAATCGTCGCTGACTCTGCCGACGATTCCGCCGGTGGTCTGCGCAAACGCGCTGATGGTGGAGAGGAAAAGAACGAGAGCAAGTGAGAACCGGAGACGGAAAAGAGCCATGCCGTACCTCCTGCTGTTTGGACGAGTAGGGGGATCATACGCCCGCGGGCGGCCCAGGCTCATAGGCTCATAGGCTCATAGGCTCATAGGCTCACAGGCTCACAGGCTCACAGGCTCACAGGCTCACAGCAGCACACGCGCCGCTGGCTTGCGACCCTATGCACTTGCCACAGGCGACAACTGCGGCGCTGCGAACGCGCGCGCTCGCGCTCCGCCCGCCGGTCCAGGCTCACAGGCTCACAGCAGCACACGCGCCGCTGGCTTGCGACCTATGCACTTGCCACACGCGACAACCACCGCGCTGGCGACGCGCGCGCTACTTTGAGCCTGTGAGCCTGTGAGCCTGTGAGCCTCGACGGCTTGGTCACGCCAGCAATGCGGCACTCGGAGCGCGCTCGCTACTATGAGCCCATGAGCCTATGAGCCTATGAGCCTGGCCGCGCGGCCGCCCGCAACCCGTCCGTCCACGCACACAACGTCTGCCGGTCCGCATCGCTCAACTTCGCCGACGGGTGCAGCGGCAGGTACGACTTCAGCGGCATCTCTGCTTCCTTCACCTGCTCACAGATCTCTTCCAGTTTCTTGTTCGATTTGCGCGCGGAGTAGCTGCGGAACTCGGAGAGGTTCAGTTCGCGGCGGCCGTCTTTGACGTGATCGGCGAGCCACCAGGAGATCGGCGCGACCTGGCTGTACCACGGCCACGCCGTTTCGTTGGAGTGGCAATCGCGGCAGGAGCGGTCGAGAATCGTCTGCACCTGCGGCGGCGCGACGAGCTTCCTAGCGGGATCGACCGGCGGATTCGTCAGCTGCGGGCGGACGAACTGCATCAGCGCAAAGATGATGACCAGTGCAAGGAGAATCCGCTTGAGCCACTTCATGCGCGCGTATCGTTACGCAGCCGCTTCGCCAATTCAACAAACACTGGCCCTCGGTCGTAGTGCGCTCATGAGTCGACGCATCGTTTCCGCTCTCGCCCTCGTCGTCCTCGCCGCCTGTGCGTCATCCGGCGGTGATGAACCGCAGCGCGACACACCGCCGCCGTCCTATCGCCGCGGTGCTCCGGGCAGTGGCGCGGGGATGGAGATGCTGCTGCCGCCGTCGCGCTGGTGGCACGATCCGCAGATCGCGGAGCCGGTGAATCTGACGAACGACCAGATCGTCGCGCTGGACAAGCTCGGCGCCGACGAAGACGACATCGAGAAACTGGAGCGCGACACGATGCTCGCGGTGCGCGACTTCCGCCGCACCGTCGGTGAATCGCCGTCCGCGGACATCCTCGCCGCCGGCCGCCGCACGCGCGAGCTGCGCGACACGCTGTTCGACAAGCAGGTCGCGTTTCTCGCCGCGCAGCGCGAAGTGTTGTCGGTGGAGCAGTGGAAGCGACTGCAGGATGCGATCGAAGCGCAGCGCGCGCCGTTCCGCCGCAATGACGGCATGCGTGGCGGTGCGCGCGGCGGCTGGGGTGGCGGACGCGGTGGCCGCGGCGGCGGCGGACGGCGCCCCTTCTAGTATTCTCCGCGCGCATGCAGGTGCGCATCGTTCTCGTCGATCCGCTGGAAGCCGGCAACGTCGGCGCGACCGCGCGCGCGATGAAGAATTTCGGCTTCACCGATCTCTGGATCGTCGGCACGCGCCCGCAGCGCGAGGACAACGTTTCGGCGTGGTGGGCAGTCGGCGCGATCGATGTGGTGAACAACGCCACGCGCGTGGCCACGCTCGAAGAAGCGCTCGCCGATTGCCACCTCACCGTCGCCACCACAGCCGTACGCGGCCGGCACGTCATCGAACAACTCGCTCCCGAAACGGTCGCGCGACTGGCGGAAGAAACGCTCGGTGATGACCATCGGCTGGCCATCGTCTTCGGCCGCGAAAAGTCAGGACTCTCCGGCGAAGAAGTGCGCCTCTGCCAGCGCACGGCGGTGATTCCGACTTGGCCGGAGTTCCCGACCATGAACCTCGCGCAGTCGGTGACGATCTTCTGTTACGAGCTCGGCAAAGGACTGCGGCCGCGCGCGCAAGATCCCGATCCGCCGCCGCACGAATTGCTGCAACACCTCAATCACAACGCGCGCGCTCTCTTCGACCGCATCGGCTTCTTCGGCGACAAGAGCGCCGATCGCATGTGCGCGGAGTTGCAGGCCATCGCCGCACGGGCGCATCTCACGCGGCGCGAAGCGTCGCTGCTGCTCGCGCTGGTGAACACGCTCAACGAACCGCGCCGCTAAATCGCTTTCTCCATCAACGTCCCACCGATCACCACACCATCCTGCAGCGTGATCGGCGCGTCCTGCACCGGTGCGTAGCCCGTTTTGCGATAGAGGTCTTCGCCGCTCAGCATGGCCACCAGCACCGTGCGCTTGAATCCCGCGGCGCGCGCTTCGTCTTCGCACGCTTGCAGGATGCGGCGTCCCAGGCCGCGGCGCGCGGCGCGCGGATGGACGAACATCGCGCGAATCCGCGCCGGCTCCGTCTGCGGATCGATCATCCGGCGCTCGTCGCCTTTCGGCGCGCTGCCGGCGTAGAGCTTGGCGCGTGCGCTCCAGCCGCCGCACGCCACGATCGCGCCGTCCTCATCATCGACAGCCACGAAGAAGCCGCGATCCTCGACCAGCATCGGATCGAGCCGCGCCGTGTAGCGGAGCGTGCTCTCGATCTGCGTGTCGTCGTAGAAGCCGGGACAGAGACCGCGGATGGAGTCGCGCATCAGCGCTTCGATCTGCGGAACGTCGTCGTTCGTTGCTTTGCGTAATTCGATCGCCATCAGTGCCGCGCGGATGATCGCACGGCCACGCAGTAGCTGCTCCAGGGATCGCCTTCGACCTGCGCGAAGCGGATCGATTCGAATCCCGCCGCGGCGAGCATCGCCCGCGCGCCCGCCTTGCCCCACATCATGCCCAGCGCCTCCCCTTCCTGCGCCGCCGCCACAGGCACGCAGTGCAGCGTCGAGATCGCATAGAACATCGGCGCAAACGGCTGGTTCTCGGCCTCCACTTCCTGCATCAGAAACACGCCGCCCTCACGCAACGCCGCGCAAATATTGCGCAGCACCGCGCGCGGGAAAGCCTGATCGTGGATGGTGTCGAAGGCGGTGATGAGGTCGTAGTGCTTCGGCTCGTCGAGGCTGGCGATGTCGCCCACTTCGAGCTCCACATTGCGCAACTCCCACGCTTCCGCTTCCGCGCGCGCATCGGCGATGGCATCGGCGTCGATGTCGTAGCCGCGGAAGAAGGAATTCGGGAACATTCGCGCCAGCCGGTTGAGCATGTGGCCGCGGCCGCAACCGGCGTCCAGCACCTGCGCGCCCCGCATCAGCTTGTGGCGCATGCCCGGCATCAGTGCGAGCAGCGATTCGATGGTGTCGTCGTCGAGCAGCGCGCGACGCTGTTCGGCCACCGCGTCATGGAATCGCGAGTAGGCTTCGTACGCCACGCCGCCCCCGCTGTGGAACGCCGCCACCACCAGATCCTCGGTCGCCGCCAGCAGCGGCACCAGCGCCGCGACCGCGGCCAGGTTGTTCGCGCCGGACTCGCGCGTCAGCACCGCCGCATACTCGAACGGCAAACGGTACGTGCCCGTCGCTTCGTCGTGGTCGAGGATGCGTGCCGCGGTCAGGGCACCCAGCCATTCGCGCACGTAGCGCTCGTCGAGATTTGCGGCGCGCGCAATCTGTCGGCTCGTCGACGCCTGCAGCGCCGCCATCACATCGAAGAGCCCTGTGCGATGCCCCACGCCGAGGAGCAGCGTGGTGAAACCGTCATTGAGCGTGCGCACGATGCGCGCCGCGTACACGTCCGTCCCCATTGCCTGTTCGACCGTTGCCATAGATTCTCCGCGTGTCGCAATCTCGGGCCGTCCCGTCGAAAAATCCGGGCGAAAATCTGGAGAAAATGTGAGGATTCAGATCACGCATGTTCCGGTTCGGTGAGTACGAGCTCGACATGGAGCGCTATGAGCTGCGTCGCGGCGCCGCGCCCGTGAAGGCGGAGCCACGCGTATTGGAAGTTCTGAATTACCTGATTCAGCAGCGCGAGCGCGTGGTTCCGAAGGAAGAGCTGCTCGATTCGTTCTGGCGCGGCACGTACGTTTCGGATTCCGCGCTCACCTCCACCATTCGCGACGCGCGGCGTGCGCTCGA
>DASSMK010000160.1:0-5446 GCA_035688915.1 Thermoanaerobaculia bacterium
TCGGCGGGCGAGGGCGCCCGCCGCTCCAACGTTCAGCGCGTGAGTTACACCGCGTCGGTGAGGTTCACGCCGAGCTTCGTTTTGAGGAACACGCGCGCGCCGCGCGAGCGGTTGCGGCCCCAGTCCCACCACTTTTTCGCGCCGGGGTGATCCTGCAGGAAGAGCTCTGCGCGGCGTTTGACCTGGCGGGCGTTGCCGGTCCAGCGGATTTCTTTCGCGCGCGTTTCGTCCATGCGTTGCGCGAGCAGTGCGTAGAACTCTTCGTCGGCGCGGAAGTACATGTTCTTGAGCCAGCAGAGGCCGTTCTTGACGCACGGCTCCTTGAGGATCTTGAAGCGGTCGCGCGAGTACTCGATGCGATTGCGCATCAGCATCACTTCGCGCATCTCGTCGCGCATGAGCGCGAATTCGGGACCGTTCCAGTGCTCGGCGAACGTCTTCGTTTGATGCACGTTGCCGAGGGGCTTGACGCTTGGATTGAGGAGCAGGCAGCAGGGGCGGATGTCGCCGTTGCCGGTGATGGCGGCGGTGTACCAGGCGAAGAAGCAGCCGGCATTGTCTTCGCGGAACGACGGCGCGGTGGGGTACGAGTTGTACACCGGCGTGCCGACGCGCTCGCGGATCTCGGCCATCATCGTGTTCCAGTGCGCGACGGCGAAGTCGATCTGCAGCATGCCGACTTCCTTGTCGCGGCGCAGGATCTCTTCGATGAGCGGCTCGGCGGCGTAGCGATCGTCGGGCGTCAGCAGGCGCTCGCGATCGATGCGCTCCAGCGGAATCTCGAGCACTGCGTTGATGGCAGCGCGATCGGGACCGATGGAGCGCGCCAGCTCGTACATCTCCACGAGACGGCCGACGTTTTCCTTGTCGATGAGAAACTGGATCACGACGGAGGGATAGATCGAATCGCCGCGGATGGCGAGCAGGTTCTTGATGTTCTCGACGACCTTCTCGAACAGCTGCGGCTTGACCTTCATCATCCGCGCGTAATCGACGGCGTCGACGGCGTTCAGCGAGAAGATCACTTCGCGCGCTTTGTTCTGCACGAGGCGCGTGGCCACTTCGGTGGTCATGGCCACGCCGTTCGTCGTCACGTTGTCGACGATGACGTTGCGTTTGGCGAGGTGGTCGATGACGTTCAGGACGTCGCGGTGGAAGAGCGGATCGCCGCCGCCGGAGAGGCGCACGGAGCGCAGACCCGCTTCCGCCATCTCATCGATCAGCTCCGTCAGCTTCGGCAGCGGGATCGAGTCTTTGGTGCGGAGGTCCTGCTGATTGCAAAAGTAGCAGGCCACATTGCAGCGATCGGTGAGATCGAGCTCGGCATGCACCGGCCCGCGCGTCGGCTTGTTCGCCACGATCGCGTCGATGATCTCGAGCTTGCGCTCACGGGACACTTCGGCCCAGCCATGAGTTCCACGCATAAGGTCAAGGTCCTCAAGTCGCTGAGCGGAAAGTGTATTCCAAGGGGGAGTTGTCAGTGGTCAGTGGGCAGTGGTCAGTTGACCTCGCGCGGCGCAAGCCACTGGCGAACTGACCACTGACCACTAAGAACTTCAACTCACTCGTACCGCAACGCGTCGATCGGATCCAGCTTCGCTGCTTTGCGCGCCGGGTAGTAGCCGAAGAAGATGCCGATCGTCGCCGCGACCGCGAAGGCGATGAGGATCGCGTTCGGGCTGATCACGATCGGCCAGCCGGCGCCTTTGCCGATGCCTTTCGCGGCGCCCACGCCTAACAGCACGCCGATCAGGCCGCCGAGGACGGAGAGGGTGACGGCTTCGAAAAGGAATTGCAGGAGGACGTGGCGGCTGCGGGCGCCGATGGCCATGCGGATGCCGATCTCGCGTGTGCGCTCGGTGACGCTGACGAGCATGATGTTCATGATGCCGATGCCGCCGACGACGAGCGAGACGACGGCGATGCCGAGGAGGAGATTCCGCATGAGGTTGACCTGCTGCGCATTGGCTTTGGCGATCTCTTCCTGCGAGCGCATCATGAAATCGGCGTCGCCGCCGGGCGGGATGCGGTGGCGTTGCTTGAGCAGCGCTTCGATCTGATCCATCGCGTCCTGCACCTGATCGGCAGAGGCGGCGGAGGCGATGAGCATGCCGAGCTTCTGCTGGCCCATCAGGCGCTTCAGCGCAGTCGTGTACGGCACGACCACCACGTCGTCCTGATCGCTGCCCATCATGCTGCCGCCCTTCTTTTCGAGGACGCCGGTGACGCGGAACGGAACGTTCTTGATGCGGATGGTGGAGTTGATGGCGTCGCCGTTCGGGAAGAGGTTCTCCGCGACGGTGGCGCCGAGGACGGCGACTTTCGAGCCGGCGCGGATGTCGCCTTCGGTGAAGAACGTGCCGTCCTGGACGTTCCAGGCGCGGATGTTCGGCCAGTCGATGCCGACGCCGTAGATCTGCGACGACCAGTTCAATTCGCCCGCGACCATCTGTCCCGCGGTGCGGATGTTCGGCGAGATGTACGCAACCGCGGGGCACTCGCGGCGAATGGCGTCCGCATCTTCTTCGGTGAGTGTGGACTGGCCGGTGAAGATGCGCGCGCCGCCCTGCGTCGAGGCGCCGGGCATGATCATGATGAAGTTCGAGCCGAGCGAATTGATCATCTCGGAGACCGAGGCCGCAACGCCGGAACCGATGGCCACGGAGACGATCACGCACGCCACGCCGATGACCACACCGAGCGCGGTGAGTAGCGAGCGGAGCTTGTTCCGCGCGATCGATTTCAATCCGACGATGGTGATGTTGCCGAGACGCGTGACGGAGTTTCGCATGGCGTTTATCGAGCGACCGGCGCAACCGGTGCTTCGATTCCTTTTCGTTCCACCTTGTGCTGCTCGATGAATTCGTCCTGCTGGATCAGGCCGTCGCGCACGTGCACGACGCGCTTGGCGTGTTTGGCGATGTCGGGTTCGTGCGTGATCAGCACGATCGTTTTGCCGCTCTCGTTCAATTCCTGAAAGATGCCCATGATCTCTTCGGACGTGCGCGAGTCGAGATTGCCCGTCGGCTCGTCCGCAAGCAGGATGGCGGGATCGGTCACGAGCGCGCGCGCGATGGCCACGCGCTGCTGCTGACCGCCGGAGAGCTGCGACGGGTAATTGCCTTCGCGTCCCGCGAGTCCGACGCGATGCAGCGCGTCGCGCGCGACGTCGCGGCGTTTGGCGCGGGTGTAGCCGAGGTCGCCGTAGAGGAGAGGGAGCTCGACGTTTTCCATCGCGGAGGTGCGCGGCAGCAGGTTGAAGCTCTGGAACACGAAGCCGATCTTCGCGTTGCGGATCAGCGCGCGCTGGTCGCGCGAGAGCTGCGAGACGTCTGCGTCATCGAGGACATACGAGCCGCTGGTGGGACGGTCGAGACAGCCGATGATGTTCATCAGCGTCGACTTGCCGGAGCCGGACGGACCCATGATGGCGACGAACTCGCCTTCGTCGACGCGCATCGTGACGCCGTCGAGCGCGCGCACTTCGACCTCGCCAAGCGTGTAGATCTTGACGAGGTCGCGAATGTCGATGACTGCGCGCGCCACTACGACCTCCGGCCGCCGCCGCCGCGCTGGCCGCCGCCGCCCGGGCCGCCGCCTCCGCCCATCGGCGGCGCGCTTTCGACCTTCGACGTCGCCACGCCGACCACGACCTGCGCGCCGGGCTGCAGGTCGCCGGAGATGACTTGCGTGAAGCGGCCGTCGCTGATGCCGGTGCGGATCTGCACGGGCGTGAGCTTCTTCTCTTTCGCTTCGCCGGTGAGCGTGTAGACGGTCTGCATCTTCGCGGCAGCAGCACCGGCGCGGCGTCCGCCCGGCAGTTGCGATGCGGCGCCGGCGGGACCGCCGCCCTGGCCGCTGCGCGCGGCGCGGCTCATGGCGTCACCGCCTCCGCCGCCGCTCGCATTCTCGTCTTTCTTCCCTTCGGTGCTCGGCTTGAAGCGCAGCGCGGCGTTCGGCACGCGCACGACGTCATTCACCGACGCGACGTCGATCGTCACGTTGGCCGTCATCTTCGGACGGAGGCGTCCTTCGGGATTCGAGACTTCGAGGATGACGGGATAGGTGACGACGTTCTGGTTGACCTGCGCGTTGAAGCGGATCTGCGAGATGCGTCCGCGGAACTCTTCGTCGGGATACGCATCGACGGTGAAGCGCGCGATCTGGTTGACCTGCACGCGGCCGATGTCGGATTGATCGACGTCCGCCTGCACCTGCATCTTGGTGAGGTCCTGCGCGATCTGGAAGAGCGTCGGCGCCTGGAACGATGCGGCGACGGTCTGGCCGACGTCGTACTGCCGGTCGACGACCACGCCGTCGATGGGCGAGATGATCTTCGTGTAGCGCAGGTTCGTTTCGGACTGCGACAGCGCGGCGGTCGACTGCCGCACCTGCGCCATCGCTCCGTCGTATTGCGCTTTCGCGGAATCGAGGTCCGCCTGCGCGGCGAGGCCGCTGGCGACGAGGCGCTGCTGGCGCGTGTAGCTGATCTTGGCGTTGGCGGCTTCGATCTGCGCGCGCGAGACGTCGGCGCGGCGCTGCTCGACCTGCGCCTGGAACGGCGTCGGATCGAGCTCGGCGAGCAGCTGGCCTTTGTTCACGTGGCTGTTGAAGTCCGCGTAGAGGCGCGAGATGACGCCGGAGACCTGACTGCCGACCTGCACGGTCGTGACGGCGGAGAGAGTGCCGGTGGCGGTGACGGTCATGGTGATCGTGCCGCGGTCGACCTTCTCGGTTTTGTATTGCTCGTCCTTCTTGCCGCGCCCCTTGCAGGAGACGAGTGCAGTGAGCGTCAGAATGGCAATGATTCGTTTCACAGTTCGCAAAGCTCCCTCGTTGATACGGCTGGCGATGCAGGGCGTTGAATGGTATCTCGGGGAAGTTGTCAGTGGTCAGTGGTCAGTGGTCAGTCGGGCGAAAAAGTAGCTGTCTCGCCACATCCAACTGACCACTGGCCACTGGCCACTGACAACTCGGCGCCCCATGCTATGCTCCGCGCCCGCATGGCTCTTTTTTCCAAGGAAAACAGCACTCCGGCGCCTCGGCCCGCGCCGCGAGGCGATGCGGCTCCGATGCCGTCGTTCACCTTTTTCGGACCGAACATCGTCATCGACGGAACGATCACCGGCAGCGAGCCGGTGGTGATCGAAGGGACGATTCGCGGGAAGATCGATCTGACGGGCGATCTGCGCATCGGGACGAAGGCTCGCGTCGAAGCGACGGTGCACGCGAAGACCGTCACCATCGAAGGCAAGGTGACGGGCGACATCTCGGCGGACGATCGCGTCGAGCTCGTGGCCAGCGCCACGGTCGACGGCAACCTGCGCGCACCGAAGATCATCGTGGCCGAGGGAGCAAAGTTCCGCGGCAACGTCGACATGGGCTCCGCCCGTCCCAAGGACGCGGTGGAACCGGTCAAAGCGAAGTAAAAACGATTCCGTTGGAG
>DASSMK010000161.1:0-5602 GCA_035688915.1 Thermoanaerobaculia bacterium
GTCCGACCACTAAGCCGCCCGGCGGCAGCTCGAACTCCTGGCCATTCAGCGGTCCGTCGATGCAAACGAGGACGATGCGCGAGGGAGCGGCCGCCGCGCCACGCCGTTCCTGCAGCGTCCGCGCGAGCAGCGATTCATCCACCATACTTTCCGCATCGAGCGCGATCGGCTCCACCGGCGCGCCGCGTTCCTCGGTCGGTTCGATCGTTACGAGCGCGGAGCCGACGCGCAGCAGATGCACGCCGTCCGCGATCACCGCTTCCTCGATTTCCTGGCCGTCGAGAAACGTACCGGTGTGCGATTGCGCATCGCGCACGACGAGCTGCGCGCCGCGCACGGAGATCGAGCAGTGGCGGATCGATAGTTCCGCCTCCGCCAGCTCCACATGACAGCCCTTGCGTCCGATCCAGAGCGGATGCTCGTGAATGGTGAAGATCGTGTTGACCGATTCATGCGCGCCGCGCGCGACGATACGCACCGAGCGCGGACGCGCCGGCGGCTCTGGCGCAGCACTCGCTTCGCTCGCCTGCGTCTCCACCGGCGCCGCCGCATTCGCAGATGCGTTCACGCGATAAGGCTGCAGGTCCACTTCGCGGATCTTTTCGGGATTCAGAATCCGCGCGAGCACGGCCGCTTTGCTGCCTGCCAGCCACTCGCCGCAATGGCATGTCGCGATCGAATTCGGCAGATGAACCGCGATGGCTCCCGGCACGTCGTAGCCCTGCCCGCACTTCGGGCAGCGAATGAGCGGCATGCGCGGATGATAGCAGCGCGGCGCGCGGCGAAAGCGGCTACACTTCCGCCGGTCCTATGCTTGCCGGCAACGAAGCGAATGTCCGCGTCGGTCTCCGTTCGAAATTCATCGGTGCGTTTGCTCTGCAGACGGTCCTGATCGCCGTGATCATCCTCGGCATCCAGCAATGGCTGGTGCGCCGCGCCATGATCCGCCAGACCGTCGAGCAAGGCGAAGCGATCGCCCGCACGATCGAATCGACCGCAGGCTACTACGTCCTTTTCGGTCTCACCGATGATCTGAAAAACATCACCGGTGATCTCGCCCGCAGCCCCTCCGTACAGTACGCCGATTTTCTCGGCGGCGACGGCAAGGTCCTGGCCGCGACCTCCACCACCATCCCTGACGATCTCCGCAATCGCTCGCTGCATACCGAGCACGGCACGCAGACGGCGAAGCGCGAGCACATCTACGTCGTCCCGTTCTTCGAAACGAAAGCCGACGCCGCAAACCCGACCGCCAAACCGCGCGGCTACTTCCGGCTGCTGATGAACGAATCGCAGGCGGAGGAAGCCGCTCGCTCGCTGCGCGGCTGGAACGCTGGCATCACGGTCTTCGTGCTCGTGCTGGCGTCGCTGCTCGCGTGGATTGCGGCGCGCTTCATCGTTCGCCCGGTGCTCACCCTGGTCGATACCGCGCAGCTGATCTCGAAGGGCGATCTCACGCAGCGGGCGCGCATCGTTTCCGGCGACGAGATCGGCACGCTCGCCGAAGGCTTCAACAACATGGCCTCCAATCTCGAGCGCACGCTCAAGAGCCTCGGCCATTCGCAGTCGAAACTGAAATCCGTCGTCGAGACCGTCGACAGCCGCTCACACACCGTCATCGAACGCGTTGACGAGCAGCGCGCCATGATCGACGACACGTATCACTCCATCGATCGCCTCAACAGCGGCGTGCGGAAAATCACCGATAACGTGGAAGCGCTTTCGGCGTCGTCCGAGGAGACTTCGTCTTCGATGCTGGAGATGGTGGCGTCGATGGAAGAGGTCAGCCGCCACACGGACACGTTGTTCAACTCCGTTGAAGAGACCGCGTCGGCGACTCATCAGATGGTGTCGTCCATCAATGAGGTCGATCAGAACGTCGTCTACCTCACGAATTTCGTCACGGATACGTCCTCGTCGATGGTGGAGATGTCGGCGTCGATCGCGCAGGTGGAAGGCAACGCCGCGCGCTCGTACGATCTCGCGCTCGCCGTCGCCGATGCTGCCGAATCAGGGATGCGTGCGGTGCGCGAAACGATGGACGGCATGGAGCAGATCCGCCAGTCCGTGGTCGAAGCGAACACCGTCGTCGCGCGCCTCGGCGATCGTTCCATCGCCATCGGCAAGATCCTGAACGTTATCGAAGACGTCGCGGAGCAGACCAATTTGCTCGCGCTGAACGCGGCCATTCTCGCGGCGCAGGCGGGCGAATACGGGAAAGGCTTCTCGGTCGTGGCCGCGGAGATTCGCGATCTGTCCGAGCGCACTGCGTCATCGACGCGCGACATCGCGGGACTGATTCGCTCCGTGCAGGATGAGGTGGATAACGCGCTGCGCGCCATGTCTTCCGGTTCGCGCCTCGTCGAAGATGGCGTGAAGCTTTCGCACGAAGCGGGACGCGCGCTGAACAACATCCTCGAGTCGGCGTCGAAGGCGTCGGACATGGGGAAAGAGATCGCCAATGCCACGCGCGAGCAGGCCAAGGGGAGCGAGACCGTCACGCGTGCCGTCGAGCGGCTGCAGGAGATGGTGCGGCAGATCAACTCCGCCACGACGCAGCAGGCGCAAGGCTCGGATCACATCATGCGCGCCGTCGAATCGATGCGCGAGGTGACGAAGTACGTGCGGCAGGCGATGGTCGAGCAAAAGTCCGGCTCGGCGATGATCTCCGCCGCGGCGGAGCGGATGATCGAGATGATCCACGAGATCTTCCAGGTCGCGGCCAATCA
The DNA here is from genome assembly GCA_035688915.1 of Thermoanaerobaculia bacterium. Taxonomy (GTDB): domain Bacteria; phylum Acidobacteriota; class Thermoanaerobaculia; order Gp7-AA8; family Gp7-AA8; genus DASSMK01. The sequence continues at coordinate 2,730 of DASSMK010000161.1, forward strand.
ATCGTCCGAGAGCGAGAAGATCGTGCTGACCATGGAGCAGGTGCGCGCCATCGCCGATGGCAATCGCACGTCGATCAACGACATGTCGGACGCCATCACGCTGCTCAACGACGCCATCCGCAGCCTCGACGACGAAATGCGCAAGTTCCGCGTGCGCAGCTGAGGAACGAACGATGGCCGCGGACCTCCGCCTGATCACCTTTCGCGTCGGCCCCGAGACGTTCGTGCTCGACATCATGGCCGTGCGCCAGATCATCCCGTACAACGGCTCGACGACCGTGCCGACTGCGCCGGCGTTCATCGAAGGCATCATCGTGCTGCGCAACGAAGTCATCCCCATCGTCGATTTGCGCGTGCGCCTCTACCCGAACCTCGGCGACGCCGAACAGCCGCTCGTGCTGATCACGCACACGAGCGCGGGCTTCATCGGATTGAAAGTGGATGAAGTGCGCCGCATCGTCACCGTCGACAGCGATGCCTTCCTGCCGCCGCCGCCGCTCGTGCGCGGCATTCGCGGCGAGCTGCTGATCGGTGTCGTCCCGCACGGCGAAGAGGTCTACCTGCTGATCGACGTGGAGAACGTGCTGACCGGCGAGGAAAAGCGCGAGCTGGCGGAAGCGGATCTGAGCAGCGAAACCGCGCAATCGCGCTGACGGTTGGAGCGGCGGGGCTTGCCCCGCCGAATGAATCGCGCGAAATCCGGCGGGGCAAGCCTCGCCGCTCCAACGTGCAGCGCGAGAAACTACGCTTCCTCGGGATCGTCGCGCGGAACGTCCGCGCGCACGTCCTTCCGGTACCCCCACGGACAGTGCCGGCAACCCGATTCGCAGCAGTAGCCGCGCTCGCGCAGGAACAGCTCCGTGAAGACCAGATATGGCCCTTCGCGGTAGTAGTGCACGCCCTCTACGAGTTGGCCGTTCATCGTTTATAGTCGCGCGGTGTTCAGCCGCGCCCGCCTCTTACAAATCGCCGAGATGATGAAGGGGAAGCTGATCGTCGTCTACGGCGACATCGTGGCGGACCGCTTCATCTACGGCACACCGAAGAGGATTTCCCGCGAGGCGCCGGTGCTCATTCTTCGCCAGTACCGCGATGACATCCTTCTCGGCGGCGCCGGCAACGCCATCAACAACATCTTCTCCCTCGGCGGTCTGCCCGTTCCCGTTTCCGTGGTCGGCAACGACGCGCCGGGCCACTCGGTGATCGAACGGCTCTCCGCCGCCGGTATCGAATGCGGCGGCATCCTCCGCACGGACCGCTACAACACACCGACCAAAGTGCGCATCCTGGGCGGCATGCCGCACGCCAGCCGCCAGCAGATCGTCCGCTACGACATCGAAGATCACTTCGTGATGACCGAGAGCGAAGGGCGCACGTTTTCGGCGCTGCTGCGCGATCAGATCGCGCTCTGCGACGCGGCGCTGATCAGCGACTACGGCTACGGCGTGGTCAGCTCCGGCATCGCCTCGACGTTGACGCGCTACGCGCACGGCAAGCCGGTCACACTCGATTCGCGCTACGAGCTGCTCAGCTATCCGGGCGTGACCGCGGCGACGCCGAATGAAGAGGAAGCGGCGGCCGCCGCGGGAACGTCGCTTTTCGATGGCGACGGCGATGAGCGGCTGCAGCAGGTCGCGCAGACGCTGCAGGAAACGCTCGATGCCGAAGCGATCGTGATCACGCGCGGCAGCCGCGGTATGGCGCTGTTCGAACGCGATCGTCCGGCGCCGCTGTTCATCCCTGTCTACGGCACCGATCAGGTGGCAGACGTCACCGGCGCCGGCGACACCGTCATCGCCACATTCACGCTCGCGCTCGCAGCAGGCGCGTCGTACGTCGAAGCGGCGAAGCTCGCCAATTACGCGGGCGGCATCGTGGTGATGAAGATGGGCACCGCCACCGTCTCGAACGACGAGCTGCGCCACGCCATCGAACGCGACGAAGAGTTGAACGACTAGTGAACGCCCCGATTCTCGATCACGACCAGCTGCAGCGCGCGCTCGACGAAGAGCGTGCGCACGGCAAACGCATCGCCTTCGCGAACGGCTGCTTCGACGTCTTGCACGTGGGGCACATTCGCTATCTGCAGGATGCCGCGAACGTCGGCGACGTGCTGGTGGTGGCGGTGAACGGCGACGATTCGGTGCGCACGCTGAAAGGGGAGGGGCGTCCGGTGATGAACGCGCAGGAGCGCGCCGAGATCCTCTCCGCCATCCGCGGCGTGTCGTACGTGACGATCTTCGACGAGACCTCGCCGGCCAATCTGCTGCAGCAGCTGCGTCCCGACTTTCACTGCAAAGGAACGGATTACACGGCCGAGTCAGTGCCGGAAGCGGCCATCGTCAACGCGTACGGCGGCAAGGTGGTGATCACCGGCGATCCGAAGGATCACTCCACGACGGCCGTGCTCGAGAAGATGAGAGGCCGGTGACGCGACTCCTCGTCCTGCGGCTCTCGGCCCTCGGCGACGTCATTCACACGTTGCCTGCCGTGGCCGCGCTGCGCGGTGTGGCCGAGGTTTCGTGGGTGGTGGAAGCGCCGTATCGGGAGCTGGTGGAGATCGTGGCCGGCGTCCACGCCATCCCCGTGCGGATAAAGCAGTGGCCGAGCGGCATGCGCGACGCGCTGCGCTCGATCCGCGCCGTGCGCGCCGACACCTCCGTCGACTTTCAAGGCCTCATCAAATCCTCGGCGCTCGGATTCGCATCCGGCGCGAATCAACGCTACGGCTTCGCCGCAAACGCCATTCGCGAAAAAGCGGCGCTGCTCTTCACCAATCATCACGTGTCCGTCGACACGACGAAACACGTGATCGAGCAGAACCTCGAGTTAGCTCGCGCAGTCGTTGGAGCGGCGGGCGCCTCGCCCGCCGG
>DASSMK010000162.1:0-7422 GCA_035688915.1 Thermoanaerobaculia bacterium
CCCGCCGCTCCAACGTTTTCCGCGGGCGGCTGCGTTTCCGCCGCCTCTTCCTTCTTCTTCGCTTTCTTGCGGATCTTCACCAGATCAACCATGCGCGGCCTCCATCCGGTGCTCGCGCGCGGCGGAAGTGATGCGCGGCGGCTCGATCGTTTCGGCGTCTTCGCCGAACGCGTCGAGCAGCGCGGTCGTGGCCAGCGTGTTGATCAAACGCGGCACGCCGCCGCTCAGCGCATGAATCTCGGCCATGGCCGATTCGGTGAACGGGTTGCGCGTGCCGCCGGCGACGCGAATGCGATGTTCGATGTACGAGATCGTCTCCTCCAGCGTGAGCGGGCCGAGAGAGTAGCGCATCCCGATGCGCTGCCGAAGCGGCGCGTAGGCTTCGCGCTCGATGCGCGTCTGCAGCTCCGGCTGGCCGACCAGCAGCACCGAAAGCAGATTCTGATCGTCGAGCTGAAAGTTGGTGAGCAGGCGGATCTCGTCGAACGTCGCTTTGCCCGGAATGAGCTGCGCCTCGTCGATGATCAGCACCGGCTCGCGACCTTCCTCGTACAGCGCGTAAAGCTTCGAGTGCAGCTGATCGAGCAGGTCGTTGCGGTAGCGCGGCGGCTCGAGGCCGAGGCCCTGGGCGATGGCGCGGAGGAGCTGCATGGGGGTGAGGCGGGGATTGATCAGCAGCACGATCGGCCGCGTTTCGCCGATGCGATCGATCAGCGCGCGGGAGAGCGTGGTCTTACCGGAGCCGATGTCGCCGGTCAGCAGCGCCAGCTCTTTTTCATCGACGGCGTATTCGAGCCGCGCCAGCGCTTCGCGGTGCTGCGTCGACTCGAAGAGAAAGGAAGGATCGGGCGTCTTGCCGAATGGTTTTGCGCGAAGTCCGAAAAAGTCTTCGAACATGCGTCAGCTCGCCGCCGCCGCGGCGCGCACTTCGCGCGCGCGTCCGCCGAAGTGATCGATGAGCGTGCCGACGTCGACGACCAGCACGATCTCGCCTTCGCCGATTTCCGTCGCGCCGGCGATGCCGGGCGTCATCTTCAGCCGCTCGCCGATCGACTTGATGACCACTTCCTGCTGGCGCACGAGCGCGTTCACGAGAATGCCGACCGTCTTCTCGCCGGCGCGCGTCACCACCACGAACCATTTCGTGTCGGCGCCGTGATCGTGATCGTCGTCGAGGCCGAAGGCATCCGCGAGACGGAGCAGCGGCAGCGTGTAATCGCGCAGCGTGAAGACCTCGCGTCGTTCCACGCGGCGGATGTCGCGCGAGTAGATGCGCAGCGACTCTTCCACGGACGTGAGCGGAATGGCGAACATGTCGCCGCCCGCTTCGACGATCAACGCCTGGATGATGGCCAGCGTGATCGGCAGCGAGATGCGGAACGTCGTCCCCTCGCCGACCTTCGAGATCACTTCGATCGTGCCCTTCAACTCCTGAATGTTCTTCTTCACGACGTCGAGACCGACGCCGCGGCCGGAGATCTCGCTGACCGCCGTGGCGGTGGAGAAACCAGCCGTGAACATCAATTCGTACGCGCGCTGCTGGTCGATCACTTCTTTGTCGCCGATGAGTCCTCGCGCGACCGCGACGCGGCGGATGCGCTCGGGATCGATGCCGCGGCCGTCATCCCGTACGTCGAGCACGACGGAGTTGCCCTGCTGATACGCGGTGAGCACGACCTTGCCGACCGGGTGCTTGCCGGTGGCGCGCCGCTCGTCGGCGTTCTCGATGCCGTGATCGAGCGCGTTGCGGATGATGTGCATGAGCGGATCGGTCAGCTCCTCGACCATCATCTTGTCGAGCTCCGTGTCTTCGCCGCGCAGCACGAGCTCGATCTCTTTGTTCAGCTCGCGCGCGAGCTTGCGCACGGTGCGCGAGAGCTTCGAGTAGATCTGCCCGACCGGCACCATGCGGATCTCGATGACCGATTTCTGCAGCTCGTTGAGCTTGCGATCGAGGTTGCGCGAGATTTTTCCGAGCTCGTGCGAGACCATGCGCGCCTGCTGCTGCGTCATGGCGCGTGCGAGCGATTCGAGCTGCGTCTTTTCGATGATCAGCTCGCCGACGATGTTCATGACGTGATCGAGGCGCGAGATGTCGACGCGCACCGTCTGCGACAGCGAGCGCAGCGACATCTCTTCTTCCACCGGCTCCGGCGCCGCAACCGTGGCATCCGCAGGACCGGTAATCGCCGGCGCGCTCGCCTTGCGCAGCGACGCGACCTTCGCTTCCGGCGCGACCGCCTGCACCGCCGCATCGTTTAACGTCGAGCCGTACAGCAGCCGGAAGGCGATGCCGTTGACCATGCCGGTCGGGATGGCCGGCAGCGTGGAGATCACTTCGCCCGCTTCGCTGAGCGACGACGTGAGCGCGCGCAGCTTTTCATCAAAGTCCGAAAAGTCGAACGTCACTTCGAGCGAGAGGATGTGCTTTCCGGCGCGTACGTTTTCGAGCAGCCGGTGCTCTTCATATTCAGTGAGCGATTTGCGCGTCTGCTCGTCGAGCGTCAGCTCCGCGAACGGATCGTCGGCCGCCTTGAGCGGCTGATTGGTGATGATCTGATGGATGCGCCGCGCCAGTCCTGTGATGTCGACCAGGCCGCTCAGCGACGGATCGTTGATGGCGATGACGAGGCGGTTCAGACCGTCGACCGCGTCGTACAAGAGATCGATGAGATCTTTACTGATCTCGATCTTCCCCATGCGCAACCGGTCGAGCATGTCCTCGAGGTTGTGCGAGAGCTCGGAGATCTCGACGAAGCCGAGCATGCCCGCCAGACCTTTGAGCGAGTGCACCTCGCGAAAGATCTTATTGACCAGCTCCGGCCGGACGCTCTGCCCCTGCGATTCGAAATCCACCAGGTCGCGTGAAAGGGTGTCGAGCAACTCCTCCGCTTCGCTGGTGAATTCTTCCCGTGCGCGATCGTCTTCTTTCGCCATGGACGGACCGCTCGCATGGTAACGGAAAACGACGGAGGTTCGTGTGGCCGCGGCGCGGCGCCGCGCGAAGTTCGCGGTTACGCCACTTTGAGCAGGCGACGCAGTTTCTCGACGAGATCCCGCGCCTCGAACGGCTTCACCAGATACTCCTCGGCACCCAGCGCCGCGGCCCGCCGCCGGTCTTCTTCCGTCGACTCAGTGGAGATGACCATGATGGGGATGCTGCGGTAGACGGGATGATTCTTGAGGAAGCTCACCAGCTCCAGCCCGTTGATGTCGGGCATGTTGATGTCGGTGAGGATCGCGTCGAAGCGATGATGCGGCAGAGTCTTGAGCGCTTCGAAACCGCTGGCCGCCTCGACGATCTCGAGGTCATAGCTCTCGGTCCCGCTTTCGATGATCGTCGTCAGGTACGCGCGCATCGACGACGAATCTTCGACCACCAGAATCTTCATGTGCTAACGGCTCCGCCCCGCCCGCTCTGACGCAAAAACCGCGTTCCCGAACGCATACCCAGCCTGCGTGAGGAAGATCTCCAGCCCTGTGGTGGTGTCGATGGGAGCGCGGTGCTCGGCGTTGTCGCCGTACAGGATACCAATCGTCTTGCTCGCGTGCATGATCGGAAGTGCGACAACTTCCGTCGGCAGCAGTCCCCCGAGGGAATCAATGAGGCCGACGTTGGCGGGCGTGCGCTTCATTTTGCCGCGATGCGCCTCGCCGTTCGACGCGACTTCCGCGAGGATGGACGGCTGTTCGCGCGCGATCTCGAGCTTCTGCACGCGGTCGTTCATCTCCTCGCCGCCGCCGGTGACCCCGAAGCCGCCCAGGCCGACGAAACGGTTGTCGGAGGCCATGAAGAGCGCGCCGCGATCGAGATACTCCGCAGAAAGGCGGAGGATGGTCGCGGACACCTGACTGATGTCGTTCGGATTCGACAGCTCGTTGATCAGCTGCTTGAGCACCGTGAAGGAACGATCGACGGTTTCCTTCGTGGCCAGTTCGTAGAAGCGCTTGCCTGCGTCGATGCCGCCGCCGGTGACCTGCTCCCACTGCTCGAACGAACGTTCCGCGAAGAGCACCAGCTCATCGGCGAACAGCGCCAGCTCTTCTTCCGCAAGCCCCGGCTGCAAACGCGCGGGCGAAGGTTTGGTGAGATAGAGATCCGCGCCGGCGCGCAGCAGGTCATGCCGCCGCCGCAGATCGGCTTCCGCATCGATCAACACGACCGGCAGGCGCGGATTCTTCCGCTTCACCTGCTGCATCAGCCGGATCGACGCGTCGTCGAGCTCGAGGAACGTGACGAAGAAACTGTTCGCGCGAAAGAGATCCGTCATCGCCGCGCGCACGTCATCGAGCGAGCCGTACTGAAAAATCTTCACGCCCTGCTTGGTGAACGCGCGCCGCGCGGCGACACGCACCAGCGGATTCCGCTCGTAAAGAATCACATTCCGAAACAGCGCCTCGGGCGACTCGACCTCAAACAGTCCGCCCGCCACTTTGAACTGGCCGGCTTTCGGTGCGGGCGATGCTGCTGCCGCGTCGCCTGACGGCTCTTCGTCCGGAATCTCGGGCAGCTGCATCTCAGCGGACGGAGCGGTCGCCGCGGCGACAGGCGGCGCCGTTTCGACTTCGGGGAACGGCAGCTCATCGATTGGCGAGAACTCTTCGCGCGTCGGAAACGGCACGACGTTGTCGGTTTCGCTCTCCGGCTCCGCCGTCGTTCCGGGCAAACGCACAGGAGCGGTGGGCGCAGCGATGGGCTGGCCGAGGCCGAGGTTGAGAGAGCCGGGAGTGGTCTCGGCGGTGGCGTTGCCGCGGAGCAGCGCCTTCCCTGCTTTCAGCGACTCTTCGAGACCGCGCAGCGGCTTGATCTTTTCACCGTCAGCGGCACCGAGAAGCTTGTTCGGCGCGAAGCCGCCTTCTTTGAAAAGTTGATCGGGCTCGTACTCAACGTCGAGCGCCGTCATCGTCTCGCTGAGGATGAAGTTGAATTCGCCTTCCTTGCTTTGCAGCAACGGCGAGACGACGGAGAGGATGCGCAGGCGGATGGCGTTGGTGAGATCGTCCTTCGAAAGAAGGTTCATCTCCATCACCGCCGTACCCGACGGAATCCCGCTCTCCTCGGTCTGTCGCAGCACGTTCACGGTCGCGGCGGGAATCAGCTCGGCGGCGACGAGGTAGGTGGCGAGATCAGGATGTTCGGGCGATGAGGCGTTGACGACGAGCCCCTGCCGGAACATCACGGTATGGCGTCCGCGATCGTCGATGATCTCCAGCACGCCGGTGCGGCGCGAGAGATAGACGATCTGGATGATGTCGGTGAGGGAGAGGTCTTCGAGGCGGCCGAGAAGACTCATCGCTCCCCGCTCCGGTGCGAAGCCTCAGTCGCGTTCGTCACGGGCGAGATTGTACCGTTTCAGAATCCCGTCCAGGATGCCGTTGATGAACTGCGACGATTTCTGAGTGCCGTATTTTTTGGCGATCTCGATCGCTTCGTCGATGATCACCAGCTTCGGCGTGTCGTCTTCGTGCATGAACTCGTAGACCGACATGCGGATGATGTTGCGATCGACGGCGGCCATGCGCGAGAGGCGCCAGTTCTCGGCCTGGTTCTGGATCATGTCGTCGATCTCGGCCATGTGCACGATCGTGCCGCGGAAGATCTTCGTCGCAAACTCGCGCGTGTTCGGCTTCGACTTTTGCAGCTCTTCGAACGTGTCGATGATCATGTCGGGCGCATTGCCGGACATGTCGGACTGAAACAGCATTTGCAGCGCGAGCTCGCGCGCTTTTCGACGGGCACCCATCACGCGGACTCCGTTTGCGAGGCTCCTGCCGACTTCCAGAGATTCGCCATCTCGATGGCCGCCAGCGCTGCCTCCCATCCTTTGTTCGATGTTCCTTTCGAGGAGCGAGCGACCGCCTGTTCGTATGTATTGCACGTGATCACGCCGAAAGCGACCGGGAAACGCGCCTCCACGGCAATGCGCGAGAGGTCGTTCGTCACCTGCGCGGAGATGAAGTCGAAATGCGGCGTGTCGCCGCGGAGAAGGCAGCCCAGGGTGATGACGGCGTCGAAGCCGCCGTCATGCACGAGCTTGGCGGCGAGCGTCGGAATCTCGAAGGCGCCGGGAACGCGGTAGAGCGCGACGTCATCATCGGTGGCGCCGTGGCGCGTCAGGCACTCGAGGGCGCCGTCGAGGAGGCCCGAAACGATGTCGTCATTGAAACGGCTGGCGACGATCGCGAAACGCAGACCATCGGCAGCGAGATCCCCTTCAAAAGAACGCGGCATTGCGGCGGCGGATTATAGGGGAGAGAAAGTGATTAGGGGTTAGTGATTAGTGATTCGTTGGCGCTCGGCAGCCGGCGTGCGAAGGGCCACTCTAATCACTAATCACTAACCACTAATCACTCTAGCCGCTACTTCGAGCCGGCGCTCGCCACGACCCGCGACGGCGTTTCCTCGCGGCCGGCGTAGAAGCCGACGATGCCGGCGTAGATCGCGTCCGCGAGCTGCTGGCGGTACTTTTTGGTTTTGATCAGCTCGCGGTCTTTGGCGTTGCCGAGGTTGCAGACTTCGAGGAGAAGGCGGGTGGGGACGACGTTATAGCGGATGACGGCCGGAACCCATTCGTGGCCGCCGCGCACGACGTTGTCGCGCACCGGCGCGAACGGATGCACCTTCAGACCGTTCTTCTCGATCGAATCGATGATCGACTCGGCCAGATCGCGCGAGAGCCCTTCCGCTTCGAGCGCGTCTTCGCGCGACTGCTTCACCACGGGACGTTCGCGCACTTCGGCGTGCGCGAGATAGATCTCGCCGCGCTTCTGGTACGTGGCGGGGACGAAGCTCGCGCCGGGGATGTACGCCATCGTGCCGCGCAGCGAAGGGTGCAGCGAATCGGCGTGGATGGAAAGGAAGATGACTTTCTCTTTCGCCAGACCTTCGCTGATGGCGCGGCGGAAGATCGAGTTCGCGAGATACCAGCGCAGATTGACGCCGACGACGGCATCGCTGAGCGTGTACTTTGGCGTCGTCTGCACGTAGTGATCGCTCGCGCCTTCGAGCACGTCGCGGTTGGCGACGTCGAAGCCGTTCGCTTTCGACTTCGTGGTCATCGACACCTTCGCGGCGCTCTGCTTCTCGAGTATCCGCTTCAAGCGGCAGGCAACGTCGTAGACATACGTCGATTCCCAGACGTCTTCGTGCTCGGTGCCGACGTCGCGGCCGCCGTGACCTGCGTCGATGATGACGCGCACGCCCGACAGCCCCGCGGCGCGGGAGCGGCGCGCGAGCTTCTGGCTCTCGCGCTTGGTCTCCTCGCGCGCGAGGCGCGTCGGATCATCGTGCGGCAGGTACTCGGGCAGCAGCAGCTCCATCGGAATCTTCACCGGATAGTTGACCGGAATCTTCGCGACATCTTCGATTCCGTTCAGCTTCACGATGCGATCGAGCACGTCGCCGACGTCCTTCGAGTAAAC
>DASSMK010000163.1:0-11052 GCA_035688915.1 Thermoanaerobaculia bacterium
ATACCAGCCGAGACCGAGGCGATACCGCCGCCCGACTTGGCCATGCCTTCGAACGCGCGGATGATGCCCATGACGGTGCCGAACAGACCGACGAACGGCGCGGTGGCGCCGATGGTGGCGAGAACGCCGAGGTTCTCTTTCAGCTCGGCGACGGTGATCATGGCCGTGCGGTCCATGCCCTGACGGGCGGCTTCGACGGCCAGCTCCGGATCGGAGTTGCGCTTGTCGCGGCGCGAGGCTTCGAACTCGAGCAGACCGGCGGCGATGACTTTCGCCAGATGGCTGTTCTTGTACTTTTTGGTGACCTCGATGGCCTGGCCGTAATCGCTCTTGGTGAGCAGGTTCGACATGGCGCCGAGAAGCTTGAGCGACTGGTTCTTGGCCTGCTGGAAGGTGACGAAGCGCTCGACCATGACCCAGAGCGAGTAGACGGACATAATGAGCATCACGATGCCGACCGTCTTACCGACGATACCCATCGAGTGCCAGAGTGCTGCAGGAGACATATCCATGACTAGTTTCCCTCCTACCGTGCCGGCAAATGCGAGCCGGCCGGCTTTTTAATTAGTTCAGCTTGAAGTTGACCGTGAGGTTGAAGATGACGTCGACCGGCTGGCCGTTGAGTGTACCCGGACGGAATTTCCACTTCTGGACAGCTTCCGCGGCGGCCTGATCGAGGCCGAACGGCAGCGGCTTGAGAACTTTGACGTCGCGCACGTTGCCGGCCTTGTCGATGATGCACTCGACGATGACGATGCCGGAGATGCGCGCCTTCCGAGCGACCTCGGGGTAATGCGGCTCGACGCGCGAGAGGATGGTCGGCGCCTTGACGTCGCCACCGACGCGCAGCGGCGCTTCTTCTTTCGGCGGAGGCGGCGCGGTATCGGTCACGACGCCGCCGACGACACCGCCGACGACACCACCGAGCACGCCACCTTCGACACCACCCTCGACACCACCTTCCACACCGGCATCAGTGGCAGCCGCAGCTTCGACCGGCTTGACGGTATCGGGCGTGACCGTGGGGGCGAGGTTCTGCAGATCCTTCGGCACTTCCACCGGCTTCACCGTCGGCGTCACCTTGGCCGACGCTTTGGGCGGCGGCGGGGGCGGCGGAGGCGGAGGCGGAGCGGCAGCGACCGAATACTGCGCGACCTGGGCGGGAGAGTTCGTCGGAAAATCGATGTTCCAGACCGCGCCGAAAATCAGGCCGCCGATGACGACGACATGCAGCGCAACCGACACCGGCAGCGTCATGAACTTCTGGATTCCGACTTTCTGTTTCCGGGACTCGACGACTGTGGTTTCGAACATGCTCTCTTCAGTTCCGTTTAGCCCTTGGCCTGTGCGGCCGCGGCCTTCTTCTTCCTGATGATGTCGACCGCCTGGTTGCGGACCTTGTCAGCTTCGGCGATGAGCGCCTGCTGCTTGACCGGATCCGTCTCGACGAGCGCCTGCTGGCGGAAGAGCAGGTTCAGATAGGCCATCGACTCGAAGTAGTCGGGCTTCATCTGAATGGAGCGCTGCAACGCGGCCTTGCCCTTCTCGATGATGGCGATGCGCTCGGCCATGTCGGCCGGCGGGTTCTTCGAAACCTTCTCGTAGCAGACCACGCCGTAGATGTAGAACGACTCCGGGTTCCGCGCATCGAGAAGAGTGATCTTCTCGTACCAGTTGAGCGACTCGTTGAAGTTGCCCTGCTTGGCGTAGAGCGTGGCGATCGACTTCACCGCTTCGAGATCGGCGGGATGGTCTTTCAACCAGAGGCGGAAGTACTCGATCGCGTCCGTGGTGCGGTCCGCGTTGAGATAGAGGTTGATGAGCGCTTCGCGAGCGATGCGATCCTCGGGCCTCATCTTGAGGTAGTTCCGCAGCTCCACGATCGCGGCATCGGCGTGCTGCACGTTCGCCGGCGTGCGATCTTCCGGCACGTACATCCCGATCTGCGAATACCCGATCATCCGGTACAGATCGGGGAAATTCTTCGGATCGATTTGACGAGCCTTCGTGTAGTGCGTCAGCGCCGCCGGATAGTCTTCCTTGGCGTACGCATCGTTCGCCTCGCGAATCTCCATCCGAGCCTGAACCTGCTGGCAGCCGACGAGGGACAATAGGGAAAGAGAAAGTGCCGCGAAAAGGCACAACTTCTTTTTCATTTGATTCCGAACTCCCTGATGAGTGATCGCAGACGTGTGCAGGGCGCTGTTGTCAGGCTGCTTGCCGGCCCGCGTCAGGCAATGGTGAGCGAATATACAGATCGACCTTTTCACCGTCAACCCAATTGGTAAGAGCTGAAACCGAAAGTTTTAGCGAAAAAAGTTCTACGCAGAAATCGTTGAAAAACGGACGTTTCCGTACGTTTTCCACTCTCTCTCGATTTGATGAGACACCGCCAGGAAGAGAAAAGAAACCAAGCCCCGCGAAGCGCGATCAATACGTCGGTTTGAACTCACCCGTGAGATCGCTGATCGCACTCCACAACTCCGGGAACAGCGGCTCGCGCGTTCCCGCTTCGAGCTGCGCCGCCGGCACGCCTTTCAGCGAGAGCACCCGATCGCCGATCACACGGAAGGCCAGCCTCATGTGGATGAACCGCCACTTCAGAAACGCTTCGTCGTAGTCGAGCATGCTCTGCACGAGTCGAAACATCTCCGCATGCTCCCGCGGCTTGCGCTCGATCTCGAGCACCGTGAGTCCGCGCCGCTCGACCGCCGCACGGAAGTGCGGCCATAACCGCTTCCCCGCCGTGAGCAGGATGTTGAACCCCGGCGACTCCTGCCCGCTCCCCCGCCCCAGCGACGAGATGCGGATGACGTGGTAGTCCGCCGGCGCCATCGTCTCCAGAATGACGATCTGCTCGCGCAGCAAGTCGATGATGAGCCGGCAGCGATGCAGCAAATCCGCAGCCGGCGTGACCTCATCCGCTTCGAGATGCTTCACCGCACGGGTGATCTCGTAGTCGATGTGATGGAGCCACAGCTCCGCAGTCTGATGCGTGGTCTGGAAGATCCGCTCTTCCGGATGAGAAAGCGCTTCGATCGGCTTCTGCAACTCGAGCAACTCGGGCACACGCACGTAACGCTCGTAGTCACTCGCACCGCGCCCTTCGAGAATCGGTCCTGTATGAGGCATGCGGCGCGGATGGTAAACCTCGCACGCTCGCGGCGCTATAGCCAATTCGACGGGAGGCCTCCGGCGGCTGGGGCCACAGGCCCCAGACCCCATTGGTTGGCCTAGCCTCCGCCGACACGGTTTCGCAATTCGCACAGAGGTCCCGGCGGAGGCTGGGCCAACCAACGGGTCCGGGCCCGTGGCCCGGCCGCCGGAGGCCCCTCGTCGAATTGGCTACACCAGCTCGAGGATGTGGCCGAGCTTGTTTTTCTTCGCCTCGAGGTAGCGGCGCGTCGTGCTGGACGGGGCGATTTCCAGTGGCACGCGCTCGACGATCTCCAGGCCGAAGCCTTCGATCGCGACGTACTTGGCGGGATTGTTCGTCAGCAGGCGGATCTTGCGGACGCCGAGGTCGCGGAGGATTTGGGAGCCGGTGCCGTAGTCGCGGATGTCGGGGGCGAAGCCGAGCTTCGCGTTCGCTTCGATCGTGTCGGCGCCGGCATCCTGCAGCTCGTACGCTTTCAGCTTGTTGATGAGACCGATGCCGCGGCCCTCCTGCAGGAGATACAGCACCACGCCTTTGCCTTCTTTCGCGACGAGCGTGAAGGCGCGATCGAGTTGATCGCCGCAGTCGCAACGGGACGAATGAAAGATGTCGCCAGTGAGACAGGAGGAATGCACGCGGACGAGCACAGAGTCGTCCTCGTGAATCTCGCCCATCACCATGGCGACGTGCTCTTCGCCGGTGATGTCGTTCTTGTACGCGTACACGCGGAAGTCGCCGTAGTCCGTCGGCAGCAGCGGCGACGCGAGGCAGTGCACGTGCTTCTCGTTCTTCATCCGGTACTGGATGAGATCCGCGACCGTGATGATCTTGAGGCCGTGCTTGATGGCGAACTCGCGGAGATCCGGAAGGCGCGCCATCGTGCCGTCTTCATTCATGATCTCGCAGATCACCGCGGCGGGATTCATCCGCGCGATCGCGGCGAGATCGACCGACGCTTCGGTCTGGCCGGCGCGCTTGAGCACTCCGCCCTTGCGCGCGCGCAATGGGAAGACGTGACCGGGCCGCGCGAGATCGTGCGGTTTCGTGTTCGGATCGATCGCGACGCGCACGGTCTCGGCGCGATCGCGCGCGGAGATGCCGGTGGTGACGCGGCCGCGCGCTTCGATCGAGACCGTGAAGGCCGTGCCGAAGTTCGTGGTGTTGTTCTCGACCATCAGCGGCAGGTCGAGCTCACTGCAGCGCTCTTCGGTGAGCGCCAGGCAGATCAGACCGCGACCGAAACGCGCCATGAAGTTGATGGCTTCGGGCGTGACCTTCTCCGCGGCGATGCAGAGATCACCTTCGTTCTCGCGATCTTCGTCATCGACGATGATCACGAACTCGCCGCGGCGATACAGCTCGGCGGCTTCTTCGACAGTGGCAAACGGCATGGGGACCTTACTTTTCGTAGCTGCTGCGGTTACTCGACCACGAAGCTCTGCGTGAGGGGATACGAATTCCCCGCCGCGTCTTCGATCGTGACGACGATGTCATAGGTGCCCGGGTCGACGTCGGCCAGCGGCACGGAGCCGCGAACCATGTAGCAACCCGGCGTGGCGCGCACGCGATCCGGACTCACTTCGTCCGCGGGCGCATTCATGTTCACCTTCTGGCCGTTGATCATGCCGGTGATCTTCATCGACACTTTCAACGTCTGCACGTCGGACGGCGAGCAGTAGCGCGCCACCCAGCCCAGCTCGTCGGCGCGCGTGAACTGCGCGACCGGCGCGAGGCCGTTGAACGGATCGGTGCTGGTTTCGGTGACGAGGTCGTAGACGTTCTTCACGAGCGTGAAGCGCGTGGCGCCGAGAGCGTCCGGCGCGATCTGCGGCGGAAGCGGCTCGGCGGGCATTGCGGCACCACCAGCCGGACGCAGCACCGGCAGGCCGGCCGACGTCGCCACTTCCTTCGTCACGAGCACGGTCGGATGGAGGCCGCCTTTCGGCGCCCAATCCGGTAGCTCATTGAGGTCGGGACGAACGAGCTGATTGCGCAGCGCGACCGGCACCGCGCCCATCACGTCGCTGTATTGCGGGACGCGATGCGTGGTACGGAGGAGCGGATCCTCGATGAAGACCGCCAGGATCTTCGGCATGCCGTACTGCTGCGCGTCCTTCCCCTCCCACAGCCATTCCTGGCGCGAGCCCATTTCGCGGCCGCCCGTGGCGTCGACACCGAGTGAGCCGGCGTTCTGGCTTGCCTTGTAGCGGCCGGCGGAATCGAGATTGGTCGGCGGGCCGAGGACGATGTAGAAGCGGCCGCGCTCCGTGAGCGAGCCGGGCGTGTTCTTTTCGCTGAAGTGCTCGTCGGCGTACTTTGCGCGCGCCTCGAACTCGGAGCGGAACTCGTTGATCGGCGTGCCGCCCGTCGGATCGCGGCGAGCCCAGAACAGATCGACGAACCGAATGGCTTCGTCATCGCTCTTGACCGACTTCCAGGCGCGCGCTTCCTGCGGAGTCATGATCCACTTCGCGGGACCCGAGCCCCACGCGCGGTACTCCGGCGAGAGCGCGGCAAACGCACTGATCGATACGAACAGCGACACGACTGCGACTGCAACGACATTCGGTTTGTGCATCGAATCGTCCTCTCTCGAGCCGCCGCGAGCGGGTTTCGCTGCGGCCTTGAATCAGGGGTTCATTTGGCGACGACTTTGAAGTTTCTCTGAAAGTCGTAGGACTTGTTATTCACATTATCTGTCAGTTTCACCGAAATCGTGTAGTCGCCCGGCCGGAACGTCGTGGTCGGAATCGCTTCGCCGATCACCCAGTGGCCCGGAACGCCGTTGAGCTGCTGCGCGGGCATCGGCGCCGGCTGGCCGTTCATCGCCACCTTCTTGCCGTCGCTCGTCGTGCCGGTGACGTTCGTCAACACGGTCAGCTTCGGCGCGTTCGTGGACGCATCGACGGCCGGATTGCGCAGCTCGACGAAGTACCAGACGTCATCGCCTTTGACGAACGTGGTGTCGGACTTCGGCACGACCTTCAGGCCGCCGAACGCAAACGGATCGGTGGGACGCTGCGCCGCGGAGAGCGTGTAGATGTTGTTGGAGAGGATGAGCTGCGAGACCGACGGCGCGCTCTTGTCGAGACCCTTCAGGTTCATCTCGCTCGTCACGACGGAGAGCGGCTTGCCGCCCTGCGCGAGACCGAACGTGCCGGTGTACTTGCCCGGTGTGAGCATGAGCGAGCGGTCGTAATAGAAGTCGTTGCGCGAAGCGATGAGCCGCACCGGCTCTTCGTACGTCGCGGTGACCTGCCCGTTCGCGTCGACGACTTCGCCGAAGAACGTGAGGTCGCTGTCGGCGGTGAGGCCGGCCGTTTTCGGCACGAGCAGCGAGACCGGCACGAAGTAGTCGCCGGCGGGCGTCACGTATTCGCCATACGTCATCGCCAGATCGTTCGACGCCGCGCGCTTGCCGGCGCGGAGCTCGTCGATCGCAGCGCGGTTCGCGGCGGAGATCACCGCATTCGCCGCAACCGCGTTCGCGCGCGACGGAGCCGCTGCTGCCGCGGCGGGCGCAGTCTGCTTCACGCTCGGCGCCTGCGCGGCGCTGGTGAGGTCCGGCTGCGTGATGTAGTACGTGTTGACGCGATTGAGGAGATCGCCGAGGTCGAAGCGGGTGCGCTCGAGGGTCCATTCGCTGGAGGCGTACTGATCGACGAACGCGATCTCCACGCGCGCCTGTCCCAAAGGAAGCGGCGTCTTGGCCTGTTCATAGACCCACATCTGCTTCGGTGTGTCATTACTCGGCGCGCCGGCGACACCCGACACAGAGGTCGGCGTCTGGATGTTCATCTTCGGCTCGGCGGAGCTCTTCTGCACCGATGCCGGACCGCCGAGCACGATGAAGACGTGGCCGCGATCGGTGAGCGAGCCCTTGGTCTTGCCGTGCGCGAAGTTCTGGTCCGCCACTTTCACGCGCTGTTCGTAGCCTTCACGGAACTCGTTCTTCGGCGTTCCCGGCGTCGGATCGCGCCGCGCCCAGAAGAGATCGATGAACGCCTTCGCCTCGGCGTCGGTGGTGATGGTCTTCCACCTGGCCTGCTCTTCCTTCGTCATGAGGAACTGAGCGGGGCTGGTGCCGAACTTGGCGTTGTCGGAAGAAAGGGCCGCAAAAACACTCGCCGCCATGGAGGCGGCGAGTGTCGCGGCCGCAAGGATGCGGACCGTTTTCATGTGTGTGGTTGTCCTATTTCGCGTCGACGATTTTGAACGCCTGCGAGGCAGTGTACGACTGCTTATTGACCGTGTCGTTCACTTTGACCGTCATGGTGTAGTTGCCCGGCTTGAAGGACGCCAGCGGAATGGACTGGCCGATGCCGTAGTGGCCCGGCACGCCCTTCAGCTCCGTCGTTTCGACTTCGGCCGGCGGAGAGCTCATCTTCACTTTCTTGCCCGCCATGTCGGTGCCTTCGAGGTCCATCTTCATCTGCACCTTCGGCACGTTCGTTTCCGACTTGCCGGGGTTGCGCAGCTCGAGGAAGACCCAGAGGTCGTCATTCGGCGTGAAGGTGCGGTCGGACTTCGGCACGACCTTGATGCCGCCGAACGCAAACGGATCGGTGGCCAGCTGCGCCTGCGGCAGCGGATGGATGTCGTTCGAAAGAATCAGCTGCGAAATCCCCTCGGCCGCCTGATCGATCGAGCCGGAGAGATTGAGGTCGGTCGTCACCATCGACACCGGAGTGCCGGCGCTGGCGAGGCCGAACGTCGCTTTGTACTTGCCGGCCGGCAGCGTGAGCGACTTGTCGAAGTGGACGCCCGGCGTCAGCCGGTTGCCTTCATTCGTGGTCGGCGTGACTTCAACCTTGGCCGGCTCTTCGTACACCGCGACCGGCTTGCCGCTCTCGTCGGAGACGACGCCGAAGAAGGTGAGATCGCCCGCGGCCACACCGGCGCTGGCCGGCATGTAGAGCGAGACCGGAACAAAGTACTCGCCGGACGGCGTGACGTATTCGCCCCACGTCGCGAAGAGCGGCTTGGCGGCGTACGGATTCGTTTTCGCGGCGCTGAAGTCGCTGACCGCGGTCTTGTACGCCGGCGTGCGGAAGTCGGTCAGCGGCGCGTTCGACGCCGGAGCGGCCGCAACGGCCGCGGGAGCGGCAGCAGCGGGGCGCGGCGCGGCCGCACCGTACTTCGGCGCTTCCGTCAGTGCGGGCGAGACGAGTGCGCGCTGGATGGCGCGATCGGCGTCTTTGGCAATGCTTCCGGCGCCGCGCTCGAGCGTGAACTCATTCGTGTTGAACTTGTCGACGAACGGAATCGTGACGCGATTGCTCGTGCCGAAGCTTTCCTGAGCGGCCGCACCTTCATAAACGAAGATGTACTTCGGCTGCTCTTCCTGCGGACGATTGCCGATGTCGTTGAAGCCGGGGCCGTTCTCGCCGCCCATGCCTGCCTTTTCGAGATGCGTGGGAGGTCCGAACAGGACGAACACGCGGCCGCGATCGGTGACGGAGCCTTTGCGGCGGGTCTGCGCGAAATGTTCGTCGGCGTATTTGACGCGCGCGTCGAATTGCTCGCGATACTCGTTGCGCGGCGTGCCCGGCGACGGATCGCGCTTCGCCCAGAAGAGATCGATGAACGCCTGCGCATCGGCGTCGCTGCTGATCGACTTCCAGCGCGCCGCTTCATCTTTGGTCATCAGGAACTGAGCGGGTCCCGTGCCGAACTCCTGATGTTCCGGCGTGAGGGCGTAACCGCTCACGGCGACGACCGCGATGACTGCGGCCGCGCTCAGAATCTTCCGAATCTTCATGAAATCTCCCTGCGGTTTTGGGTCTTTGCTCCTTCGCGTAACACCCTCAGAAGAGGGCTATTCCGAACCGCATCTTCCCTACTGCTGCTCGAAATTCTCCATCTCGTCGTACAGCCGGTCCATCTCCTCGTCGATCTCTTCCTGCTTGAGGATTCCTTTGCGGACCAGCAGCGCCGCGATGCTGTGCAGCAGGATGCCGTTCTCGATAATCATCTGCTCGATCTGTTCGTCTTCGTCTTCGTATTCAGCGCCGTCGTTCTTCTCGATGTCGTCCATCGCATTCCTCCGTTGAATCAGTTGTCAGTGGCCAGTGGTCAGCAGTCAGAGCGCATGCGCTTCCGGCCGCAGGCCGCTGGCGGCTGACAACTGCCTCCGTGTACCACTGGCCCCCTTCCCCACGCAACTCGTAAAATCGGAGGCAAATGAAACGAGCTCTGCTTGCCTTCGCTCTGGTTGTTACCGCTTCGTGTCAACAGTCGTCGCACGAGACGCCTGCAGCCACCTCTTCTTCTTCCACGCCCGCTCCCGCGGCCGCAACGTTTCGCGTCGGCCTGCTCACGCCCGGCTCGATCAATGACGGCGGCTGGAACGCCATCGCCTACGAGGGACTCACCCGAATCAAAAACGACCTCGGCGCCGAAATCTCCCATCAGGAGACCAAGACGCCGGCCGAGTTCGACGAAGGCTTCCGCTCCTACGGCCAGAAAGGCTTCGATCTCGCCTTCGGCCACGGCTTCGAATTTCAGGACGCCGCGAAAAAAGCAGGCGCGCAATTTCCGAAGACGGTCTTCATCACGTCGTCCGGCAACACCGTCGCGGCAAACGTCTCGCCGATGCGCTTCGAGCTCGAACAGGCCACGTACCTGCTCGGCATGATCGCTGCGCTCGAATCGAAGACCGGCAAGGCGGGTCTCATCGGCGGCATCAAGCTGCCTTCCATCGACTCGACTTTCCTCGCCTTCAAGGCCGGCGCGCACGCGGTGAATCCGAATTTCGAAGTCAAGGAAATCTACACCGGCAATTTCGATGACGTCGGCGCCGCGAAGGTGGGAACGCTGTCGCTGATCAACGCGGGCTGCGACTTCATTTTTCATCAGTGCAATGAAGCGGGCCGCGGCGTCTTTCAGGCGTGCACCGAAAAGAACGTGAAGTGCTTCGGCTCGAACAAGAATCAGAACGACCTCGCGCCGAATGTCGTCGTCGCCTCCGCCGTCATCGACGTGCCGGGCGCGTATCTCTACATGGCGAAGGAAGTGAAAGAGCATCGGTTCAAGCCGCAGATCTACCGCCTCGGCATGAACGAAGGCATCGTCACGCTGGAGTGGAACGACAAACTGAAGGCGATGCTCAAGCCGGATACGGCGATCAAGATTGCGGCGGCCGAGGAGCAGATCCGGGCGGGAGCGCTGAAAGTGCCGGAAGGTTTTTGATCGAGCTTTCGCACATCGCGAAATCGTTCGGCGCGATGCGCGCCGTCGACGACGTATCGCTGACGATCGAGCGCGGCTCGATCGTCGCGATCGTCGGAGAGAACGGCGCCGGGAAAACGACCGTCATGCGCATCGCGGCGGGCGAGTTGGCGGCTGACTCCGGAACGATTCGCGCGCACGGCCGCGTGGAGCTCGTGCACCAGCACTTCATGCTGGTCAATGAGTTGACCATCGCGGAAAACCTGGCGCTGACGTGGCCGGGCTTTCGCTTCGCCACGCGCCGTGCCACGGAGCGTGAAGCGGAGCGCGTCATCGCGGAGACGGGGATCGAGCTGCGCGACGTGCGCCGTCGCGCGGGCGAACTGGCCGTCGGCGAAAAAGCGAAGTTGGAGCTGATCAAAGCGATCGCGAAGAAGCCGGCCACGCTGATCCTCGATGAACCGACGTCCGTGCTCACGCCGTCGGAATCGGCAGAGCTGTTTCAGGTGATGCGCACGCTCGCGGCGAACGGCACGGCGGTCGTGTTCATCAGCCACAAACTGCCGGAGGTGCTGGCGGTTGCGCAGCGCACGGTGGTGATGCGCGGCGGGCGGGTGGTGCTCGACGCGAACGATGCCACTCGCGATGCGCTCGTCAACGCCATGAGTGGTGGAGCGGCGGGCGCCCTCGCCCGCCGAACGTCAAAGCCGGCGGGCGAGGCGCCC
>DASSMK010000164.1:0-22365 GCA_035688915.1 Thermoanaerobaculia bacterium
TCGATTACTCGGAGAGCATGTTGGAAGAGCTGCCGGTGGTGAAGCAGGCGGCGAAGCAGTTCGCGCGCGTGCTGTTGCGGCCGCAGGATCGCCTGGCCGTGGTCGGCTTCAACCAGCGCACGTTCTGGATGACGGGCTACACGAACGACTGGAACGCAGTGGCGCGCGCCGTC
This sequence comes from Thermoanaerobaculia bacterium, assembly GCA_035688915.1. Classification (GTDB taxonomy): domain Bacteria; phylum Acidobacteriota; class Thermoanaerobaculia; order Gp7-AA8; family Gp7-AA8; genus DASSMK01. Next base: position 174 of record DASSMK010000164.1, read on the forward strand.
GACACGGTGAAGCCGATCGGCGAGACGCATCTTTACGACAGCGTGGTGGAGATGCTGTACGAGATCCAGAAACGCCCCGGACGCCACGCGCTGGTGGTGCTCACGGACGGCGTCGACCAAGGCAGCCGCTTCACGCTCGATCACCTCGTGCACTACGGCCGCTACGCGGGCGTCCCGGTCTACCCGATCGTGAAGAACAAAATGCTCTCGCGCCTGATGCGCTTCGGCGTGGGCCGCCTGCAAGCGCGCAAACTCGACCGCCTGGCCGAAGACACTGGCGCCACGTACTTCATCATCCAAACCGAACGCGAGCTCCCCGCCGTCTACGGAAAAATCGCGAACGAGCTCCGCCAGCAATACCAGCTGGTGTTTTACTCGGACGCCTCGGCGCCGGATCAATGGCACCCGCTGAGAGTGGAGTCGCGCGGGGGGCAGTCGTTGCGGATTCCGAGGGGATACTTTCCGTAGGCCCGAATTGAGAATTGAGAATTGAGAATTGAGAATTTGCGGGTCGCACGCGCAGCGCGAGGAAGGTGACGCCGCGTCCTTGAAGGATGGAGAATTGCGCTTCAGCGCGACGGCCGTCCGACCGCCAATTCTCAATTCTCAATTCTCAATTCTCAATTCAGCCCCTCCTCCCGGCACATTCCGTGAACCTACCGCGCCCGCGTGGAAGAACCTGGCTCCCCACTCCTGCCTGGGCCGGACAACAGGCACCGCATTCATCGCGGTCTGGTGACGGATCGGCAGGAGCACATTTTTACGTGGGTGGCGGTCGTGGTCGTGCTGCTCTATGCCACCGGCTGGGTGGGTGCGATTGCGGAGTTGCGGCGGCGGGCGACGGAGCCTTCGGCGTTCGGCGCGCCGCCTTCACCGGAGCGCGCGGCCACCGCGTCGCCATCGGCGGCCATTACGGGTCAGATCTTTGGGCCTGAAGCGCCGAAGACGGCGTATTTGACCGATGCCATGCTCGCGTTTCTGCATCCGTTGCGCGGCGAGAGTGGCGAGGTGCGTTACCGGCCGGTGTTGCCCGGCGAGAAAATCGCGGAGGCGCCGGGTGGCGCGGCGGCGACGATCGAAGGAACTCCGTCACCCGATTTCACCGCGCCGGACAAAGCCGGCATCTACAAATTTGCGGTGGAGATGAATCGCGCCACGCGCGCGGTCGACAACGTCAGCATCGTCACGCTCGTCCCGCTCTCCGCCAAACGCGGCGGCCGCATCGGTCCGTACTACCTCGGCAACTGGCCGTTCGAAGGCGGCGGCACGCCGAAGACCGAACGCTACGCCGCGCCGGCGGGCTTCATCGAAGTGACGCAGCAGAACCAGAACTTTCAGGTCTCCGAGCACTTTCGCCTGCGCGACTTTCTGACGAAAGATCAGCCCAACGTCTGGCCGAAGTACATGCCGCTCGATCCGAAACTGATCGACAAGCTGGAGCTGACCATTCAGGAGCTCGAGAAGAAAGGCATCCGCGTCGAGCACGTGCAGATCATGAGCGGCTTCCGCACGCCGCGGTACAACCACAGCGGTGGCAACACCGAAGGACGCGCCAATCTGTCGCGGCACATGTACGGCGACGCGTCGGACATTTTCGTCGACAACGATCGCAACGGCTCGATGGACGATCTGAATCACGACGGCCGCAGCGACACGCGCGATGCGGAAGTGGTGGCGCAGGCCGCGGAACGGGTGGAAGGGCAGCACCGCTCACTGGTCGGAGGGATTGGCGTTTATTCCGCATGTTGCGGACACGGGCCCTTCGTGCACATCGACGTGCGCGGCTTTCGCGCGCGCTGGCGCGGAACAGGAAATGGCTAGCAAGGACATGGCTATCCAAGGAGGTAATGTGGCCGAAGAAGTGAAATGCCCCGAATGCCAGGCGATTCGGACCGACCCGTCGCAGGTCTGCCCGACGTGCGGGGCGCCGCCGATCCGCCCCGGCGACAAACGCGGCGAAGAGGAAATCCGGACCAGCGATCTCGAACCGTACGTGACGCTGCGCTACATCGCGCGGCTGTTCAAGATCCTGGCTGTGCTGATGGTCGTGATGCTGATCGGCGAGATCGTGGCCGGTCTTTCGACCGATGCGGCGGAAGCACTACCGACGCTCATCGGCGAGATCACGCAGATGCTGGTGCTTGCGGGATTGATGTGGGGCGGCGGCGATCTGACGATGCTGCTCATCGACGCCGGTCATGACCTCCGCGTCGCCCGCATCCTTCTCGGCCGCATCAACGCCGAGCTGCACCGCAAGCATCAGGAAGACAGTCTGAAGAAGGTCTGAGACGTTTTGCGTGTGGCGCCGCTCGCGGCGCCACACATGACGCGCGCGCTCAGCCGACGATCGCGCGAGCCATCAGATCCTTCAGCTCGCGGAACGCGTTCTCCGGCGGCACGCCGATGTCGCGGCACGTCGCAGCGCGCCGAAGAATCGTCTCCGCCGTCTTCTCATCGAACACGCGCGTATCGAGCGCGCGCTTGTTCAATTCGCAAAACGCGACGATCGACGCCAGCGCCACGCGGCGATTGCCGCCGCGGAACGGGCGCGCCTGCAACAGCGCGAACGTGAACGCCGCCACTTTGTCGGGAAACGTGGGATAAGCCTCGCGGCCGAACGTCGTGACCTGCGGGCGCTGCACCGCGCTTACGAGCGCGAATTGCGAATCGACCACGCCGGGATGCGCCTGATTGCCGCCGAACTCCGTGCTCACCGCGCGATGCAGCTCCACGACGTCTTGCACGCTGAGGTACCGCGTGCCGCTGCCGTCAGTCGGTGAGCTTGCGGAAAGCGTTGGGATACTTTTCGAGAGCGCGGCGGAAGGCGTCGCCGATGACGGGGTTGGTGAAGCCGGAGGGGCCGGCGGTGGCGATGGGCGCGGCGGCTGCGCGGCGGCCTTTGGGCTTGGCGCCTTCGTCCGCGCCGGCGGAGGGGCGGGACGCGCTGGCTTTGCCGGCGCTTTCGCGCTCACCGCTGGCTTTGCTGCCGGCGGCTTTGGCTTTGGCGCTGCTGCTTTCGCCTTTGGCGCCGGCTGCGGCTTGGCTGCTGCCTTTGCCGATTTTGCTGGCGGCTTCACCGGCGGCTTTGCTGCCGCTTTCACCGGCTTTTGCGGCTTTGCCGCCTTCGCCGGGCTGGCTGCTTTTGCCGGCTTTGCCGGCGGCGCTGCTTTCTTTTTTCCCTGAGGCTTGGCTTGCTGCTTTGGCTGATTTCGCTTTTGACTGGTCGCCATGCTTCATTTCAACCCTCAGGCGAGCATCGTACCGCCGTTAAGTGATTGAGTCAATGCAGCTTACGCAATGCGCAATCGTTGACCCGCCAAATGCGGAAACGAGCAGATCCGTGTAAGTGTCTGAAGCGCTGGAACTTAGGAAAAAAGCGTACTGCAACGCAAAGTGTGCATCATTCCACGATCACTTCTTCGGCTTCGCCCGCTGCCTCACCCTCCGGCTTGGCGTCGATGGCCAGGAAATCCTTCGCCCGCTGCGTGAGCGTGAAGTTTTCCCGCGCCTCGTCCGCGTCCAGCCAACCCTTCTCCACCAGCGAGGCCGCAGGCGCTTCGCCGCCCCCGGACGGATGCTTGATCGCCTTGAGTGCGGCGATGCCGAGGGTGTCGGATTTCAGGCGGCGGAACTCCTGGAGGACGCGAATCTCGGGATTCGAGATGCCGTAGGAAAGGAGAATGGCCATGAACGCTGATTGTAGCTACTTCTGGCAGGCTGGACACCAGTACGTTCCGCGCGCGTCCTTCCCCTGCTTGCGAAACTCGATCGGCGTCCCGCACTTGCGGCACGGCTGTCCGCCGCGACTGTAGACGTACTGTTTCTTCGACGGATCCATGCTGCCCGTCGTCTCGCGCGCCGGACTGCGCATGGCTACATTCGCGCGCATGATCTTGCGCGACACTTCGAGCAGCGGCCGCAATTCGTCGTCGCTCACATCGCGCACGCGGCGGAACGGACTGATGCCCGCGATGAAGAGCAGCTCCGATTTGTACTCGTTGCCGATGCCCGCCACCACGCGCTGATTGAGCAGCACGTCCGCGATCTCTTCATCCGGCTTCGCGCGAATGCGTCGCACCGCTTCCTCGAAATCGAAACTCTCCGCGATGAAGTCGGGCCCGATCTGCTGCAGATCCTCCTGCCGCGCCAGCGATCGCGAATCGTGAAACTCCGCGATCGGCACGTTGAACGCCACCACCACATACTCCGCCGTCTCGATGACGATGCGCATGTCGCTGAAGCGCTTTCGCCACCGCTCGCCCGGCCGGTAGATGTGCCACGAGCCGTTCATGCGCATGTGCGTGCGCAGATGCAAATCGCCCGAGAAGTGCATCAACAGATTCTTGCCCGCCGCTTCGACGCGCTCGATCGTTCTCCCTTTCAGCGGCTTCTCGCGATCGATGCGCACGAGCTGCGGCAGCACGCTCTCGAACTTCGTGATGGTCTTTCCCGCCAGCGCCGCCTGCAGGGTCTTCGCAGCGCGATGGATCGTGTCACCCTCGGGCATCGCTTCTCTTCTGATAGCCCATCGCGCTCGGCGTGAAGCCTTCCTCGGCGAGGAACGGCGCGATCGCGCTGCGCGCCACCGGCTCGTCGTTCACTTCCGTGATCAGCAGCGCGCGGCGGCCACCTTCACGCACGACTGACGCGAGCGTCTTGGCGACGCCGCGCGCGATGTTCGATCGCTGCGGTTCGTCTTCAGGAAGGAAAACGTAGAGCTGCTTTTCGCCGCGCGTGATGTAGCAGGCCATGAGGCCGTTCACGAGAATGACTTCCGCGCCGACGGAGCGCGAGAGCGTCCACGGCGAATCGGGCCACTTCACGATGGCGCCGTATGGATTGGCGGGATCGGTCGCGGCGAGCAGCACCGCTTCGGTGGTGTCCGGCTCTTCGCGCAAGGAGCGCAGGAGATCGATCGCGCCGCCGCTTGCGAATTGCGTCGCGCCCAGTCCTGCCACGAAGTAGCCGCGGCGGATGCGTCCTGCTTCTTCGAGCGCTTTCAGAATCGGATAGACCGCGCTGAAGCCGCCGCTGATTCCTTCCACGCCTGGCGCTTCGCGCGTGACGACGCCATAGCGCGTCAGCAGCTGCTGCGCGAGCGCGTTTGCGCGCTGCGTTTCATTGCCCGCGGGAGGCGGCACGAGCGACCAGCGTCCTTGCGTGGACGCCGGTGCCACGCGGCGTGAACGGAACCCGCCGCTCGTGCGCGGTGCCTTCGGCCGCGTGAACGAGCGCAGCGCGTGAAACGTGTCGTTCGTGATCGCGCCGCGCCAGACGAGATCCCACAGCGCGTCGATGAGCTCCGCCGGAAAGCCGCCCACCGCCGCCTGAATCTGCGCGAAGAACGACGCACCGTTTTTCGCGAGGTACTCCAGCACGCGCTGATCCGTTGGAGCGGCGGGGCTTGCCCCGCCGGGTTCTTCGCCAGACCTCGGCGGCGCGAGCCCCGCCGCTCCAACAGGACGCAGCAGCGGCAGGTGATCGGTGAGATACAGCGCGATGCGGCCGTCTTTTTCGCCGAGGGGCTCGACGCCGACCCAGACGATCTCGCCGGCCGCGCTGAGGGTGTCGAGATCGGACGGGCGATACTCCTCGACGCGTGCGGCGAGCACGTCGCGCTCGAACGTCGATGCCGCGAGCGGATAGCCTTGCAGCGTCTCCACGATTTCGAGCAGGCCGTCCAGGCCGCGGCGCTTGCGCACCACGCCCTGCCAGGACGTGAAGAGCCGCGCCAGTGCGGGCGGATCGACCGGCTCCGCTTCCTTGCGCAGCTTCGCGAGCGAGCGGCGGCGGATCGTGCGCAGCACATCGTTGTCGCACCACTCGCGCTGCGTGCCGCCGGGACGGAACTCGCCTTCGATCAAGCGTCCGCGTTCGACGAAACGTTCCAGCGCGATCGTCACGACGGCGACGCCGAGACCGTAGCGACGCGCGACTTCGTGCGGAGTGAACGGACCGTGCGTGCGCGCGAAGCGGAGCACGAGATCGCCGACTGCATCGGCGACCGGCTGAAGAAAACGTTCAGGGATGCCGACCGGCAACGGCGTGCCGAGCGCATCGCGGTAGCGCGACGCGTCTTCCACCGCGATGAAGCGTTTCTCGCGCGCGATCGTCACTTCCACGATGCGGCGCTGCTTCACAAGATCGCGGACAAGTGGAGCGGCGGGGCTTGCCCCGCCGGCTTCGGTATTCGGCGGGGCAAGCCCCGTCGCTCCAACGAATCGCTCTTCGATCTCGTTCAGCGAGAGATCGCCGAGGCGGAGGAGAAGGTCGTGAATGCCATCGGCGCTTTTCGCCTTGCGATTCGGATCGAGATGCTGCAGCTCGAGCTCTGTCTGTTCGAGCGCGTTCGGATCGAGCAATTCGCGGAGCTCCGGCTCGCCGAGCAATTCGCGCAGCTGCGATTGATCGATGGCTAATGCTTGCGCGCGGCGTTCGGCGAGCGGCGCGTCGCCGTCGTAAAGAAAATTCGCGACGTAGCGGAACAGCACCGACGCGGCGAACGGCGACGGCTTCGCGGTGTCCGCGGTCACGACGCGCAGCGTGCGTGCGCGAATGTGGCGCAGCAGCTCGATCATCGCGGGCACATCGAAGACGTCGCGCAGCACTTCGCGATACGCCTCGAGAATGATCGGGAACGAGCCGAAGCGCGACGCCACCTGCAGCAGGTCATACGCACGTTTGCGTTGCTGCCAAAGCGGCGTGCGGCCCTGGATGCGCATGCGTGGCAGCAGCAACGCGCGCGCGGCCGCTTCGCGGAATTTCGCGGCGAACATTGAGCTCGCGCCGAGTTGCCGCAGCAGCAAACCTTCCGCTTCGTCGGGATCGGGGATCACCAATTCGCTCGCGGGCGGCGCGTCGGTTTCGGGGAAGCGGACGATGAAGCCGTCGTCGCTCCACATCGTCTCCACTTCGATCGCCAGCTGCTGTCGCACTTGCGCGCTCACCGCCATCGCCCACGGCGCGTGCACCTTGCCGCCGAACGGCGAGAGCACGCAGACGCGCCAGTCGCCCAGTTCATCGAGCACGCGCTCCACGACGATCGTGCGATCGTCCGGCACCGCGCCTGTGGCTTCGTGCTGATCGTCGAGGTACTGCAGGAAATTGCCGGCCGCGAGCACGTCGAGATCGTGCTTCGTGGTCAGACGCCGCACCGCGTCGCGTTTCGGCATCGCGCGGATCTCGCGCACCAGCTTGCCGATGGCGCGGCCGAACGGCACGGTGCGCTCCGCGGAATCCGCTTTCCAGAACGGCATCTTGCCCGGCTGTCCCGGCGCGGGAGTGACGACCACGCGATCGTGCGTGATGTCTTCGATGCGCCACGTCGAGGCGCCGAGGACGAAGGTCTCGCCGACGGAGGTCTCGAAGACCATTTCTTCATCGAGCTCGCCGACGCGCGCACCGGATTGCCCTTCCGCGCCGGCCAGAAAAACGCCGTACAAACCGCGGTCGGGAATCGTTCCGCCGCTCGTGATGGCAACGCGCTTCGAGCCTTGCCGCGACGTGACGGTGTTCGCGACGCGATCCCACGTCAGCCGCGGACGCAGCTCCGCGAATTCGTCGGATGGATAGAGTCCGGAGAGCATGTCCAGCACGCCGTCGAAGGCGGTGCGCGACAGCTCCGCGTACGGCGCTGCCGTGCGAATGGCAGCGAAGAGATCGTCGACGCTCCACGCATCGACAGCGACCATGGCCACGATCTGCTGCGCGAGCACGTCGAGCGGATTGCGCGGATACCGCGTCGGCTCGATCGCGCCGCTGTGCATCGCCTCCGCCACCGCCGCGCACGCAACGAGATCGCCGCGAAACTTCGGAAAGATGATCCCTTCGCTCGAGGCGCCGACCTGGTGCGATGCGCGGCCGATGCGCTGCATGCCGGACGCGATCGACGGCGGCGATTCGATCTGGATCACGAGATCGATCGCGCCCATGTCGATGCCGAGCTCCAGCGACGACGTCGCAACGAGCGCCGGCAGCCGCCCCGATTTCAACGCGTCTTCGATTTCGATGCGCTGCGGCCGCGCGATGGAACCGTGATGCGCCTGCACGAGCGTTTCGCCCGCCAGTTCGTTCAGCGCGCCGGCCAACCGTTCTGCGAGGCGGCGCGAGTTGACGAAGATCAGCGTGGAGGTGTGCGAGCGAATCAATTCGAGCAGCCGCGGGTGCACGGCCGGCCAGATCGATGGCGAACGCGGGCCGAGGGACGCGGGGCCGCTGACGATTTCGTTCGTGTCGGCGAGCTTGGCCATGTCCTCGACCGGCACTTCCACGCGCAACGTGAGCTTCTTCTTCTCGCCGGTGTCGACGATCGTGACGGGACGGAACGTCGCGCGCGCCAGCTCGGCAAATTCGTGATGAAGCGTTGGAGCGGCCGGGCTTGCGCCGCCGTCGTCGCCGGAATCCGGCGGGGCAAGCGCCGCCGCTCCAACGGGATCGCGAGGAATCGCGCCGCCGAGGAAGCGCGCCACTTCTTCGAGGGGATGCTGGGTGGCGGAAAGGCCGATGCGCTGCGGCGTGGTGATGCAGCGCCGCGCCAGCCGTTCCAGCGAGAGCGCCATGTGCGCGCCGCGCTTGTTCGGCACGAGCGCGTGGATCTCGTCGATGATGATCGTCTCGACGCCGCGCAGCACGTCGCGCGCGTTCGACGTCAGCATCAGGTAGATCGATTCCGGCGTCGTGATCAGGATGTCCGCGGGCTCGCGGCCGAAGCGCGCGCGCTCGGATTGCGGCGTGTCGCCGGTGCGGATGGCGATCTCCGGAATCGTGAACGCGTCGCCGCGCGCCTGCGCCACGTTTGCGATTCCCGCAAGCGGCGCGCGGAGATTCCTCTCCACGTCGACCGCCAGCGCTTTCAGCGGCGAGAGGTAAAGCACGCGGCAGCGCTGTTCTTTCGGCGGACGCGGCGCGAACATCAGCCGGTCGAGCGCCCAGAGGAACGCGGTGAGCGTCTTGCCGCTGCCGGTCGGCGCGGTGATCAGCGTCCAGTCGCCGCGGGCGATGGACGGCCAGCCAAGCTGCTGCGCGCGCGTCGGTCCGGCGAACGATGCGCCGAACCACTCGCGCACGGCCGGATGAAACGGTTCGAGCGCCTTGTGGATGTTCGCGGCCATCGCGTCAATTGAATCTATCGCAAGTGCCGCTCCAAATCCGCAACACAGCTGATCGCGATCCGCAGCGTGCGTGAGCGGCGTCACGTCGCTGGACAACATCTCCTTGCGCTGCAACAATACTAGCGACTCTCCTCGCGAAAGCTTGCGTGTGAAGGACGGGTGATGCGGCTGAAGGTGCTCGGCGCTTATGGGGCGTCGGATGCAGAACACAACCTGACCGGGTACCTGATCGACGACTGGTTTGCCGTCGATGCCGGGACGCTGACGTCGAAGCTTTCCTTCGCGCAGCAGTCGCGTGTCCAGGCTGTTTTCATCACGCACCCTCACGCTGACCACGTCCGCGACCTCCCGCATCTCATCCATAACCGTTTCGCGCAAAACGCCCCACCGCTCACACTCTTCGCCGCACGCGATGTCCTCGATCTGCTTGTCCGCGACATGTTCAATGGAGTGAGCTGGCCGAATTTCGCGCAGATCAACGCGCAACAGACGGGCAAACCGGTCGTGCAATACCGCGCGCTCACTCCCGGCAAACGCATCGTCTTCAACGACGTCGGCATCACCGCCGTCCCCGTCGATCATCAGATCCCCGCGTCGGGCGTCATCCTCGAGATCGCCGGCCAGGCCATCACCTTCACCGGCGACACCGGTCCGACGCAGGAGATTTGGAAGCGGACCAACAAGACCGAGAACGTGGTGGCCATCGTGACGGAAGCGTCCTTCCCGAACGATCAGCAGGAGCTCGCCGAAGAAACCGCGCACCTCTGCCCGAACACGTTCGGCGACGAGCTGAAGAAGATCACTGTCGACGCGCCGGTCTACGCGAGCCACCGCAAGATCCCGTTCGAGCGCGACATCGAGTCGCAAATCCGCAATCTGCGCGACCGCCGCGCGCGTGTGCTGCTCGAGAAGAATTACACGCTGTAAGTCGTCGAGTCTCCGAGTCGCAAAGTCTCAGAGACGAACCGCGCGCAGCCTCGTGCCCTCTCTGAGACTCGAAGACTCTGAGACTCTGAGATTCTCGACCTCCACTAAAATCGCGTCCGATGCCGCGCCCGCCTCTCTCCGCGATCATTCACACCCTCAACGAGATCGACAACATCGAGGAGTGTGTCCGTTCCGTCGAGTGGGCCGACGAGATCTACCTCGTCGATTCGTTCTCCACCGACGGCACGGTCGAATTCGTCCGCGACAAGTTCCCCCGCGTCCGCATCGAACAGCGCCAGTACCTCGGCGCCGCGGCCACGAAAAACTACGCCATCGATCGCGCCGCGCATGACTGGATCTTCGTCATCGACGCCGACGAGCGCGTGACGCCGAAGCTGCGCGACGAGATGCTGCGCACGCTGGACGGTCCGCTCGACAAGTGGGCCTACTCCGTCGGCCGCCGCAATTTCATGCTCGATCAGGAAGTGCGCTTCAGCGGCCTGCAGCGCGATCGCGTGACGCGCCTCTTTCATCGCGGCCACGCGCGTTATCCGAATCGCCGCGTGCACGCCGACCTGCTCGTCGACGGCGAGACCGGCGAGCTGCGGCAGAAAATGCTGCACTTCTACATCCGCTCGTTCGATCACATGATCGCCAAGATGACGCGCTACGCGAACTGGGGCGCGGCGCAGATGTTCATCGACGGCAAGACCACCGGCCTCTGGGGCATCTTCAGCCACACCCTCGGCAAGTTCGTGCGCGACTACATCGTCAACCTCGGCTTCCTGGACGGCACGCGCGGCCTGATCAGCGTCGGCATGCACGTCTATTACACGTTCTGGAAGTACGCGAAGCTGTGGGAGCTGACGCAGCTCAAGCGGCTGGGGAAACCGGTTCCGCTGCCGGAGCTCGATCGCGATCAGGAACGTTGGGAGCTGCCGTGGGAGAAAGCCGCCGGGAAAGCGCGAGAAGCGCAATGAGCGCGGCGACGTCGATCGCGCGCAGCCAGAGCGTCTGATCCGCGAACGGCCCGACCGCGAGCGACGCGCCTGCATTGCCGTTGCTTCCCCACCGCACGAGCGGACCGCGATGCGCGGGCGTCGTGACGCCGCGCCAGTCGCGCAGGAGCGCTCCTTCGTGCGTAGCGATGTCGAATGCGAGCAACCACGCCACGAGGACGATCGCACGCTTCGTGCGGAGCGCGGGCGCGATGAGCAGCACCAAGAGCGGCGCGAGCGCGTACCAGTACCACGCGCCGGGACCTCCCGCGGGCACGCTCAAGCCTGCGGCTCGCGCGGCGCGAACGAAGCCTGCGAAATCGACGAGCTGCGCCAACGCGAATGCGATCAACGCGGCGAGCAACGGCGCCGGAATGCGACGCGCGAGCAGCACGAGCAGCGGCAGGACGAGCACGGCGAGGCCGAGCGGCGTCAGCGCGTTCCAATGCTGGCCGCTGGTCCAGAACAGCGTCTGCACGAACGTGGGGAGGAAGATGCGAGCGGTGGCGCGCCAATCGATGTGCGATTGCGCGGCGGCGTGCGGTGGATCGAACGCTTCGATGCCGAGCGCATTGCCTGTTCGATGTGTGGCATCGACGATGACGAACGACAACGCGAGCGCGCACGCGATGGCGACGATGGCCATACGCGCGCGCGTCGCGCGTTGCTGGCGCCAGAAGAACGGCACCGCGATCAGCACCGGCAGCGCGTAAAGCTTCGTGGCGATGGCGAGCGCCCACGCGATCGCTTCGCCCGCCGTTCGTCGCGAAGCCGTGAACGCCAGCGCCAGCGCGATCAGCGCGCATGCGAGTGCGTCGTTACTCGCGCGCGACACGAGCGTCTGCCACGTCGGCAAATGCGCGAGCAGCGCGGCGGCGAGCAGCCCCACTTCGCCGAAGAGCCGCCAGCCGATGAACGCGCTGCATGCGATGACGACGAGCGCGAACACCAGCGACAGCAAGCGCAGTCCGCGCAGCGACGTGGTCACGTGCGCCGCGAGCGCGTAGTAGAGCGACGGCTGCTGCGCTTCGTAATTCGCGAGCTGATAGTCGCCATCGACCGGCGCTTCGCCGTGGAAGCGTGCACCGCTGGCGACGACGTCCGGCCAGCGCTCGGCGATGATTGCGAACGCCGGCGGCGCTCCGGCTTCCTGCCGGATGCTGCGCGCGAGTCCGCGTGAGATCGACGGCTCCCTCTTCGAAGGCTGGCGATGCTCCTGCGCCACGAAACGGACGCGCGCGACGTGGTAGATCTCGTCGAGTCCCGCATACGGCGGCATCGGTGCCATCTGCAGGACGAGCCGCGCCGCCGCGCTGACGAAGAGCAGCGCCACGAGCCACGCGCGATACGCGCGCGCCGTCATTCGGCCGGCTCGACCAAGACGCGCAGGCCGCTCACTTCGCGCACGCGGACGCGCGTTCCTGCCGCTATGTCATTCGCGGCGGTCGCGTTCCACAACTCGCCGTGCACGAACACGCGGCCGTTCGCGGCGACGTCGGTGCGCGCCACACCGATCTCGCCGATCATCGCTTCGGTTCCTGTCGCCACTCGCGTCTTGCGCGCGCGCATCACGAGCGTCATCAGAAAAATCGCGATCAGCGCCACCGGCAAGCTCACGGCGATGGCCGTGGCGAGTTGCACGCGCATCTCCGGAATCGGACCGTCGACGAGCATGACGCCGCCGAGGATGAGGCAGATGGTGCCGCCGATGCCGAGGACGCCGTAGGAGGTGTACTTGGCTTCGAGTGCGAAGAGCGCGAAGGCCGCGATGATCAGCGCGAACGAAGCGAAACGCGTCGGCAGCAGGTTGAGCGCGAAGACGGCGAGCAGGATCGCGATGAGACCGACCACGCCGGGCAGGATCGCGCCGGGATGATTGAACTCGGCCCACACCGCGAGCATGCCGATGGCGAAGAGGATGAACGCCACGTTCGGATCCATGATCCACGACAGCAGCTTCTGCTTCGGCGTCATCTCGTATTCGACGATCGGCTTGTTCAGCACGTGCAGCGTCGTGGACGTGCCGTTGAAGCGTTTGATGCTGCGGCCGTCCGCCCACTTCAGCAGCGAACGGATGTCCGGCGCGATGACGTCGATGACTTTCTGCGAAAGCGCTTCGTCTTCGGTGAACGATTTCGCTTCGCGTACCGCGCTCTCCGCCACTTTCACATTGCGGCCGCGGCGCTGCGCGATCGAGCGGATGAACGCCGCCGAATCGTTCTGCAGCTTCATCTTCAGCACGTCGTCCATCTTGTCGCCGGACATCAGCACGGGATGCGCGGCGCCGGTGTTCGTGCCCGGTGCCATCGCAGCGATGTCCGCCGCTTCGAGGATGAAGAAGCCGGCGGACGCCGCGCGTGCGCCGCTCGGCGCGACGTAGACGATGACCGGAACGGGCGAGGTGACGATTTTTTCGACGATGCCGCGCATCGATGTTTCCAGTCCGCCGGGCGTGCGCAGCTCGATGACCGCGACGTCGGCGTGCTGCTCTTTCGCCGCCGTCAGCGCGCGGCCGATGTACTCCTCGGTCACCGGATGGATCACGTCATCGAGCGTGATGTGCAGGACGTTCGCGCGCGCGGTCATCGCGGCAGCGAGCAGCCAAATCGCGAGCATCGTTCGTTTCATGGCAGCACCCAATCTCGTACGATGATGCCATGTCCGTCGTCGAGGCGCTTGCCGCACTGCGGGACAGCGCTGCGCTGCGCAAACAACATCCGAACGAGCCGTGGCTCTGGCGGCGCGATTGGGCGGAGCGCCAGGTGCGCGAGTCGGCGCGCGTCGCTACCGGCTGCCTGTGGGTGTTCGGTCTGCTGTGGCTGGCGATGTCGCTGCCGATGTCGTACAGCATCCTCGCGCGCGGGCCGCGCCAGCCGCTGCTCCTCCTCTTCGCACTCTTTCCGCTAGCCGGCGTCGCCATCCTGCTCACGGCCGCGTACTACTCGCTGCGCCGCCACAAATACGGCGTCTCGCTTTGCTCGATCGACCGCGTGCCGCTGGCGCTGGGCCGGCCTTTCCGCGGCGAAGTGACCGCGCGCATGGCGGATCGTCCGGCGGAAGGCTATCGCGTGACGCTGTCGAACATCCGCCGCGTCGTCACCGGCTCCGGCAAGAGCACGTCCACGCGCGAGGATGTGCTTTGGCAGGAAACGCAGACGATTTCGGCCGGAGCGGTGGCGCCGAGTCCTGTCGGCGTGCGCATCCCGTTCACGTTTCAGCTGCCGCGCAAAGGCGAGCCGTGCGACACATCGAAGCCGCGTGAGAGTGTGCTGTGGCGGCTGACCGTCAACGCGGAAGTGACCGGCGTCGATTACGACGCGATGTTCGAGTTGCCGGTGTTTCGTGTGGATGAAGCGACGGGCGGCGAAACGGTCGAGGAGTGGTCGCCCCAATCCGCGCCGCTCATCGCGTGGCTGCCGACGCCGGAGTCGGGCATCACTACGCGCTTCGTAAACGGCCGCGAGGAGATCGTCATCGAGCCGCGTCGCAAAGCGGGTGAGTGGTTCGGCTTCGCGCTGTTTCTTGTGGTCTGGTTCGGCATCTCCGGCGCGATCGCGTTCGTGCCGCGCAATGTGCCGTTCCTTCTCTTCGGCGCGATCTTCGGCCTGATGGGCATCCTCGTGCTCGTGCTGGCGATCGATTTTCTGATCGGCCGCTCGGCGCTGCAGGTCGATCGCGCCACCCTCTCCTGGCGCCGCTCCTGGTTCTTCCTCGGCCACGACGACAGCGTCGCCGCGAACGAGATCGAAACGTTCGCGCCGCGCGTCGGGATGACGATGAACGGCCGCGCGTTCTACGACCTCGAAGCGCGGCTGCACACCGGACGGCCGCGCACGGTGGCGAAGGGTTTTCGCGACCGCCGCGACGCCGAAATGCTCGCCGCCCGCCTCTGGCGCTCCCTCGGCAAACCGACGACGTCGAGCTACTCCGCCGGCAAGTAATCCGGCTGCGGCTCGTAGTTGAAGAACTTCGTGATGTCGTTGCGGAAGACGAGCTTGAAGTCGCCGATCGGACCGTTGCGCTGCTTGGCGATGATGATGTCCGCGATGCCTTTTTCTTCCGTGTCTTTGTTGTAGACCTCGTCGCGGTAGATGAAGAGCACGATGTCGGCGTCCTGCTCGATGGCGCCCGATTCGCGAAGGTCGGAGAGCTGCGGCCGGTGATCGCCGGTGCGCTGCTCGGAACGACGCGAGAGCTGCGAGAGCGAGAGCAGCGGCACGTTCAATTCTTTGGCGATCGCTTTCAGGCCGCGCGAGATTTGTGAGACTTCCTGCTGCCGCGATTCGATCTTTCCCTTCACGGCCATGAGCTGCAGGTAGTCGACCATGATCATGTCCAGGCCGACTTCCATCTTCAGTCGCCGCGCTTTCGCGCGCATTTCCAGCGGATCGATGCCGGGCGTGTCGTCGACGTAAATCTTCCCCTTCGACAACCGCGCTGACGCTTCGGCAAGATCGCGCCAATTGCGCTCGCTCAGCATGCCGCTGCGGATCAGATGATTCGAAACGCCGGACTCGGAAGAGAGGATGCGCAGCCCGATCTGCTCTTTCGACATTTCGAGCGAGAAGACGCCGACGGTGTGCAGCCGGTCGCCGTTGCGCGGCTTGCCGTCTTTGCCGGGCAGCGCGAGCGCTTCGGCGATGTTCATCATGAACGACGTCTTGCCCATGGAAGGGCGCGCGGCGAGGATGATCAGATCCTGCGCCTGGAAGCCGGACGTCATTTCGTTGAAGCGGTCGTAGCCGGTGGGGATGCCGGTGATCAGTTTGCCGGCGCTGTGGATCTGCTCGATCGCGGCGATGTTCGCGCGTGTGATGCGATCGAGGCTGACGAAGCCTTTGTCGCTCGAGCCTTCGGCGATCTCGTAGAGCGTTTTTTCCGCGAGCGTCAGTACGTCGTTCGGCTCCGACGGCGCGTCGAGTGCGGCGCGCATGACGGAGTTGCCCATCACGATCAGGCGGCGCAGCATCGACTTTTCTTTGACGATCGCGGCGTAGCGCTCCACGTTGGCGATGTCGGGCACGCCGTCGATGAGCGAGGAGATGAACGCGGAGCCGCCGACCTGATCGAGCTGCGCGTGTTTCGCCAGCTCTTCCTTCAGCGTGAGGAGGTCGATGTCGCGGCTCTGTTCGGCCAGCGCGCGCATCATCCCGAAGATGGTGCGATGCGCATCCTTAAAGAAATCGTCAGTATTTATCGTGCCGATCACGCGATAAAAAGCGTGATTATTAATCAGGATGGAACCGAGCACTGCGCGTTCCGCGTCGGGACTCTGCGGCAGCGGACGGTCGAGGGCGACGTCGAGTTGGGCAACGGACATGATTTAGGACGGCGCATTCTGCGGCAACGCTCGTCCGCATTGCATCAGCTTTCGCTCCGCAGCATTTCCGCAGAACGAGAGTACGCGCCGAGCACGCCGGCCGCACGAAACTGCTCTTTTCCACAGAGCGTAGATGGAGCGCCGCTACAGCCTGTGGAATCCGTTCCGCGCAGAGCCTGTTGCCCACGCCCGGCGCAAAACCTCTCGCGCCCTTCCACGTCACACGCTCGGAGGACTCATGAACCGATTCACACTTGCGGCCGCGGCGTTCGTCTTTGCGCTCCCGGCCGTGGCGCAGCAGCCGGCCGCCGCGCCGGCGCCGGCCGAATCCGCGGACAAGATCGTCGCGGTAGTCAACGGCGAAACGATCACGCAGACAAAGCTCGACCAGCTCTGGGAGCACGCGGGCGCACAGATGCGCACGCAGTATCAGAAGACCGGCGGCAAGAAGGCCTTCCTCGACAACTACGTCAAGAAGCGCCTCATCCTGCAGGAAGCGATCAAGAGCGGCTTCGACAAGCGTCCGGAAGTGCAGGCGGAAGCCGAAGCGGCGCGCGAATCCGCGATCTTCGATCGCTACGTTCGCGACGTCGTCGCGGGCAATCTGATCAGCGACGCTGACGTCAAGAAGTTCTACGAATCGAACATGGAGCAGTTCAAGACGCCGGAGCGTGTGAAGGTGCGGCACATCGTCGTCGCGCCGCGCAACAACGGTCCGGCCCCGAAGACCGACGTCGAAGCGAAGCAGCAGATCCAGACCATCGCCGCGGAGCTCTTCCCGTATCGGATCATGCAGCCCGGCGACGAGAACGCGAAGAAGATCTTCCTGGCGCGTTTCGCCGACGCGGCTCGCCGCTACTCCGAAGATGGCTCTGCCGAAGCAGGAGGCGACCTCGGATGGGTCACGCGCGATCAGCTCGATGCTGATTTCGCGGAAGCGGCGTTCAACATCAAGCCCGGCATGATGAGTGGGATCGTCCACTCGCAGTTCGGCTATCACATCATCTTCGTCGAAGACCGCGAGCCGTCCGGCTACGAGAACTTCGAAGATGTGAAGTCGGGCATCCGCGAGTTCCTCACCGCGCAGAAAGCGGGCGACGTGATGGCGAATGTGTCGCGTCTCACGAGCGAGCTCCGGGCGCACAGCAAAGTGCAGATGTTCCCGGAAAACATCAAGTAGCTTCGATGACCTGCGGGCGGCTGCTCCGGCCGCCCGCAAAGTACCTGCGCAGCGACAGCAGGAAGCCGAGGTAGAGGAGCCAGCTGCCGGCGAGCAGCGTCCACACCACTGCGTCGCGAGCGAGCCCGCCCGACGTTCGCGCCATCGTCACGCCGGCCACGATGCTGCCGATGATCTGCAGCAGCACCACCGCCAGCCACGCGCCGGTCTTCAATCGATAAACGCCGACCGCGAGAACCGCGCATAGGATCGCCAGCGCGAGGAGCGACAGCGCAGCGGGAGCTCCGGAGACGACCGTGCCGAAGAGCGGCACGACAGGATCGGAAAGGCTGACCAGCAGCGACGCCGCCGCGAAAGCGAGAATGAGCGAAAGCGCGAGCACCGGCAGCGGCACGCGATCCGTCCAACGCGCACGATCGCGATGCTCGCACGTGGCGCGCACGTCCGGTCGCGCATAAAGGAAGAGCAGCGCGAGCGATAAGACGATCAGCGCGACGAACATCCCCGCGGCGGTGGCGACGAGCGGCCGATCCGGCGCGACACGCGGCACGATCGTGACCGTGGCAATGGTGGCCACCGTGCCGCCCGCAAGCCACAGCGCGCTCACGACGACGCTCAGCGCGCGAGCCCACCGCCGCGCACGCATCGACCCGACACCGACCGTCACGAAATGAAACGCCGCCATGCCAAGCACGAAGATGGTGGAAGCAACGGCGCGTTGCGAGAGCGGTGCACCGCCGCTGCGCGTCGCGAGCGAATCGCTGGCAATCACGCCAAGCAGCAGCACGCCGCAGCCAAGTCCAACAAGAATCTGCACCACGCCCAGCGCAGTGAGCAAGCCGCTGCGATCGCGGTGGGATGACTGGTCCATGCCCGTTCCTCCGGCATGGACTCAGTCAAGTTTGATGCCCGCCTCGGCCGTTCAGGCTGAAACGACCGGATCAGGGGCCACGAACGACGATGATGTCCGGATCGAGAATTTCCTGCGAGCCGCCAAAGTCGACCGTGATGTTGTACTTGAACGTGCCCATGTCCGGGAACTCTTTGGACGTGCCGCTCCAGGTGCTTCCGGTCTTCTTCAGCGTCACATCCCAACCGGGCTGATTGTCGAAGTCGATACCGGCGCCGGTGATCGAATCATCGCCGGTCAGGGACCACTTCACTTTTTCGGAATTCTGCTTGACCTGCACACTGGATGGAGATGCAGAGATCGTACGGCCGGATACCGTAATCGTGACGTCTTTGTCCGCCATTGCCACCTCTCGAATTGTTTGAACGCTATTGGACCCACGCCGCGTTTAGCGCGTGCTGCCGATTGTAACGGAGTTCTTCAGCAACTGTTGATACGCGGGCTTGCCGCGCAAGTTTGCGAGCTCCGGATCGCGCTCAACCTCCGAGCGCGCGTAACCGCGCTGCAATGCGGTAGCGAGCCAGCGCATCGCGCCGTCGGGGTCCGATCTGAGATTCGCGATGACGGCTGCTTTGTACATGAGTGAGACGCTGCTCTGATCGAGCGCAATGGCGCGCTTGATCTCGCCATCGGCGCGATCGAGCTCGCCGATCTTCGCCAGGCATGCCGCGAGAACACCAATCGAAGCGGCGTCTTTCGGATTGACGCGCAGCCGCTCTTCCGTGAGATCGATTGCGCGTCGATACGCAACCGTCGACTGCTCGCGCGCTCCCGGGATCCAACGATACGCGTCGCCGAGATTCGCCCAGAGCAGGTTGTCTTTCGGCGAAAGAGTGGTCGCTTCCTCGAACGCGTTTGCCGCTTCGCGATAGCGTCCGAGAAAGTACATACAGGTGCCGAGATTCGAATAGGCGAACGGCGTCGGCTTGCGCGCGATGGACTCGGAGAACATCCGCACTGCCTGATCGTAGCGGCCCATCTGCTGATAGGCAGCGCCGAGATTGATGTAGCCCCACGCATTGTCAGGGACGAGCGCGATGATGCGCTGGAACATCGGCGCGGCGTCGGCAATGCGGCCTTGTGCGAAGTAGAACGCGCCGAGCTCGTTGTAGCCGCGCCAGTATTGCGGCTGCAGGTCGATGGCGTGCTTGTATGCGGCTTCTGCTTCTTTGGCATTGCCCATCGACTCGTACGTGAACGCCAATCCCAAAATCGCCTCGACGTTATTCGGCTGTTCCGCCAGTGCGCGTTTGAACTCCGTCACCGACTCGTCGAATTTGCCTGACGCGCGGCGCACGTAGCCGAGGGTTACGTGCACTTCGGGGTTTTGGAAGTCGCTGGAGAGGGCGCGCTGCGACGCTTCGGTGGCGAGGTTTGCCCACTTGGTGTCGCGGGTCTGCTGGAACTTGTAGAGGTAGGCCTTGCCGAGGGCGGCGTCGATCGTGGCGGAGCGGCCGGTGGTTGCCAGTTGCGAGAGGAGGCTGATGGCGCGATCGACGGAGGCTTCGTTGTCGTTGCGGCGCAGGAGGCCGAGGGCTTCGAGGTACTGACGCTGGGAGGCGCCGGCATCGGGCGGCGGCGTCTTCAGCGTCGGCAGGCCGAGTTGCAGGCCGGAGGAGATGTTCTCCGCGACGCGATCCTGCATTGAGAAGAGATCGTCCATCGAGCCGTCCACCACGTCACCGAGCTCCTGGCGATTGTGTGCGGCGTCGAAGAGTGTGTAGCTGACGCGCACGCGCTCGCCGACGCGCTGCATGGAGCCCGTCAAAATGAGATTTGCGCCGAGCTCGTTCGCGAGCTTCGGCAGCGCGGTGTTGGGCGCCGGCTCGGTTTTCGGCGGCTGCATCACCTGCACGTTCGAGAAACGCGACAGGCGTCCGCGCAGCGTTTCGACGAATCCGTCGACCACCAGTTCGCCATTCGGATCTCCCGTCAAATCCTTGAACCGCAGCACCGCCAGATATTTTTTATCCGCCGCCGCGTTTTGCACCGGCGCTGCCGTCGTCGTGGGCGGCGCGTCGACGCGTTCGCGCGCCACCCAGATCGTGCCTGCCAGGAAGAGTGCGAGGCCGGCGGCACCGGCGATCGCGAACGCTGTGCGCTTCGGTTGCGGGGGCGGCGGGTAGAGCGGCGACGATGTATGAAAGCCGCTTTCTTCCGCGGTCACGCGGTCGCGCAGCGCTTTCAGTTCGCGCGCGAGATCGCGCGTCGATGCGTAGCGATCTTCGGGATCCTTTTCCAGGAGGCGCGAAGTCAGCTCGCAGAGTTGAGGCGGGACGCGCTGGTTGTACTTGGGAATCGGATCCGGTGTTTTGTGCAGGATCGCGGCGAGCGTGTCGATCGCGGTGTCGCCTTCGAACGCTTCGCGGCACGTCGCGAGCTCGTAGAGGATGGCGCCGAGGGCGAATTGGTCGCTGCGAAAGTCGAGGCGTTTGCCGGTGGCTTGCTCGGGCGACATGTAGCCGACGGTGCCGAGGATCGTGCCGGGGTTCGTACCCGGCATCTCGAGCATCTGCGTCGTGTCCTGATCGTCCGCGGCCGGCGTCATCACTTTGGCCAGGCCGAAGTCGAGGATCTTCACGAAGCCGTCGCGCGTGACCATGATGTTCTCGGGCTTGAGGTCACGATGGATGATGCCGCGCTCGTGCGCGGCGGCGAGGCCTTCCGCGATCTGCGTGGCGATCTCGAGCAGCTTGCGCGTCGGCAGCTGGCCTTCCCGCACGATGGTGCGCAGGTCGCGGCCGTCGATCAGTTCCATCACGATGTACGGCGTGCCGTTTTCGGCGCCGACTTCGTGGATGGTCACGATATTCGGGTGATTCAGCGCCGACGCGGAGCGCGCTTCCTGTGTGAAACGGGAGAGCGTGTCGCGATCGGCGACCATTCGCGTCGGCAGGATTTTGATCGCCACGCGGCGGCCGAGCGACGGATCGCGCGCGACGAATACCTCGCCCATGCCGCCCGCGCCGATGGGACTGAGGACTTCGTAATGGCCGAGGGTCTCGCGCACGCTGCTCATTCCAGAGGTGGACCGGGTTGAGCCCCGGATTCTAACGGGCGCCGCGGGCCGGGCGAACGCATTTCTTACGCGGACGTATAATCGCCGCGTCCTTTCTCAGGGTGGTGCTCGATGCAGCCGTGGTGCGCGCGGATTTTCGCCGTGTTCGCGATCGCGATTGCCGGCGCCGAGGCGTTGCCGGCCGGCGACAGCTACGTCTCCTTCGTGCCGTGGAAGATTCTGCAGCCTGAGGAAGATGCGCCGCGATCCGCGCTGGTGCTGTACTGGATTCCCGCGTCGCGCGATGAGCTGCGGCGCTCCGAGCTCCTGACGTCGCACGTGCTGATGACCGCGTCGACGCAGTGCGTGGCCATGCAGGTCATCCGGCTCGATGACGCGGAGCGCATTCACAAGGTCGCTTCCAACGAAGACCAAGCGCTGCCGGGCGCGCTACTCGCGGATGAAGAGGGGCACGAGCTGGCGCGCGTCGATCGCGAGGATGGCGAGTTGCGGACGCACGAAGTGGAGTCGATCGTGCGCGAGGCGCTCGATGCGCGCGAAGCGAACGCGGAGTTGCTGCTCGATGAAGCAGCGCGGCATGCAGACGACGGCGATGTCGATGCGGCCATCGCACTTTACGAGAAGGTGTGGGCGGATCGCTGCGTCTGTCCGCGGCAGGCCAACGAAGCGCGCCGCGCGTTGAAGCGGCTGCGCAAGTAAGAGAAAACGTTGGAGCGGCGGGCGCCCTC
>DASSMK010000165.1:0-4814 GCA_035688915.1 Thermoanaerobaculia bacterium
GAGGGCGCCCGCCGCTCCAACGCCTGCGCGCCGTTTGCACTACAGTTTTGGCCGTGCGGCGACTCTTCTTCTGCATCGCGCTTTTCGCCACGAACGCCTTCGCTTTCGCACCCGTCTCGTTTCTCGGTGGACGCGCCACGAGCGGCGGCAAAGGGCTGCCGGACGTCACCGTCACGGCGCAATCCGAAGTGCTGCAGAAGCCGCGCGTCACGAAGACCGCCGCGAACGGCGCGTACTGGCTTCCCGCACTCCCTCCCGGCACGTACGACATCTCATTCGAGCGCGAGGGCTACCAGACCATCACCAAACGCGCGGAGCTGCGTGCGCGCGAGCAAACGCGCGTCAGCGCGGACCTGGCCGTCAGCGAAGAAGGCGAAGCGGTCACCGAAACCGCGATCACGCGTACGGTGCTGGAACGGCCGCAGATCATCCGCTCGATCGGCAGCGAAGAGCTGCAGAATCTGCCGCTGCCGCGATTGCCATTCGCGCAGGTGCCGCTCGACGCGCTGCGTGAAGTGTCGATCGCGCGCGATTCCATCCTGCTCATCACGCGCGACGGCACGAACGAGCCGCACGGCACAATCCGCGCGACGCGCGATGACGACACCACCGTCGGCGAGCTCACCGCCAGCGGCGCGCCGATGCAGGATCGCCTCTGGCTCTTCGGCGCGATCGGCGTGAATGACGACGACATGCGCACCGCCGTTGCCCACGCCACCGCCAGCCCCACCGCGCGCGACACCGTCAGCGCGTTCCTCTTCGCGAGCAATCACAGCGACGACGACATCGGCGCAACGTGGCTCCACGCGCGCGAACGTTTCGCCGCCACCGCCACTGTTGGAACCGAAACGCGCGCATTCGCGGCTTATGGATACCTTCCGAATCACGAGCTGTCGTTCACCGCGCGCACGCACGAAAAGTTCGAAGTGCAGGATCGCTGGACGATCACCGATCGCTTCATCGTGCAAGCCGGACTGCGCCACGCGGGCGCCGTGTTCGATCCGCGCGGCAACGGCGTGCAGCGCATCGCCGCGGGTTGGAATCGCGACGAGACGTTCCTCTCCTACGCACGCCAGCTCGGCTCCGGCGGTTACGCGCGCGCCACCGGCTTCCGCACCGACGGCGAGAACTCGCTCATGCTCGACGGCGACATCCGCTACCTCTTCCTCACCCTCGGCGGCGCCGCCACGTTCGCGCATGCCGCGACCGGCAACATCTGGCTGATGGTCGATCCGCCGATTCTCGACTACGACGTCAACGTCTCGCTGCTCGCGCGCAAACGCGCCGGCCACACGGCAGGCGATGCGGCATTCACGTTCGGCTTGCACACAAAGTACTCGCCGTTCGTGAAGCTGGAAGGGGTCGATCTCTTCAGCAACGAGCGCGCGCTGCGCGTCGGCATCGGCGCGCGGCTCTAGTTCGCGCGAACGACGCCGATGTAGATGCGCACTGCATCGCCGGCCACGTACTCTTCGAAATCGGTGGCGTACGCGCGGCGATACTCACCGCCGGGCTGCGCGAAGTAGCGCCACACTTCGCCCCACGTGTCCATCACGACGCGCGGCATCTCACCGCTGCCTTCGAACACAAGATACGCGCCGGCGGGAATCGTCACGCGCCGCAGATCGGCAGGCATTGCCGCGTCATGCCGCGGTTCGACGGCCGCGACGAGCGTGTACTCACCCGCGGCGTCGCTTTCATAATCGGTGTAAACGCCGAGGGGCAGCGGCTTCGCGGCGAGGGTGGCGAGAAGATCGCGCGCGTAGAACTGCTGCCACGCGCTGCCGATGCCCGCGCCGCCACTGGCCTGTTCGCGCGCGTTGTTCGTCCGCACCGCGATGCCGGCGGTTTCGCGAGCGGCGGCCAGCGTCACGAGATGCGGCATCAGCTCACTGATTCGCGAGAATCCACGTCAGGCCGGCCACGGCCGCCGTGTCCTGCGCGAGCTCCTTCGGGTTCACCTTGTCCAGCGTGTCGGCCGGCGTGTGGTGATAGTCGAAGTAATGGCGTCCGTCCGGAGACAGACCGAAGCCGGCCACGCCCGCGTCGGTGAGCGGCGACGTATCCGCGCCGGTATGCCGCGAGCTTTCGAACTTCATCGGTGCGATGCGATTCAACACCTGCGCGCGCGCTTCCAGCGACGCCAGCGAATCACCGTGCAGCGTGGTGGTAAATCCGGTCGGCCGCGCCGCGCCGGCATCCGTTTCGATCGCCGCGACGTGCTTCGAGATCTCCTCGCGCTTCGACGCATTTTCGAAATACGCCTTGCCGCCGCGCAGACCGTTCTCTTCGTTCATGAACAGCACGCCGCGGATGGTGCGCTTCGGCTTCAGGCCGAGCTCCTTCAGCACGCGGAACGTTTCCATCACCATCGACACGCCGGAGCCGTTGTCGATGGCGCCGGTGCCGAGGTCCCAGGAGTCGAGGTGACCGCCAACGAGCACGATTTCTTCGGGGTGCTCTGTTCCTTTGATTTCCGCGATCACGTTCGCCGATTCGACGTCCGGCAGCGTCTTCGGCGTCAGCACGAGATGCATGCGCACCTTCTCGCCGCGCGACAGCAGACGATGCACGAGCTGCGCATCTTCGATCGACAGCGCCGCTGCCGGAATCTTCGGCTGCTTCTCGTCGTAGCGCAGGCTTCCGGTGTGCGGCGTGCGCAGCGAGGCCGTGCCGACCGACATGATCACCGTCGCGATTGCGCCGTACTCCGCCGCACGGCTCGCGCCGACACCGCGGTACGCCACAGCATCGCTGTACGCCTCGAACGCACGGCCGCTCTCGACGAGCTCCATGTTCATCGGATTGTGAAAGTAGACGATCTTGCCCGCGATCTTCGCGCGGCCGAGCGTGGCCAGCTCGTCGAACGACTTCACTTCGATCACGTCCGCGGTGATGCCGCTGGCGGGCGTGGCCACGCTGCCGCCGATCGTCGTGAGGACCAGCCGCTGGTTGTTGTGCGAGACGAGCAAGCCGCGCTCTTCGCCGCGCACCCAGTGCGGCACCATCACGCGCTCATTGCGCACGTCGATGCCCCACGAACGAAACTGCTTCGTGGCCCACGCCACGGCGAGCGCGGCGCCCTTCGATCCCGAAAGGCGCGCGCCGATGCTGTCGGTCAGATAAGAAAGGTGATCGTACGCGCGCGAATTGGCGAGCGTGTAGTCGATGAGCCGCGTCGTGTCATCGGCGTTCTGTCCCGACGCCGAAACCGTCATGGCCGCGCACATCAGCAGAGCTCCGATCACCTTTCTCACGATGACTTACTCCGTATCGATCTGCGCGCGCTGCAGTGCGCCGCTGTAATCGATATAGATCGACTTCCATTCGGTGAAGACGTCGATGCCGGCCACGCCTGCTTCGCGATGTCCGTTCCCCGTCTCCTTCACGCCGCCGAACGGCAGATGCACCTCGGCACCGATCGTCGGCGCATTGACGTAGAAGATGCCCGTGTACATGTCGCGCATCGCGGTGAACGCCTTGTTCACGTCGCGCGTGTAGATCGAGGACGACAGGCCGTAGCGCACGCCGTTGCCGATCGAGATCGCGTCTTCGAGCGACTTGCAGCGAATCACTGCGGTCACCGGTCCGAAGATCTCTTCCTGCGCGATGCGCATGTCGCGCGTCACTTCCGCGAACACGGTCGGCTCGTGGAAGAAGCCCTTCGCGTACTCGCCGTCGTTCAGCGCGTTGCCGCCCGCGACGACCTTCGCGCCTTCGTCCTTGCCGATCTGCACGTACGTCTCGACCGTCTTCTTCTGCGACGCCGAAACGCTCGGCCCCATCTGCACTTTCGGATCGAGACCGTTGCCGACCTTCAGCGATTTCGCGCGGCCGGCCAGCTTCTCGACGAACTGGTCGTACACCTTGTCATGCACCACGATGCGCGACGCGGCCGTGCAACGCTGGCCGGTCGTGCCGAAGGCGCCCCACAGCGCGCCGTCGACCGCGAGATCGACGTCCGCGTCGTCCATCACCATGATTACGTTCTTGCCGCCCATCTCGAGATGGACGTGCTTGAACGACGGCGCGCACGCCATCGAAATGTCGCGCCCCACTTCCGTCGAGCCGGTGAACGAGATCACGCGAATGCTCTCGTGGCGCGTCATCGGATCGCCGATTTCGCGTCCGCCGCCCGTGACCATGTTCCAAACGCCCTTCGGCAGGCCCGCTTCTTCGAACGCCTCGGTCAGCATGACCACGGAGAGCGGCGTGAGCGACGCCGGTTTGATGACCACCGTGTTGCCGCACACCAGCGCCGCCATGCCCTTCCATGCCGGAATGGCGATCGGGAAGTTCCACGGCGTGATGAGGCCGGCGACGCCGAGGGGCATGCGGACGGCCATGTTGAACTTGTTGTGAAGCTCGGAGGGGGTGGTCACGCCGAACAGGCGGCGTCCTTCGCCGGCGGCGAGGAAAGCCATGTCGATCGCTTCCTGCACGTCACCCTTCGTTTCGTCGAAGACCTTGCCCATCTCGCGCGTCATCTCGCGCGCGATCTTGTCCTTGTCGCGCTTCAGGATGTCGCCGACGCGATAGAGGAATTCCGCGCGCTTCGGCGCCGGCGTCAGGCGCCACGAATCGTACGCGCGCTGCGCGGCTTCGACGGCGGCGTTCAGGTCATCCGCGGTGGAGTCCTGGAACGTGCCGACGAGATCGTCCTGATCGGCCGGATTGCGATTCTCGAAGATCTGGCCCGACTTCGATTTCACCCACTTGCCGTCGATGTAATTGCTGTACTCGCGCGTCTCGCGAAGGCCGTATTGCTTGGCGAGCGTGCTGGTTTCGGTTGCGGACATTGGTTGATTGCCTCC
>DASSMK010000166.1:0-4189 GCA_035688915.1 Thermoanaerobaculia bacterium
CCCCGCCCGCCGGGCTCTCGCGACGAATCGGCGGGCGAGGGCGCCCGCCGCTCCAATGTTCAGAGCAGGTTGCTGCTACAGCGCGGCGAATCCCGTTTCTTCCACCGGTTCTTTCCGGCGATCGAGGCGCGTCACGATCCATTGATCGCCGCGGCGCTCCACTTCCACGATCACGGAGGCCCACATGCCGGCGTCGAGGTTCTCGCTCCAGCGGAACTTCCGGCCCGGCCACTCGCTCTCGCCGGTGCCCGCGGCGCGCAGATGCGCCTCGGCCATTTCGATCAGTTCCGGACCGCCCTTGTGATCGCAACCCATTCGCATATGCTACGCGGCCGGGAGAAAACGCATGCAGGATATCCATTCATTCAGCCGCCCCGATGAAGCGGTGGTGAAGCACATCACGCTCGATCTGGCCGTCGATTTTGACGCGCAGCGGCTCAGCGGCACGGCCACTTTGCAGATCGAAAAGAAAGCGGGCGCGCGCGAGCTGGTGCTCGATTCGAACGGCCTGACCATCGACCGCGTCACACTCGACGACGGCTCCGACGCGCAGTTTGCCCTCGGCGACGAAAAGCAGTTCCTCGGACGTCCGCTCACCATCCAGCTCCAGGACAACACCTCCTCGGTGAAAATCGCGTACTCCTCGGCGCCCGATGCAGCCGCGGTGCAGTGGCTTGCGCCGCCGCAGACCGCGGGCGGGCAGCATCCGTTTCTCTTCACGCAGTCGCAGGCCATCCTCGCGCGCACTTGGGTTCCGTGTCAGGACTCGCCGGGCGTGCGCATCACGTACGAAGCGACGATCCGCGTGCCGAAGGGCCTCATGGCCGTGATGAGCGCGGAGAATCCGACCGAGGCGAATGCGGATGGCGTGTATCAGTTCAAGATGCCGCAGCCGATTCCGTCGTATCTGCTCGCGCTGGCGGTGGGCGATCTCGCGTTCCGCAAACTCGGACGCAACTGCGGCGTGTATGCGGAAAAGCCGATGATCGAAGCGTCGGCGTACGAGCTCGCGGATACGCAGCAGATGATCGACGCGGCGGAAGCGATTTATGGTCCGTACGCGTGGGGCCAGTACGACGTGCTCGTGCTGCCGCCGAGCTTCCCGTTCGGCGGGATGGAGAATCCGCGGCTCACGTTCGCGACGCCGACCATTCTCGCGGGCGATCGCTCGCTGGTGAATCTCGTGGCGCACGAGCTCGCGCATTCGTGGTCGGGCAATCTCGTCACGAACGCGACGTGGAACGACTTCTGGCTGAACGAAGGCTTCACCGTGTACTTCGAGCGCCGCATCATGGAAGCGGTCGCGGGACGCGAATATTCGGAGATGCTCGCGCTGCTCGGCATGCAGGATCTCGAAGCGACGGTCGCCGAGCTGCCGTCGCGTGACACGCATCTGTTCGGCGATCTTACTGACCGCGATCCGGACGAAGCGGCGACGAAGCTGCCGTACGAGAAGGGCTACTTTTTGCTGCGCCTGATCGAAGAGACGGTCGGCCGCGAAGCGTTCGACAAGTTCCTGCGCGCGTACTTTGACGAGCATCGCTTCCAGTCGATGACGACCGACGCGTTCGTGAAGGAGCTGCGCGAAAAGCTGCTCGCGAAGTTCGAAGGCAGCGAAGAGCGCATCGGTCTCGAACAGTGGATCTACACGCCGGGCATTCCGGACAACGCGTCGAAGATCACGAGCGATGCGTTCACGAAAGTGGAAGCGCAGGTGCAGGCGTTCGAAGGCGGCGCACCGGCGTCGCAGCTGGCGACGCAGAACTGGTCGACGCATGAATGGATTCACTTCCTGCGGCACCTGCCGAAGACGCTGTCGCGCGAGCAGATGGCGCAGCTCGACGCGGCGTTTCATTTCACGCAAGGCGGCAACTCCGAGATCCTCCACGAGTGGCTGATGAACGCCATCGAGCACAAATACGAGCCGGCGTACGACGCGCTGGAGAAGTTCCTTCTGCGCCAGGGCCGTCGCAAGTTCCTCAAGCCGCTCTACCAGAAGCTCGCGGAAACGCCGGAGGGGATGGAGCGCGCGCGCGGGATCTACACGAAAGCGCGGCCGATGTACCACTCGGTGTCGTATCGGACGATCGATCAGATCGTGAAGTAGCGGCCGGCGCGCGGCTCCTGTGAGACTATTCGCGCGTCCAAAATTCGCCGTCACGGAGATGAGATGGAAGCCGTCGAAAGCAAATCGCTTCCCGAGAACGCGTACGTTCCGCTGAACGAAGGTGAGCTTTACCAGCCGATGGTGCCCGCCGATCAGGCGCCGCCGGAGGCAACGTTTCGCTCGGTGGCGTGGGGGCTTCTCCTCTGCGTGATTTTCACCGTCGCCTCGGCCTACTCCGGTCTCAAGGTCGGTCAGGTCATGGAAGCGGCGATTCCGATCGCGATCCTCGCCATCGGACTGGCGCGCGTCTATCGCCGCCGCTCCACGGTTCTCGAAAACGTGATCATGACTTCCATCGGCGGGGCGGCCGGTGCGGTCGTCGCGGGCGCGATCTTCACGCTGCCCGCGCTCTATTCGCTCAAGCTCAATCCGCATCCGGTGCAGACGATCTTCATCTGCGTGGCCGGCGGTTGTCTCGGCGTGATGTTCCTCATTCCGCTGCGGCGCTACTTCGTGCGCGAGATGCACGGCCGTCTGCCGTATCCCGAAGCGACGGCGATCACCGAGGTGCTGGTGACGGGGGAGAAGGGCGGCTCGCAGGCCAAGCTGCTGCTGCAGGCCACCGCCATCTCCGGCATCTACGACTTTTTTCTCACGACATTTCAGGTGTGGAAGGAGTACGTCGACTTCCGCTTCATCCCGACCATGCGCGACCTCGCGGATCGCGCCAAGGTCGTCGTTCGTTTCGATGCGCAGGCCTTCATCCTCGGCCTCGGCTACGTCATGGGATTGCGCTCGTCGATGATTCTCGTCGCGGGTGGCATCGTCGCGAACTTCGTGCTCGTGCCGCTGGTCTACTTCGTCGGCCGCCACGTCCCCGGTCCGGTGTATCCGGCCACTGTGCCGATCGTGGACATGGAAGCGGTGCAGATCTTCCGCAGCTACGTGCGGTACATCGGCGTCGGCGCGATCGCGACGGCGGGCATCTTCGGCATCATCAAATCGCTGCGCGTGATCACCGGTTCGTTCAGCGTCGCGGCGAAAGCGTTTCGCGGAGGTGAGACGCACGGCGAGCGCACCGATCGCGACATCAACGTGATGACCATTCTCCTCGGCGTCATCGTCGGCGCGATCCTTGTGGCCATCTTCTTCGGATCGCTCAAGCCGACCGCGGTGGTGCTCGTCGTCGGCCTGCTGCTGACGCTCTTGTTCTCGTTCTTCTTCACGTCGGTCGCAGCGAATGCGATCGCCACAACGGCGCGCAATCCGGTGTCGGGCATGACGATGCTGACGATCATCATTTCGTCGGTCGTGCTGCTGCAGTTCGGGCTCTCCGGGACGACGGGCATGTTCTTCGTCATGTCGATCGCGGGCATGGTGTGCACGGCGCTGTCAGTTTCGGGTCAGACGATCACGGATCTCAAGACGGGTTACTGGCTGGGCTCCACGCCGGCGACGCAGGAGCGCGTGAAGTTTCTCGGCGTCATCGCGGCGTCGATCGCAGCGGGCTTGACCATCGTCATGCTCGCGCGCGTGTACCAGTTCGGCGAAGCGGCGCCCGGCGACATGCGCGCCGTGCTCGTGGCGCCGCAAGCGTCGATCATGCAGGCGCTCGTGCAGGGCTTCATGAGCCGGCAGCCGATCGCGTACGCGCTGTTCGGCGCGGGCGCGATGATCGCGCTGTCGATGGAGATGCTCGGCGCCCCCGCGCTGATCTTCGCGCTCGGCATGTACCTCCCGCTCGAACTGAACACGCCTGCGCTGGTGGGCGGATTCCTGTCGTACCTGGTGACGAGAAAATCGGAGCGCGTCGGCGGCGCGCAGGGCCGCTCGATGCGCGAGCGCGGCGTGATCATCGCCTCAGGCCTCATGGCCGGCGGCGCCCTCGGCGGCGTTCTCGGCGCCTCGCTCCGTCTCGGCAGCTGGTACCGCGAAGACCTGATCAAGACGCCGTTCTACGACAACGACACGATCTCGCAGGTCGTGTCGATCGTGCTGTTCCTCGCGCTCTGTTTGTACGTGTGGTTCGATTCGAACAAGAAGGTAGCGGTCGAGGAGTAAGTGTTGGAGCGGCGGGCGCCC
>DASSMK010000167.1:0-6356 GCA_035688915.1 Thermoanaerobaculia bacterium
GGGGGCCCCCGCCGCTCCAACGGTTACGGCGAAGACGAAGCCGGCGACTGCAGCAGATCGATCGGCGAGCCGCCGTCCGGCGTCATGGTCATGGAGCGGTACTCCCACCGGTCATTCTCTTTGTGCCCCACCACGTGCACGGTGCCTTTTTTCTTCGAGCCGGCCATGCTGATGTTCATGTCCACATCGCCGACGTTGTCTTTCGTGTTGATGGAGCCGGTGGTGAGCCAGCTCGACTTCACCGGCGCGCCGAGAGCTTCGATGACACGCGGATCGTTCTGTGCGCGCGAGACGGCGTCGCGATACGGCGTCGTCGAGCGCAGCGCGGTGAACACTCCTCCCACGATCACCGCGATGACGACCAGGAAAATCAGTAGCGCCGCGCCGCAACCGCAGGCCAGCCACGTCCAGACGTTGCTGCGACGACGCGGCGGCGGCTCGGCTGGCGGTGCAGGCGGTGCATGGAACGGAGGCGGCGGAGGCGGCGGAGGCGTGGTCGTCTCGAACGGCATGCCGCTATTCTGCGCTGTTCGCGTTCAGAGCGTGCACATGTTCCGCAACGCTCGCCGATAACGCTTCCAGATCGTAGCCGCCTTCGAGCAGTGAAAAGACGCGGCCATCGCACCAGCGGTCCGCGCATTCCACGATGCGCTGCGTGATCTCGCCGAAGGCTCGCTCGGTCACGTTCATGCCGCCGAGGGGGTCGCGTTCGTGCGCGTCGAAACCGGCGGAGAGAAGGATCGCGTTCGGCTTGTAGTCGTCGATGATCTTCACCAGCTGCGATTCGATGGTGCGCAGATACGCCGCGTCGCCCACGCCGCCGTCGAGCGGGAAATTCTTCGTGAAGCCGCGTCCCTTGCCGCTGCCGATTTCGGCCGCGGCGCCCGTGCCTGGATAGAACGGATAGCGATGGATCGACGCGTAGTAGACGTCGTCACGTTCTTCGAAGAGATGCTGCGTGCCGTTGCCGTGATGCACGTCGAAATCGAAGATGAAGACGCGCTCGATGCCCGGCTGCTCGCGCAGCCATTCGCCGGCGCAGGCGATGGTGTTGAAGAAGCAGAAGCCCATCGCCGAAACCTTCTCCGCGTGATGTCCCGGCGGACGCGCAATGACGAAGCCGCGTTTCGACGCGCCGCCGCGCCAGATGTCGTCGATCGCCGTCAATGACGCCGCGACCGCCGCGCGCGCCGCGGAGAACGTGGCAGAGGAGATCGGATTGTCGATCGAATGAAAGAGGCGGTAGCCGGCGCGGCACGCGTCATCGAGCTCGCGCTCGTAGTCGCGCGAATGCACTTTCGCGATGATGCGCTCGGTGTCGGGATGCATCTCCACGTCGCGCAGGATGCTCTCGCGCAATCCCGCGCGAGCGACGCCTTCCAGTGCGGCATCGATGCGCGGCGCGCGTTCCGGATGGCCGACGCCGGTGTCGTGGCGGGTGAAAACGGAATTCGTGTAGATCTTCAACATCGCGTACTGAGCTGCTGCGCGAGCGGGAGCGCGCCTCAGTCGTGGTACAACTCGCGCCGCTTGAAACGCATTCTACAAGTCACGGCAGTCGTGGCTCTCACGGTCTTTTTTCTCTGGCTGTTCCTGAAGAATGCGAATCTGCGCGACGTCGGGCGCCTCTTGTCCGGTGCAAACTGGAGCTGGGTCGTCGTCGGTCTGATCATCAATTTCGGCGCGCTCGTCTTCCGCACTGTGCGGTGGCGGACCATTCTCGACGCCGACAATCCGCCGCCGTTCTATGCGACGTTTTTCGCGAACACGGTCGGCTACATGCTCTCCACGATTCTGCCGATTCGCGCCGCGGACATCGCGCGTCCCGCCCTCCTGGCCCGCCGTACCGAACACCGTTTCACCGGCGCCCTCGGCACAGTCCTCACCGAACGCATCCTCGATCTGACCAGCATCCTTCTGCTGTTCATCTATTTTTCAGTGCGCCGCTGGAACGAGTTCTCGCACGATCCGGTCGCGGCGAAGGCGTTCTACATCGTGCGTGCAGGCGCCATCGCCTCCGCCGTCATCTTGGCCGTGCTTTGGTTCTTCATTCTCGGATTGTGGTTCTTCCGCGGCTTCATCCGCCGCATGCACGAAGGCCTCGGCCGCCTGCTGCCGCTGCGCTTTCGCGAAGGGTGGATGCATTTCTTCGATACGTTTGCGGAGACACTGGCCATCACGCGACATCCGCGCGCACTGGTGAAAGTGATCCTCTGCACTGTGGCCGTCTGGTTCTGCCTCACCGCGCAGTTCTGGTTCGCGACACTCGCGCTGCATCGCCCGCTGCCATTTGATTCGAGTTTTCTCGTGACCGGCGTGACCACTGTGGGATTGGCCATTCCCACGCCGGGCGGCGTGGGCGGGTTCCATAAAGCGTGTCAACTCGTGCTCACGCGCTTCTATCAATTCGACGTGGACGCCTCTGTGGCCGTGGCCGTGTTGTTTCACATCATCGGCACGCTGCCAGTGCTCGTGACGGGACTGGCGCTTTTCGCGCGCGAAGGCTTGAAATGGCGCGAAGTGACGAAGGCCGAATAGCGCTGCTGCTGCATTCTGCGCATGGTTTTTGCGCTAGATTGCGCCGTCAGGATTTTGCATGACACGCAAACAGACGAGCGCGGGCGATCACCGGATGCTGGCCCACCTGCCGAAGCATGAGCGGGCGGAGCTCGAGCGGCATCTGCAGGCCATCGAGCTGCCCTTCTCGATGGCGCTCATCCTTCCGCACGAGCCCATTCAATTCGTCTACTTCCCCACCACGGCTCTGGCCTCGCTGGTGACGGTGTTCGAAGACGGCGCGACGGTGGAATCGGGATGCGTGGGTCGCGAAGGATTCGTCGGCGTGCCGGTGATTCTCGGCGCTGTCGCCACGCCGATGCAGACCGTGGTGCAAGTGCCCGGCGACGGTTTTCGCATCGCCGCGGATGCGTTTCGCGACGCGTATGAGCGTCTGCCTGCATTGCACGACGTCGTCAATCGCTACATCCACACCATCTTCATCAACGCCTCGCAATCCGCTGCGTGCAACCGGCGGCACCTCGTGGAAGCGCGTCTCGCCCGCTGGCTGCTCACCAGCGCCGACGGCATCGCCTCAGATGAAGTTCACATCACGCAGGAGTACCTCAGCGCGATGCTGGGTGTGCGGCGGCCGGGTGTGACTGAGGCCGCGCTGAAGCTGCAGAGCGCGAACCTGATCCGCTACAGCCGCGGCCTCGTGGAGATCACCGATCGTCCCGGCCTCGAAGAAGCGGCGTGCGAATGCTACGGCGTGATCAAGGTCGAGCTCGACCGCCTCTTCGCGTGACGGCGGGCCGTGGCCGAACTGCGCGCTGAAACGACTCGTGATATACGGCGCGCATGCGCTGCCCGTTCTGCGCGAATCTGGAGGATCGTGTCGTCGACTCGCGCGAAAGCCGCGAGGGCGATGTGATCCGCCGGCGCCGTGAATGCACGGCGTGCGAACGCCGCTTCACGAGCTACGAAAAGATCGAAGTGCCGACGTTCCAGGTCGTGAAGCGCGACGAGCGCCGCGAGCCGTTCGACCGCGAGAAGCTGATGCGCGGCCTGCAGATCGCCTGTAGGAAAAGACCCGTACCGCAAGCGCAACTCGACGGGATCGCCGATGCCATCGAAAGCCGGATGCAGGAATCCGGCGAGCGCGAGATCTCCTCGCAGGACCTCGGCACGATGGTGATGGACCGGCTGCGCGACCTCGATCCCGTGGCTTATGTGAGATTTGCCTCCGTGTATCGGAGGTTCGAAGACGTCGATGCTTTCGTCAAAGAGCTGCACAAATTGAGATGACCAAGCGGGAACAGCCATTGCAGCAGGACGCCGCCGAGGCTCTCCCCGTCATCAACGAGAGGTTTAAATGACTGACGCGAACGAAACCGCGAAAGAAGAGGCAATCAAAATACCCGACGTCCTTCCGGTTCTGCCGCTGAAGGACCTGGTGATTTTTCCGTTCATCATCGTGCCGCTGTCGGTGTCGCGGGAGAAGTCGATCAACGCGGTCGATCAGGCGCTCGCCGAGAACCGCGTCATCATGCTGACGGCGCAGAAGGACTTTCAAAACGAAGATCCTGGCGAAGAGGATCTCTATCGCGTCGGTACCGTCGCCATCATCATGCGCATGCTGAAACTGCCCGATGGGCGGATTCGCATCCTTGTGCAGGGTTTGTCGCGCGCACGCATCGATTACTTCATTCAGACCGCGCCGTTCTTCAAAGCGAAGATCACGCGCATTGAAGAGCCGGTGACGAAAGACCGCGGCCTGGAAATCGAAGCATTGATCCGCGCGGTCAAACAGAACCTCGACCGCGCCGTTTCGCTGGGCAAGAACATCTCGCCCGAAGTGATGGTCATCGCGGCGAATCTCGACGATCCGGCGCGCCTCACCGATCTCGCTGCATCGAACCTCGACCTCAAGCTCGAAGAAGCGCAGGGCATTCTCGAAACGATCGATCCGATCGAGCGGCTGAAGAAAGTCAACGAGCTCCTGACGCGCGAGATCAACCTGCTCACCATGCAGCAGGAGATCTCGTCCGCGGCGCAGGGCGAGATGAACAAGTCGCAGCGCGAGTACTTCCTGCGCCAGCAGCTCAAGGCGATTCAGTCGGAGCTCGGCGAAGGCGAAGAGCTCGCGGAAGAAGTCGAGAACTACCGGAAGAAGATCGAAGAGAAATCGATCCCGCAGGAAGCGCGCGAAGAAGTCGAGAAGCAGATCAAACGCCTCGAACGCTCGCATCCTGATTCCGCCGAAACGTCCATCATCCGCACCTATCTCGATTGGATGACCGGCCTGCCGTGGGGCGTGCAATCCGCGGACAATCACGACCTCGCCCGCGCGCGGCAGATCCTCGACGAAGACCACTACGATCTCGAAAAAATCAAAGAGCGCATCCTCGAATATCTCGCCGTGCGCAAGCTGCGCGGCACGAAGATGAAGGGGCCGATCCTCTGCTTCGTCGGACCTCCGGGCGTCGGCAAGACCTCCCTCGGCCGCTCGATCGCCCGCGCGCTCGATCGCAAGTTCGTGCGCATCTCCCTCGGCGGCGTGCGCGACGAAGCGGAAATCCGCGGCCATCGCCGCACCTACGTCGGCGCGCTGCCCGGCCGCATCGTGCAGGGCATCAATCAGGCGCAGACGTCGAACCCCGTCTTCATGCTCGACGAGGTCGACAAGATCGGCGCCGATTACCGCGGCGATCCGTCGTCCGCACTGCTCGAAGTGCTCGATCCGGAGCAGAACTTCTCCTTCCGCGATCACTACCTCGGCGTGCCGTACGACCTTTCGAACGTCATGTTCATCGTGACGGCGAACGTGCTCGACACGATCCAGCCGGCGTTCCTCGACCGCATGGAAGTGATCCGTCTCTCCGGCTACACGGACGAAGAGAAGCTGATGATCTGCAAGCAGCACATCATCCCGAAGCAGATGGAAGAGAACGGGATCAAGGAAGTGCCGGTCGTCTGGACCGACTCGGGGATCACGAAGGTCATCACCGGCTACACGAAGGAAGCAGGCCTGCGCAACCTGGAGCGCGAGATCGGCACGATCTGCCGCAAGATCGCGGTGCAGGTGGCCGAAGGGAAGACCGAGCAGCAGTACCGCATCAGCGACAGCAACGTCGACAAGTACCTCGGCCCCATGAAGCATTTCGCCGAGGAACTGCTGGAGCGCGATCAGGTCGGCGTGGCCACGGGCTTGGCGTGGACGGCGGTCGGCGGCGACATTCTCTTCATCGAAGCGACGGCGGTGCGCGGCAAAGGCAAGCTCTCACTGACCGGCCAGCTCGGCGAAGTGATGAAGGAGTCGGCGCAGGCGGCGCTCACGTATGCGCGTGCGCACGCCGACGAGCAGGGCATCCCGTCCGATTACTTCGAAACGCATGACATTCACATCCACGTGCCGGCCGGCGCGATTCCGAAAGACGGACCGTCTGCCGGGATCACGATCACGACGGCGATCATCTCCGTACTGACCGGCAAACCGGTGCGGCGCAACGTCGCGATGACCGGCGAGGTCACGCTGCGCGGCGACGTGCTGCCGATCGGCGGCGTGAAGGAGAAGGTGCTCGCAGCGCGCGCGGCGAAGCTGAACACGGTGATCCTGCCGAAGCTGAACGAGCGCGATCTGGTGGACGTGCCGGAGCCGATCAAGCGTGACATGTCGTTCCACTTCGTCGAGCATGTGGAAGACGTACTGGCCATCGCGCTGCTCGAGCGCGGCGCGGCGGAGCAGAAGACGACGGAGCGCGCAGGACGCGAATCGCATCCGCTGCCGGAGCCGCAGCCTGCGTCGCACGAGCACGTACCGGCGTAAATTGAACGTTGGAGCGGCGGGCGCCCTCGCC
>DASSMK010000168.1:0-8593 GCA_035688915.1 Thermoanaerobaculia bacterium
GGCGAGGGCGCCCGCCGCTCCAACGATCACCTTCCGGCGAAGAAGACCGGATCGCCGCTGCCGTTGTCCACCATCGAGCCGTAGGCGAACAGCTTCGCGCCCGCGCTGGTTTGCGCGTGCAGCGTGACGACGCCGGCGGCGGTGGTGTTGACGTTCGGGAAGAGCGCGTTGATCGAATACTGCAGCTGCGATTTCGGCGCGAGCGAAAGCGTCGTCGACGCCAGCTCCTGCCCTGTCGCGGCGAGCAGGCGCACGGTCACCGGAATGGTGTCGGTGCTGCCGTTCACGAAGCCGGCGTTGGAGCGATAGCTCGCGTCGCCGCGCAGGCCGGGAACGTAGACGTCGGACGCAAAGTTCGCGGTGGCGTCGATGGACTGGCCGTACGTGCCGCCCGTGGCGACGGTGGTGTACGTGCGGCTCGAGACCACCGGACCGCTGCTGCCGTTCCAGAAGATCTCCAGCGCGCCAGTGCCGGACGTCAGGCCCATCATGCTCAAGATGTCGGAGACGAGCGCGGTTTCGCCGCCGTTGAGGACGAAGCTCTTCGCCGAAGCGTTGCGATTGTCGGCGCCCGCGTTGAGGAAGCGCGCGTTGACGACCATGCGGTCGCGCGTCGGGTTGTAGAACGCCACGTCGCTGCGCCAGTACGTGCCGTTCGCGCCAGGGATGCGGCCGACGGCTGGCAGGATCATGCTCGATCCGCCGATCTGCGGCATCGCGGCGAGGTAGACCGGATCCTGCGTGATGTTGTCGACGATCGATGCGTACGCGCTAACGGCGCCGGCCGAAGCGGCGGTGATCTTCAGCGACAGCGCGGGATAAGAACCACCGGCCACGTTCGGGAAGAACGACGCGAGCGGCGCCTGCTGGAAGTTGCTGGCGGGAAGCGTGAGCGTGGAGGTGCCGAGGGGGGAGCCGTCGGGGGCGTAGAGAGTGAGTGTGGCGGCGACGGAGTTGCTGCCGCGATTGACGAGGCCGACGTTCGTGCGGAACGACGCGTTCGAGGCGATGCCGGTGAGGTAGAGCGTCTGGTCGAGATCTTCGGAATGCACGTCAGGAACGGCCTGACCGTAAGTGGCGCCGTTGCCGCCGGTGAACGTGCGGCTCGACACCTTCAGCGCCGCGACGCCGTTGCTCGTCGCTTCGATGGCCAGCGCGCCGGAGCCGCTGGAGATGCCGAAGAGCTGCAGCAGCGCGTTGTCGATCGTCGACGTCGCCTTCGGGCCGAAGCTCATCGTGCGCGTGCGGATCGAACCGCCGGCACCCGGCACGAACGTGAACGTCACCGCCGTGGTGTCGCCGGTCGGATTGAAGATCGAGAGCTCCGTGCGCCACGACGTGCCGCCGACGCCTGCGGTCTGCGCCGTGACCGGCACGAGCGAGCGATACGTTTCGGGACGCGCGGCGACGGTGACGTTGCGCGTGACGCTGCTCTCCGTCGTCGCATTCGCAGCGGTGAGCGTCACGCCGTACGTGCCGGAGGCGGCGAAGACGTGCGTCGGATTCTGCGACGTGGATGTGCTGCCATCGCCGAAGTTCCACGTCCAGCGCGTCGGTGCGCCGGTCGATTGATCGGTGAAGGCGACGCTGTCGCCGGCAAGCGATGTGGTCGGAGCGAACGAGAAGGCGGCGTTGACGGACGGCGTTTGCGGCGAGCCGTTCGTGACCGTGATCTGTCGCGTCGTGGACGCGCTCTCGGTGCTGCGCGAGACGGTCAGCGTGACGGTGAATGTCGCCGCGGTCGTATAGACGTGCGACGGATTCTGCGCGGTGGAGATGCCGCCATCGCCGAACGTCCAGCGCCAGCCGGTCACGCCGCCGGTCGAGGCGTCGCTGAACGTGAAGGTGGTGGTGTTGACGATTCCGGTCGACGCCGAAACGTTGAACGCAGCGACGAGCGAGGACGATGTCGAGCCGATCGTGGCGGTGGCGATATTCGATTGCGGCGACGTGCCGGCGGTGTTGAATGCCGTGACGTACGCGCGATACGTATTCGCGGTGAGGCCGGTCAGCGTCGCGGTGCGCACGTTCGCGGCGACATCCGTGACCTTCTGGAAGCTGCCGGTGTTGTTCGCCAGCCAGACCGACTGGCCCGTTTCGTTGTTCGCGTTGTCGGTCCAGTTGAGGACGAGCGACGAGCCGTTCGGCGTGGCGGTCAGCGCGGAAGGCGCAGCCGGCGCGGTGGGCGGCGGCGTCTGCGTGCCGTTCGGATAGAGCCAGCGCGCGGCGAGTTGGTCGTCGGGGCGAAGCGCGGGTCCGAGGCCGGTGACGGTGGCGTACATGAGGGCGGAGTTGTCGGGGCTGTGGCCGAAGCCCAGCGTGTGGCCGAACTCGTGCGCCACGATTTCCGCGAGGCGATTGCTGCTGAGGCCCGTCGCGGAGGAGACGCCGTCCTGAATGGTGAGATTGCCTTCGGTGATGCTGTACGCGCGGATCGGTCCGGCGGGATGCGCGCTGTCGGCGGCGAAAGGTGCGGTCCAGGTGCCGCCGTTCGCCACGCCGTTGAAACCGCCCTGGCCGACGACGCCGCCCACGTTGCGATTCCACGTGCCGGAGATCTCGCCGAGGGGATCGTTGAGCAGCACTTCGTTGATGCCGTTCGCGCGATCGAGTCCGCCCATCGTGCCGGAGGCGTTGCCCGCGTACGAGTAGAGGATCTTGGCCTGCGTGTACGAGGTCCACGACGACATGGCCGTCTGGATCTCCGTCACGCCGCCGCCGGTGTAGCCCGGCTGCGTGCCCCAGCTGTACCACTGCGCCGCGCGTCCCTGATCGAACTGGAACCAGCGGTAGACCGTGGGATCGCCGATGAGCGTGAAGTTGGCGGTGATGTTGTTGCGCTCGACGGCGTTCTTCACGAGCACCGGGTTCTCCACGCCATAGTTCGGGACGCCCGCTTCACCGCGCACGCGCGCGCCGAGAAACGTTTCGAAGCGAGCGGCGTCGCGCTGCATGTTGCGCGAGGTCACGGCGTGAAAGTCGGCGTCGAGCAGCGTCACGTCGGCGTGCTGATCGTCGCGCAGCCAGAGGCTCTCGCCGCCGGCGGTCGCTCCTTGCGAGAGCTTGCCGACGAAAAGATCCATCACGCGGTATTCGTTCGCATGCGCTTCGAGGAAGAGCAGCACGTGCTCGCCGTTCGTGAACTCGGGCGCGCCGTAGATCTTCGTGATGCGATCGTCGATCTCGCCGCCGGGCGTGGCCACGGTGATGACCGGCGCGGCGCTGCCTTTGAGGATGCGATCGACGGAGACGGTGGTCTCGGTCCAGATCATGCCGCCGCGGTCGACGGCATACGTCGAGGTGACGACGCCGGAGACGATGACGGGCGACTTGGCGATGAGCTGCGCGTCGGTGGGCATGACGATGGTCGTCGCGCCGGCCGCAGCTGCAGAGAGAACTGCGAGCAGAAAGAGAGAGAGTCTTTTCATGAGCTCGTTTGGACCGAGTAAGTTATTCGGCGTAACGAGCCGCGGCAGTGCGCGATTCCGCGCGAGGCGCTAGCAGACGAGAGCGAAGGCGCGTACCGGGAACGTCCCCACGTTCCGGAACTTCGGCGGCACGGCGAAGAAGCGGAAGCCTTTCAGCGGCAGCTCTTCGAGATTGGTGAGGTGTTCGACCACCGGAATGTTCGCGCCGAGAAGCAGCGTGTGGGCGGGGCGGGCCTTGTCTTCGGTATCGTCGATGTTCAGCGAGTCGATGCCCACCAGGGCGGCGCCGGCGAAGGCGAGATGCTGCGCCCCGTCGCGCGTCAGGAACGGATGTCCGTTGCCGTACGCGGGCGTGCCGAAATGACGCGACCAGCCGGTGCGGATGAGCACCGCCTTGCCGCGCACTTCCACATCGCGGAAGAAATCGGCGTCGACACTGCGCGCGTCGCCGGCGTCGATCACCACGCCGTCGAGATTGGCGCACTGCTCGAGCGAAAGCGCGGAGAGATCGGCGCCCGAGGCGTGGCGATGGCTGGGCGCGTCGAGGTACGTGCCGGTGTTGGCGATCATCTCGATCTTGGCGATCTGGAACGTCGTTCCGGGCGCGTAGATCGAAGCGGACGCTTCGCGGCTGAGATGCTCGGTGATCACCGGCGCGGGCAGGCCGGGATAGGTGATGGTTCCGTGTGCGAGGGTGTGCGAAAGATCAACCAGCTGCATCGCGTGCGTCGTCCTGACGCGCGGATTGTAATCGCGTGATGGCCTCGCGGTAGCCGTGCAGTGTCCCGACGTCGACGCACGCGGTGCCAGCGCGCACCGCCTCCGCCTGTCCCGTGAAGCGGCCAGCGGCCAGCGATGGGTTTGCACGCCCGAGCCTCCACCAACTCCCCAGGCTCAAAGGCTCACAGTCTCACAGGCTCAAAGTAGCGAGCGCGTCCCGAGATCGCCACTCGCGAAGATGCCGTGCTTTGCTCCTGCCTAGTGGCGGGCACGCGCGAGATGTGGGTTCCACTTTGAGCCTTTGAGCCTGTGAGCCTTTGAGCCTGGGGGGGCGGCCGGCGGGCGGGCGGCGCGCAGGTAAAATCCCCCGCCGTGCCCGCCACCCTCCTCCGCTCCATCGACGAATTGCGCGCCGTGCAAACGGAATGGGATGCGCTGTGGCGCCGCGATCCGCGCGCCACTCCCTTCCAATCACCGGCGTGGCTGCTGAACTGGTGGGATCGCTTCGGCGGCGGTGACGTCGCCGCGGTCGCCGTTCGCGACAACGACACGCTCACCGGCCTCACCCCGCTATACGTCCTTCGCGACGAAGACTCCGGCGAGAGCCTCGGCATGCTCATCGGCACCGGCATTTCCGACTATCTCGACGCCCTCGGCCACTTCGATCCCGCGCCGCTGGCCGGTTTCGATTGCATGCTTTGGGATCTGCAGTCGCTGCGCCCCGACTCCCCCATCCTCACCGCTTCGCTCGACGGCTACAGCGCGATCGATGAAGATCAGGAACCGTGTCCGCTGCTCGATCTGCGCGGCGAGCTCGGCTCCTCCCACTTTCGCAAGAAGCTCCGCTATCTGCACCGTCTCGCCGCGCGCGAAGGCAACGTCTCATTCGAATCCGCGACGCGCGCATCGCTCGACGAATATCTGGAAGCACTCTTCGCACTGCACGCCGCGCGCTGGAAACTGCGCGGCCTTCCCGGCGTGCTCGCCGATTCGACGACGCAAGATTTTCATCGCGCCGTAGCCGCGTCGTTCCTCGACTCCGGCACGCTTCGCATGTACGCGATGCGCATCGACACGCGCATCGCCGCCATCTTCTACGGCTTCGCCCACCACACCACCACCTACTACTACCTCGGCGGCTACGCTCCCGATCTCGACCGCATCAGCCCCGGCACGCTGATCGTCGCGCACGCCGTTGAGCAAGCGCAGCGCGAAGGGCACACGACGTTTGATTTCCTGCGCGGTGCCGAGGAGTACAAATACAGTTGGGGCGCTACTGACCGCATCAACCGCAAGCGGCAGTGGATCCGCACATGAAAACCAACGCCGCCCGCCAGCTCGACTCCCTCGGCATCTCCTACGAGATCCGCGAATACGAAGTCGATCCCGACGATCTCGCCGCGGAAAGCGTGGCGCGCAAAGTCGGTCTGCCGCCGGAGCAGGTTTTCAAAACGCTCGTGGCGCGCGGCGACAAGCACGGCGTCTGCTTCGCCGTCATCCCCGGCGATCAGCACCT
The DNA here is from genome assembly GCA_035688915.1 of Thermoanaerobaculia bacterium. Lineage (GTDB taxonomy): Bacteria > Acidobacteriota > Thermoanaerobaculia > Gp7-AA8 > Gp7-AA8 > DASSMK01. Next base: position 5,665 of record DASSMK010000168.1, read on the forward strand.
CGATCTGAAAGCGCTCGCGCAACTCACCGGCGACAAGAAGATCGACACCGTCGCGCTGAAGGAAGTGCAGCCGCTGACCGGCTACATCCGCGGCGGCGTCACGGCGCTCGCTGCGAAGAAGGCCTATCCCGTCTTTGCCGACGAAACGATCGAGCTGTTCGACATCATCTCCATCTCCTCCGGCATGCGCGGCGCGCAGCTCATCCTCTCCCCTGCCGATTACCTCCGCGCCACAAACGCGAGAGTCGGCGCCATCGCCAAAGAGAAGGATTAGACGACCGGAATGGTGAAGCGGAACTCCGCGCCGCCGCCGGCAGCATTCTGCGCCCACACTTTTCCGCCGTGCGCTTCGACGATGCCGCGCACGATGGCCAGGCCGAGGCCGGCGCCCATGTGCGCGGTCTTCTTGGCCTGCCAGTAAGGGCGGAACACATTCCGAATGTCGGCCTCGGGGATTCCGGGGCCGCTGTCGCGCACGCAGAACTCCACCGTGTCGCCGTTCGATTTGGCTTCGACGGAGATGGTGCCGCCTTCCGGCGTGAACTTGATGGCGTTGCCGATGAGATTCGCGAACACCTGCACGAGGCGGTCGCGATCGGCGCAAATCTGCGGCAGCGGCGACTGCACGTGCGGCGTCACGACCTGCCGTTTCAGCGCGGCGATCGGCTCGTTCGAGGCGCACGCCTCCAGCACGAGCGGCTCCGGATCGAGCATCACCTTGTTCACCGAGAAGCGGCCCGCTTCGAGCCGTGCCACGTCGAGCAGATCCTGAATGAGCCGCTGCATCTGCTGCGACGCGCTGCGGATCGTGTTGATGAGATCGCGCTGCTCCTCCGGCGTGGCATCGGTGAGCAGATCGGCGCTCAGCGCGATTTTCGTGAGCGGATTGCGCAGATCGTGCGAGACGATGCCGAGCGTTTCGTCGCGCACGCGCACCGCCGCTTCGGCTTTTTCTTTCGCTTCGCGCTCCTGTTCGAGGAGGCGCACGCGGCGCAATGCGAGCGACGTGAGATCGCCGAGGGTGCGGACGCGGACGACGTCGGCATCGCGGAAACGGCGGCCGGACGCTTTGCTGTTCAGCAGCACCAGCGCGCCGAGCGATTCCTCTTCAGCAATCAGTGGCGTCACCAGCACTTCGCAGTCGTTGCAAGTGTCGGCGAGGTACGGCGCCATGTTGCGGCCGAAGCCGCCCATGTCCGCGACGATGACCGGCATCCGGTCGCGCAGAATTTCTTCGGTGAGCGAACCGGGATACGCGACGCGCAGGCCGCGCGGCGGTGCGCCACGGCCGGCGGAGGCAACCACTTCGACGAACATGCGGCCGTTGTGCGAGACGATCCGCTCGACGTACACGCCGTCCGCGCGCGTCACCTGCGTGGCGCGATTCGTCATCTCGTTCAGCACTTCGCTCATCTCCACGGCGCCGGTCAGCGCGCTGGCGAGATGGCGAAAGGCCGCTTCTTCCTCGGCACGGCGTTCCAGCTGCGCGCGTGCGCTCTCCGCTTCCGCGCGCGCCTGCTGCTCATGCGCGAGCGACTGCTGCAGCTCCTCGCGCGCGCGTTTCCGCTCGGTGATGTCGCGCGCGAAGCCGGTGAAGACCACGCGGCCGTCGACCGTCCACGTACCGAACGAAATCTCGCACGGGAACTCCGTCCCATCCTTGCGCAGACCGGGCAGTTCCACGCCGTTCCACGGGATGCGCCGTTCGTGCGTGCGGATGAAGCGCTCCAGGCCGCGGCGGTGCGCTTCGCGATACCGCTCCGGGATGACGAGGTCGAGCGATTTGCCGAGCAACTCGTCCTCCCTGTAGCCGAACACACGCTCGACCGCGCGATTGCAGAAGGTGACGGTGCTCTTCTCATCGATCGTGAAGATCGCATCCTGCGCCGTCTCCGACACCACGCGATACCGCTGCTCGCTTTCGCGCAGCGCCTGCAGCGTGCGGCGGCGCTCGAGAAACTCGCCGATCTGCGATCCGATCAGCGACATGATCGGAAGCAGCGCCTGCTCCGGCTCGCGATTGCGCGTGCTGAAGAACTCCATCACGCCGGCCACGTGGCCCGTCACGACGATCGGAAACGCGAACGCTGCGCGCATGCCGGCGCGCTCGGCAATCGCTGCGCGCGGAAAGCGTTTCTGATCGCGAATGTCCGGCAGCCAGAGCGCCTCGCCCGACTGCCAGACCGTGCCCGGCAAGCCGTCGCCGCGCTTCAGTTCCTGCCGATCGCACAACTCGCGCGCCGCGGCCTGATTCACGTGCGGCGCGTACCAGACGTCGGCGCAGCGAATGCCGTCGTCGCACACTTGCCACAGCCCGCCGATGTCCCAGCCGAGATGCTCGCAGATGGTCTGCATGATGCCGCGGGCGGCGGCTTCGAAAGGCTGCTCGTGGCTGAGCACATTCGTCAGTGCCAGCTGCGCCGCGAGGCGCGCCTCGGTGCGATAACGCTCCGTGATGTCGCGCTGGAACTTGCAGTAGCCGGTGACCTTGCCCGACTCGTCGCGGATGGAGTTCGTCACGCCATCTGCGAAAAAGAGCGAGCCGTTTTTACAGGCGTGCCAGCGCGTGTCGTCGGCGCGTCCGGTGGCGGCGGCCTGCGCGAGCTCCTTTTCGGGAATGTGCTGGTCGCGATCGGCGGCAGTGAACAGCGCGGCGAAAGGGCGGCCGATGATCTCCTCCGGCTCGTAGCCGAAGATCTTGCGGGCCGCGGCGTTCCAGAACTCGATCCGCCCGTCGGCATCGAGCAGCATGATGATGAATTCCTGCGCGTCCGCGACGACCGCGCGGAAAACGCTTTCAGCCGTTGTTGTCGACGAGAGTTGTTCCATGCCGAGCCAAGCGGTCCCTGAGCACGGTCCATGCCGCCGTCTGCTAGACTGCGCGCCCGGCAATGCGGCCGCCCGGCCGCTTGTTGCATCGCTGTCGGAC
>DASSMK010000169.1:0-2658 GCA_035688915.1 Thermoanaerobaculia bacterium
TGGGTGCCCGCCGCTCCAGCTGTAGCGCCAGCAATCGAAGCGGCGCGTTTCGCGAAAGCCGAGCTTCACGTACAGCGCGTGCGCCGCAGCGTTGCTCTCGATCACTTCGAGCAGATACTCGCGGCAACCTCGGCCGCGCAGCACGTCGAAAGACGCCTGCATGATGCGCTCGCCGAATCGTTGGCGGCGATGCGACGGCACGACGCCGGTTCCGCTGTCGTACGCGCGCTCGCCGTCGACACCGTTCAGCGTGAACGCGACGATGCGATCGCCGTCGAATGCCGCGACTGATGCTTCAGGCACGTAGCCGCGGCGCGTGAGCATCTCGCCGAGCTGCTCGCGCGACGGCGCGAACGGCACCACGTAATCGCTGAACGCTTCGACGAACGCGCGGTGCACCGCGTCGAAATCGTCCGCACTGAGCGTGCGGATTCGCGTCGCGTCTACCAATTCATCCGCTCGCGAAGCGACGTCACGTGCGCCACGTGATGCAGGCTGTGCCACGCGTACATGCCGACGAGCGTGTCGAGCGTCATCGGTCCCTTGTGCTCCGGATGCTGCAGCGTGCGCGCGAAATCGGATTCATCGAGCGCGCGCAGCAGCGTCGTCCATCGTGCGTGCAACGCCTCCAGCAACGTGAGCGACGTTTCGACCGGTGTGTCGCGCACGTCCGACAACTCCGCCCACGCCGCCTCGTCGTACGGCCGGATGATCGGGTTCTCCTCGGTCAGCGCCAGCTTCGTGCGGAAGAACGCGTTCATGTGGCTGTCCGGCACGTGATGCACGACCTGCCGCACGCTCCAGCCGCCGTCGCGATACGGCGTGTCGAGCTGTTCGTCGCTCAATCCGGCCACCGCTTCGCGCATGCGTGCGGGCGCGGCAGCGATGGTGTCGATGGCGGCGCGGCGCTCGTCAGTGGTCAGGGAGTCGCGGCGATCGAAGCGTCCGACGGGATAGCGGGGATCGTCATTCATCCCGCGAGTCTATCGCTGGCGGCTCGCGCTCGCGTAGTACGCCTTCACCATCGCCACGTACTCCGTCGCTTCCTTCGTGGCGTTCGGACCTTCTTTCGCCACGCGCTCCGGCCCGGCGTTGTAGCCGGCCAGCGCGAGATCGACGTCGCCGCCGAAACGGTCGAGCAGCTTTCGCAGGTACTTGGTCGCGCCGAAGATGTTCTGGCGCGCGTCGAACGAATCGAGAACGCCGAGGGAGCGGGCGGTCTTCGGCTTGAGCTGCATGATGCCCTGGGCGCCGAGGCGCGAGACGGCGTTGGTGTTGAAGCGCGATTCCTTGTAGGCCATCGCGGCGATCAGATTCGCGTCGACGCCGTGCGTGCGCGCCGCGTCATTGATGATCTCGGCGAGATAGCGCGGCACCGGCTGCGGAAAGGCATTGGCTGCGACGCGTGATTGCGCGAGCGCGGGCATGGCCGCAAAGAGGGCCGCGATCAGAAAGAGATGCACTTTCACGGGATGCCATCGAAACGCTGCGTGGGCACGCGTGATTCCGCTGTGCTCGTGCTCGCTGGCGCGTGAGGCAGATGTTTTGCGTCGCGTCGAAGGATGGGCCAGAACTGCAGCGACTTCCTCGTCGAACGGCTGCGCGCGTGGGGTGTGCGGCGCATTTACGGTTATCCGGGCGACGGCATCAACGGCATTCTCGGCGCGCTCGACCGCGCATCGGAGGAGAGCGACGCGATCGATTTCGTGCAGGTGCGGCACGAAGAGATGGCGGCGTTCATGGCTTGCGCGCACGCGAAGTTCACCGGCGAGCCGGGCGTCTGTCTGGCCACGTCAGGACCGGGCGCGATTCATCTGCTGAACGGGCTGTACGACGCGAAGCTCGATCATCAGCCGGTGGTGGCGATCGTCGGCCAGTCGGCGCGCACAGCGATGGGCGGCGCGTTCCAGCAGGAAGTCGATCTGCACTCGCTCTTCAAAGACGTCGCCTCGGAATTCGTGCAAACGGCGATGGCTCCCGCGCAGCTGCGGCATCTCGTCGATCGCGCCTTTCGCATCGCGCTCGCAGAGCGCACCGTCACGTGCATCATCATCCCGAACGATCTGCAGGAAGAGCCTGCGGCGGAGCCGCCGCACGAGCACGCGACCATTCACACCGGCACGGGCTGGACGTCGCCGCGCGTGTTGCCGCGCGATGAAGATTTACGTCGCGCCGCGGATGTGCTGAACGCGGGCAAGCGGGTGGCGGTGCTGGCGGGGATCGGCGCCGCGAACGCCGCGAAGGAGTTGATCGAAGTGTGCGACCGTCTCGGCGCCGGACTGGCGAAGGCGCTCCTCGGCAAGCAGATCGTGCCGGACGATCTGCCGTTCGTCACCGGCGCGATCGGTCTGGTGGGGACGAAGCCGAGTTGGAATCTGATGAACGAGTGCGACACGCTGGTAATGGTCGGCTCGAATTTTCCGTACTCCGAGTTTTTGCCGGAAGAGGGGAAAGCGCGCGGCGTGCAGATCGATCTGGATGGACGCATGCTCTCGCTGCGCTATCCGATGGAAGTGAATCTCACCGGCGACAGCGCGGAGACGCTGCGCGCGCTGCTGCCGCTGCTGCAGCGAAAGGAAGATCGTTCGTGGCGCGAGAAGATCGAGAGCGAAGTGCGCGAGTGGTGGGATGTGGTCGATGCGCGCGCGATGAATGACG
>DASSMK010000170.1:0-10821 GCA_035688915.1 Thermoanaerobaculia bacterium
CGTCGTTCCGATCTCGCCGATCTATCAGCCGTACGAGGGGGCCTTCAACACTCTCTTCGGCGTAGAGACCTGTGACACGACGAACGAAAACGTGCAGGCGCGCATCCGCGGCAACATCCTGATGGCCTGGTCGAACCGCACCGGCGCGATGGTGGTCTCCACCGGCAACAAGTCGGAGATGGCGGTCGGCTACTGCACGCTCTACGGCGACATGGCCGGCGGACTCGCGCTCCTCGGCGACGTCTACAAGACGATGGTCTATCGCGTGGCGCGCTGGCTGAATCGCGATCGCGCAGTGATTCCCGAATCGTCGATCACCAAGCCGCCCTCCGCCGAGCTGCGGCCGAATCAAACGGATCAGGATTCACTGCCGCCGTACGACGTGCTCGACGCGATCCTCAAGCTCTACATCGAAGAGTGGCAGGAGGTCGACCAGATCGCCGCCGCCGGCTTCGATCGCGCGCTCGTCGAGCGCATCCTCAAGCTCGTCGACACGAACGAGTTCAAACGCCGCCAGGCCGCGCCGACGCTCCGCGTGTCGTCGAAAGCGTTCGGCAGCGGACGGCAGATGCCGATCGCGCAGCGGTGGCGGAGAGAGCCGGCAAAGTGGGTGCGCTGATCCCTGTCATCCCGAGCGTAGCGCGGGACCTGGGTGGACGGGCGGCGCGCGGCATGTGGCTGACGCGGCGAGCCACCCGCCCGCGCAGGTTCCTCGCTACGCTCGGAATGACACTGCTGTTGTTCCTCGCCTGCGCATCGCCGAACGAAATGGATCGCGCCAAGTGGCAGTCGCTGTCGCACGACGATCGCGTGCTCTTCGTGAAAACGCTGATCGGCGCGGAACAATCGAAAAACGCCAAAGGCGGCGGCGGTTTGAACTACAACGAAGACGCCGCGGTGTACGCGCAGCGCATCGATGATGCGTACGCGCGCGGCGACCAACGGCGCGTCGACGAGATCTTCGCGGAGATGGGAACGAAATGAATCAGGTAGCACCGCATCCGCCGCTCACCGACTTTTACGGCGACGCGCAGAAGCGCGAGCGCTACGTCCGCGACATCTTCGACGAGACCGCGCCGTGGTATGACTGGACCGTCCGCTTCATGTCGTTCGGCTCGGGCCACTGGTATCGCCGCGAAGCGCTGAAGCGCGCCGGCCTCACCGCCAATGATCGCCTGCTCGATCTCGCCACCGGCACCGGCGTCGTCGCACGCGCGGCGCTCGGCATGACGCGCAACATCGTCGCGGCCGACGCGTCGATCGGCATGTTGCGCGCGGGGCGCGTGCCGCTGCGCAAACTCGGCAGCGCCGCCGAACGTCTCCCCTTTCGCGATGCATCGTTCGACATGATCACGATCGGTTTCGCGCTGCGGCACTTTGCGGATCTGGCGACGGTCTTTCGCGAATGCCGCCGCGTGCTCCGTCCCGGCGGACGGCTGCTGATCCTCGAGATCACCTCGCCCGATTCGCGCGCCGGCCGCGCGTTTCTCGGCGCCTACATGGGCGCGTTCGTGCCGCTCGCCGTGCGCGTGCGCACGCGCAGCGCGCGCGCCGCGCAGCTGTTCCGCTACTACTGGGCCACCACGCGCGATTGCGTGCGGCCTGACGTGATTCTACAGACCATGCGCCATGCGGGCTTTTCCGAAGCTAAGCGAAACGTGGAGCTGGGCGTGTTCAGCGAATACGTGGGCCGCGTTTAAGACGCGGAGGCTGCCGCGGCCGCGCGTTGCACTTCGCGCAAGCGCTCGATCTGAATGGTCAGGAACTCGCGCAGCGGCTGCTCCTGCTCCGGCGCCATCGGCGCGAAGGAAATCGCGGAGCGGAACACATACTCGTCGCCGTCTTCGTGACGGCGCACCTGCACGATCGAGCGCAGCACCTGACAGGGGATGTAAATGCCGCCGTAGCTCGGGAAGACGAGCGTCGCCGCAGCGCCCGGTTTGATCGGCGAGCGATGGATGACCGCCGCGCCGCTCAGGCTCAGATCGATCAACTCGCCGTTGATGTCCGAGAGCTGCACCGGGATCGATGCGGTGGGGAATCTCTCGGCGCGGCGGCGGTCCTTCGGCGACGGCATTACTGCGAATTATAGGCAGCGAGGAAGTCGCGCGCGATTTTCGCTCCCGCGTACTCCGCCGGCCCCGCCGCTTCCGCCACGATTCCGATGGCGATCTCCGGCTTGTCCACCGGCGCAAACGCGAGGATCACCGCGTGGTAACCATCCTCCCGTTTGCCGGCCGTTCCGGTCTTCAGCGCCAGCGACAAGCCGTCGATCTGCGCCCGCCGTCCGGTCCCCTCCGGCCGCGTGACCACGGCCTGCATCGCCTGCACCATTCGCTGCGCGGCCGCACGCGGCGCCACTTCCACTTTCGTCTGCGCGGCCGGGCGGCCGACGGTTTCGCCGAGAATCGAGCGGCGGGCGGTGAGAAGGCGCGGGGTGGTGAGCACGCCGCGATTGGCCATCATCGACGCCAGCATCGCCACATGCAGCGTCGTGGTCGTTTCGTGTTCCAGGCCGATCGCGTAGAAGCCCGTCTCGAAGTCGTTGAACACGTCGCCGACGGTGCGGCCAAGGGGCGCGCGGAAGAGGCCGAGATCGACGGAGCCGTCGAATCCGGCGCGCGTCATCGTGGCGCGCAATGCGTCGCGACCGGCGCGGAGGCCGAGGTCGGCGAAGACGACGTTGCAGGACTCGGCGAGGGCTTCGTCGAGATCGGGCAGATCGCCGTGACCGTCCGGCAGCCAGTCGCCGAAGCTGCGGCCGTCGATGGCGAGCGAGCCGCTGCAGTGGTACGGAAACATCTTCGCCACGTCGACGCCGCGCGAAAGCGCCGTCATGCCCGTGAGCACTTTGACGATCGAGCCGGGCTCGTATTGCTGTTCGAGCGCGAGATTGGCGAGCGGCCCTTGCGCGCGATTCGAGGCAATGGCCAGGATCTCGTTCGTACGCGGATCGATGGCCACGAGCGACGCGCGAAAACCGGCGAGTGCGGCGAGCGCGGCGTGCTGCGTGCGTGCGTCGAGCGTCGTTTCGATGCGATCGCCGGCGCGATGGCCGATGCTGCGCTCGAACGTCAGCGCGCCCGCTTCCTGCTCGATGAGCGGCGCGAAATCGGTGTTCAGCGCGACGATGTCGTCGTTGGCGAAAACGTACGCGGCGATCGGGGCGCCGTGACGGTCGACCACTACCGGAAAGATGCCGGAGCTTCGCGCGGCCAGTGCGGCATCGAATGCCGCGAGCTTGGCCGGATCGACGTCGCCGCGATCGATCGTCTTCGCCGTCGCCGACGCTTCGTCGACGCGCTTCAATGCGAGCTGCGCGGCCGCGCGGTAGAGCGCATCATCGTCGTCGCCGAACAGCGGGCGCAGCGACGCGTCGTAATCGAGATACTCCGCGTAACGCGAGCGGCCGAACAGCTTGTTCGCCACTTCGCTCTTCGGGAAGAGCGACACCCACTGCGTCCCGCCGCGCAGCGCGGAGAGATGCGGCTCCGCGTCGCCGCGGCGGCCGATCGAGAGAAAGGCCACGGCCAGCAGTTGGTGGTATTGGCGCGGCCAGAGTTGGAAGCGCGACCAGCTCTGCGCCATCTCGATCGATTCGCCGACGCGCCCCGTGCGCCATGCGTCGCGCGCGCGCCGCAGCGGCACGAACGTGACGACGCCCAGCAGCGCTGCGAGCAGCAGCAGTGCGGCGATCAGAAAGACGAAGATTCTGCGTCGTTCGGCCATAGCTCCACGCGGTCCAGCCGCCTCAGCTGCAAGCGCTCTGCCGCGCTCGCGTTCGCTACCGAGATTTCGATGCAGCCGGTTGAGCCGACGATCAGAAACGGCCCCGGCGCCGCGCCGCCGTACGTGCGCTCCAGCCGCTCGATTTCCACGCCATGCGCGCGCAGCAGAAAACGCGGAAACGGGATGCGCGCGCGCTCGACGTCGGTGATCAGATTGCCGAAGCGATCGCTCGCCACGATTGTGCCGCGTACGACGCTCTCGCCGTACTGCGGCGAGTCGTATTGCAGGCGCACGAGCGACGGCATCGGCGGCCCGAGCTCCGCGAGCGGTATGCCGTTCGCGATGGCCGCGGCCACCGGCGCAAAACGATCGCGACCATGAAACGTGTCGCTGCCGTGCGGCAGAAAAAACGCGTCGTTCGTCACCGCGAAAACCGTTGGAGCGGCGGGCGCCTCGCCCGCCGAATCGGTCGCGTGGAACTCGGCGGGCGAGGGCGCCCGCCGCTCCAACGGTATCGATGCAAACGTGAGCAGCCCGTTGTCCGGCGCGACAAAGATGCGACCCTCATGCTCGAGCGCCACGATCTGCCGCGACGTGCCCACGCCCGGATCGACGACGCAAACGAAAATCGTTCCGCGCGGCCAGTAGCTCGCCACCGCGCGCAGGAACCACGCCGCACCGAACACATCGAACGGCGCGATGTCGTGCGTCACGTCGTGCACCGCCGCATCGCAGCGCGATGCGATCACGCCCTTCATCGCCGCGACGTACGGATCGCGCGTGCCGAAATCGGTGAGGAGAGCGATCACCACCGCCCCCTTATACTCGCGTCCGCGTGTTTCCGACGGTCGCTCCTCCCGCCAACCGCCTGCTCGTTTTTGCGCGCCTCCCCGAGCGCGGCAAGGTGAAGACGCGCCTCGCGGCCGACGTCGGCGACGACCGCGCGCTCGCCATCTACAACGCCATGCTGCGCGACGTGCTGGAGATGGCGTCGCTCGTCACCGACGAATCACACGAAGTGGAGGTGCTCTGGGCGCCCACCGAATCCGCGAACGCGGAGACGCTGCGCAACGCCTTCGGCGATCTCCCGCTCGCCATGCAGACCGGCAACGACCTCGGCGACCGTCTGTCGATGGCCTTCTCCGAGCGCTTCTTCTTCCACCGCACGCGCAAGATCGTGGTGATCGGGGTCGACGATCCGACGCTGCCGCGCGAGCTGATCGATCACGCGTACGCGCTGCTCGATTCCGCCGAATGGGTCATCGGCCCCGCCACCGACGGCGGCTACTACCTCCTCGGCTGCCGCGCGATGTCCTTCGACGCGGAGATTTTCCGCGGCATCGAGTGGGGCACGTCATCCGTGCTCGCGAAGACGCTGGAGAAGATTGCCAACGCGAAAGCGAGCGTGGCGCTGCTGCCGGAGCGAAGCGACATCGACACCGCCGCCGATCTGCAGAGCACCGCGTGGCACGCGCCGCAGTAGACTCCGCGTTGCCATGAAAATCCTCGACGCCGCGCAGATGCGCAACATCGATCGCCGCACCACGGAGCGATTCGGCGTCCCCTCCATCGTGCTGATGGAAAACGCTGCGCTGGCGGTGGTCGACGCGATCTTCGAGCATTACGGCGACGCCGAGCGCGTCGCGCTGATCTGCGGCACCGGCGCGAACGGCGGCGACGGATTCGCCGTGGCGCGCCATCTCGAAAATCGCGGCGTGGTGCCGGTGCTGCTCATCGCCGGTGATCGCGCTTCCATTCGCGGCGACGCGCAAACCAATCTCACCATCTGCGAACGCCTCGGCATCCCCATCTACGACATTCGCGAAGAAGGTGACGTCGAGACCGCGCTCGCGCACGCCGCCGATGCGGACCTCCTCGTCGACGCGCTGTTCGGCACCGGCCTCAATCGCGCGCCCGCCGGCATGCACGCGGAACTGATTCGCGGACTGGCCGAGCTGCGCATCCCGATCCTGGCGATCGATCTGCCGAGCGGCGCGAATGCGTCGTCGCACGAGCCGTTCGAGCCGTGCGTGCAGGCCGAGGTGACGGTGACGTTTGCGGCACCGAAGGTGTGTCATGTGTTCTCGCCGGCGGCGATGTACTGCGGCGAAGTGATCGTCGCGGACATCTCCATTCCGGAAGCGGCGATCGACGAAGAAGACGTGCGGCTGGCGATGATCACGCCGAAGGATGTGGAGCCGCACGTCGCGCCACGCCTCGCCGAAACGCACAAAGGAACGTACGGCCACGTGGCGGTGATCGCGGGCTCGCCGGGACGGAGCGGTGCGGCGGTGCTGGCCGCACGCGGCGCGATTCGCACCGGCGCGGGATTGGTGAGCGTCTTCACCGATGCCGAAACCGCGCGGCTCGTGCACGCGGCGTCGATTGAATCGATGACGGACTCCGGCGGCGATGTGCGCGCGTTTCTGGCGAACAAATCGGCCGCGCTGATCGGCCCGGGACTCGCCGACGACGAAGCCTCGTATGCGAACGTGCGCGCGATGATCGCGGAGACCGAACTGCCGCTCGTCATCGACGCCTCCGCACTGAACGCTTTCGCCGTTCGCGCGAATGAGCTCAACCCGCGCCATCTCCCGCGCGTGATCACGCCGCATCCCGGCGAGCTCGCGCGCATCCTCGGCAGCGACACGAAAACGATCAACGCGAACCGCATCGCCGCTGCGCGCGATGCTGCGCGCGCATGCAACTGCGTGGTCGTGCTGAAAGGCCACCAGACGCTCGTCGCCGAGCCCGATGGCCACGTTTATGTGAATCCGACGGGAAACCCCGGCATGGCCAGCGGCGGCATGGGCGACGTGCTCTCCGGCATCGTGGCCGCGCTCCTCGCGCGCGACACCGATCCCGTCGACGCCGCCTGCGCCGCGGTCTACCTGCACGGACTCGCCGGCGATCTCCTCGCGGAGGAATTCGGCGACACCGGCCTGGCGGCGATGGATCTGGCCGACCGCATCCCGAGAGCCATCCAGAAGGTGCGCTGAATCAAGCCGTCTCGACCTTCCAGTTGTACCGCGCCGCCGTGGCCTTGACGATCGCCTCGACCGCTTCATCCGCAAGAGCGGCGTCGGAGACGGGCCGCAGCGGCAGCGCGCCCGCAGCACGTTCGAACAGCGCGACGTTCTTCCACTCGTGATTCCACGTCGAGCGGTAGTAGAGACCGTGCACGTGCGGATACTCCTCGTAAATAGCGGCTGCCCACGCGCGCGACGACTGCCGGTCGGCGGAAAGGATGTCGTCGTAATCGCCACGAACGCGGTGAATCCACGTTTGCGTGAGATCGCACAGCACGAGATCTACGGAGGTGGCGAATTGCGCAAGCCGTGGCTCGTCGCGCTTCGTGTGAATCATGCCTCCGTCGCCGAATACCTCAGCCAGCGCACAACCGGGAAGTTCCGCGGCGTAGTAGATCTCTCTCGCCTGTACGTGCGGCGGCGGTTCGTGATGATCGAAGCGGCACGAATCGTTCGGTCCCCACGCACGCATCCGACGCCAATCGACGGGAAAGCGGCCGCCTGCTGAGTAGAGCCGCCAGAGCAGGCTTCCGGCAGGCAGCGCGAAGGTGTCACACGACTGGCCAGCGAGCTGCGATCGCAGCGCCGCCACCGAAATCAAATCAGCGCCAGCTCCCCAGCGCCGACGCGAGCCGCTCGACCAGTTCCGGATCGCGCCCGGCGATCAGCCAATCGAGGGGAGAGACTTTGCGGCCATCGATCGTGAAGTCTGAGCTGGCAGTCGTCAGCCAATGTTGCACCTCGAGGGGGTGCAGATCGCGGCGCATCCTTGGCAGCACGCGCATGAGATTCGGTACGAGTCGCTTCCCGGCGGCAAACTGGAAACCAGGAATGAGCCAACCGTCGCGACCTTTGACGCCGTAGATCTCGCCGCGCTCCAGTCGCTCCTCCAAAGCCTCGGTCGTGAGGCCGAGGAGCTTCGCGGCAGTGTCACGATCGTGCGACGTCTTCAGTAGATCGATGTACGCGCGGCGCGTGAGCGCGGCAGGGTCGGGAGCGTGACGCAACTCTTCGCGAGCTTCTTCGGCCAACTTCTCCAGCTCCGTCGGAGGCGGATCTTCGACCGCGGCGGCAGCCGCAGAGCGGAACGTAAAGTACGCGCCGGTGGCCACTGCGCCCACTCCTGCGACCGCGGCGCCGATCGCCAAACCGCTCGTAAACCCGCGTTCTTTGGTCGTATCTGCCATAAGTCGCTCCAGACGGATCGCACAAAACGTACCGCCTCAACGGAGGGGTGTCAACCGACATCAGATCGGAACAGCCTGCTCCACCTGCGTAATCCGCCGCATAGAATCGCATCCGCATGACGCGTCACTTCCTCTGTCACACCGAATCCGAAACGACCGCGGCCGGCCGCGAGATCGCGCAGATGCTCGGCTCCGACACCGTCGTCCATCTCATCGGCGATCTCGGCGCGGGCAAGACGTTTCTCGCGCGCGCCATTGCCGCGGAGCTCGGCGCCGATCCGAAGGAAGTGGCGTCGCCGTCATTCGCCATCGTGCACGAATATCCGCGCCCGAATGCCGCGCCGATCATTCACATCGACGGCTACCGCCTCTCCGACCGCCCGCGCGAATGGTTTGAAATCGGCATCCCGGAAATGCTCTCCGGCCCCGGCGTGAAGCTGATCGAATGGCCGAAGCGCGAGTTCGAGGAGTACGAGCCGTCGCACGTCGAGGTGACGATCCGCGTCCGCGACGACGGCGCGCGCGAGATCACCGTCGCATAGAATCCGCGGCGTGAACGCGCCTCACACCGATCCGCAAATCACGCCCGCGCTCATCGCCTCGCACGGCATCACGCCCGCCGAGTACCAGCACATCGAACAGATCCTTGGCCGCGCGCCGAATTACACGGAGCTCGGCATCTTCTCCGTGATGTGGTCGGAGCACTGCTCGTACAAATCATCGCGCGTGCACCTGCGCAAGTTTCCGACGAGCGGACCGCGCGTCGTGCAGGGCCCAGGCGAGAACGCGGGCGTGATCGACATCGGCGACGGCTGGGTGGCGGCGTTCAAGATGGAGTCGCACAATCACCCGTCGTACATCGAGCCGTACCAGGGCGCGGCGACCGGCGTGGGCGGCATCCTGCGCGACATCTTCACCATGGGCGCGCGGCCGATCGCGTCGCTCGATTCGCTGCGCTTCGGCGAGCTGAACGCGCCGAAGATGAAGTACCTCGTCGACGGCGTCGTGCGCGGCATCAGCGGTTACGGCAACTGCATCGGGATCCCCACCATCGGCGGCGAAACCTCATTCCACCCCTCCTACAACGGCAACATCCTCGTCAACGTCTTCGCCCTCGGCGTCACCAAAGCGGAGAAGATTTTCAAAGGCACCGCGAGCGGCGTCGGCAATCCGGTGATCTACGTCGGCTCGAAGACCGGCCGCGATGGCATTCACGGCGCGACGATGGCCTCCGCCGAATTCGACGAAGCGTCGGAAGAGAAGCGACCCACCGTGCAGGTCGGCGATCCGTTCACCGAGAAGCTGCTGCTCGAAGCATGTCTGGAGATCATGGATTCCGACGCGGTGGTGGGCATTCAGGATATGGGCGCGGCGGGATTGACGTCGTCGTCGTTTGAGATGGCGGGCCGCGCGGGAACGGGCGTGCGGATGCATCTCGATCGCGTGCCGATGCGCGAGAGCGGCATGACGCCGTACGAGATCATGCTCAGCGAATCGCAGGAGCGGATGCTCATCGTCGCGCAGCGCGGCCGCGAAGAGGAAGTGGTGCGCACGTTCGAGAAGTGGGACCTCAACGCGGCGGTGGTCGGCGAAGTGACGGACGACGGATTCGTGCGCCTGATGTGGCACGGCGAGGAAGTGGCGGCCATTCCGGTCGAGCCGATTTCGACGGAAGCACCGCTGTACGAACGGCCGCTTGCGCGCGGCGCGTACCTCGATGCAGTGCAGCCGGTGCTCTCGCGCGATCGCGCGGAAGACGGCGACCAGACGGACGCGCTGCTGCGATTGATCGCGTCGCCGAATCTCTGCTCGAAACATTGGATCTACGAGCAGTACGACTCCACCGTGCGCACGAACACCGTGGCGGGACCGGAGAGGCGCGACGCGGCGATCGTGCGCGTGAAAGACACCGGCCGCGCGCTGGCCATGTCGTCGGATGTGAATCCCGTCTATTGCTATCTCGATCCGTACGAAGGCGGCAAACAGGCGGTGGCCGAAGCGGCGCGCAACATCGCCGTCTCGGGCGCGAAGCCGGTGGCGATCACCGATTGCCTCAATTTCGGATCGCCGGAGCGGCCGGAGATCATGTGGCAGTTCGCGGAATGCATTCGCGGCATTAGCGATGCGTGCCTCACGCTCGAAACGCCGGTCGTCTCCGGCAACGTTTCGTTCTACAACGAGACCGAGGGAAAGGCGATTTATCCGACGCCGACGGTGGGGATGGTCGGGCTGTTGGAGAGCGATCGCGATGGCAGCGGCCTCGCCTTTCCCGAAGCGCAGCTCGACGTGATCGTGATCGGCGAAACGGGCGATGAATTGGGCGGCAGCGAATGGCAGCAGCGCTTCGCGCCCGATTCGCTGGCCTTGCCGCCGCGGGTCGACCTCGATCGCGAAAAGAAGCTCATCGATCTGCTGCTCGCGCTGCACGGCGCGAAGCTGCTGCGCAGCGCGCACGACATCGCCAACGGCGGCCTCGGCATCGCGCTGGCCGAATGCGCGATGGACGGCTTCGGCTGCCACGTCGATCTGGCCGGACACGCCGACGCGCTCGACGCCGTCTCGCTGCTCTTCAGCGAATCGCAGGCGCGCGCGGTCGTGTCGTGTGCAGCGGCCGGTCGCGACCGCGTGCTGGCGCTTGCGCGCGAGCACGGTCTGACGGCGCAGCGCATCGGCCACACCGCGGCCGGCATGTTCCTCATCGAGCGCAACGGCGTGCCGCTCGTGCGCGTGGCCGCGCAGGAGCTCACCCGCATCTGGCGCTCGTCCTTCGCGCTCCTCCTTGGCGGCGACACGATCGACGAAGTGCTGCGCGGCGTCGGGGAAGAAGCGCCGGAAGTGATGGCGCACTGAATGTTGGAGCGGCGGGCGCCCTCGCC
>DASSMK010000171.1:0-7260 GCA_035688915.1 Thermoanaerobaculia bacterium
CGTCCGCGAGCAGCTGCTTCGCATCGTACAGAATCCCGTCTTTCATCACGTACTTGATGCCGCCGATGCGCTCGACGGCGCCGGTGGTGTCGTTCACGCGCATCGTGCCGGTGCCGTACAGCACCTTTAGGTTGGCGATCGGGTTCTCCTCGACCATCACCAGATCGGCGAGCATGCCCGCTTTGATCGCGCCGAATTCGGGCCGCTTTCCTTTCGCTGCGGCGAGCGATTCGGCGCCGCTGAACGTGGCGGCGCGGATCACTTCGAGCGGATGAAAGCCGGCCTCCTGCAGCAGCTCCAGCTCGCGGATGTAATCGAAGCCGTAAAGCTTGTAGATGAAGCCGGAGTCGGAGCCGGTGGTCACGCGGCCGCCGCGGTTTTTGTACTCGTTCACGAACGCCATCCAGAGGCGGTAGTTGTTCTTCCACTCCACCTCGTCGCGCGTCGTCCAGTCGAACCAGTACGAGCCATGCGCCTTGCGGCTCGGTTGGTAGAACTGCCAGAGCGAGGGGAGCGTGTAGCGGTCGTGCCATTCGGCGCGCGTGGCGCGCATCAGATCGCGGCTCGCTTCGTAAATCGTGAAGGTGGGATCGAGTGTGAAGTCGAGCTTCAGCAGCTCGTCCATCACCGCGTTCCACTTCGCACTGCCGGGAGGCGCGGCCTGCTTCCACAGCCGGCCGGCCTGGCCGAAGCGATGCTGCTCGTCGGCGTAGTTGTAGTCGAGCGGAAAGTCCTGCACGCGGCGATCGGTGAAGAGCGACTCCGGGAGGCCGTACCAATGCTCCATGCCGCGGAGGCCGAGGCGGGCGGCGTCGAGGATGTTCAGGCGGGCGACGCCCATCTGCGACAGATGGATGGTGCTGCCGAGGCCGAGCTTCTTCGCTTCGTCGAGAAGCGCGGCCATCACTTCCGGCTCGAGCACACGATCGGCGGCGCCGAAGATTTTCAATCCTTCGAAGCCATGCTTCGAAACCCACTGCGCGAACTTGCGCGCCGCTTCCGGCGAATCGATCGCGCCGCCGTCCCACATCGAGCGATCGGTGAAGAGATAGGGAATGATGCGCGGCGCGACGATCTCGTTGCGCGCGCTGCGGTCGCGCTCGTGCAGCGTCCAATCGGCGCCATTGCCGGAGCCAGGTTCGCGAACGGTGGTGATGCCGTGCGCCAGCCAGAGCTTGAAGACGTATTCGGCGGTCGTGCCTTGATCGGTGCCGCCGATGTGGCCGTGCATGTCGATGAAGCCGGGCAGCACGTACATGCGCGAGCCGTCGATCTCGCGCGTGGCGTCCTTCGGGCGTCCTTCCGCGTCGATCGGAACTTTCGGATAGCCGACCACCCGCACCGCGGCGATGCGATTGCCTTCGATCACGAGATCGACCGGTCCGACGGGCGGCGCGCCGGTGCCGTCGATGATCGTGGCGCCGCGAATGATCAGCCGCTGGAACGGCCCTTCGCCTTCGCCGGCGCGGCGATTCGGCGCAAAAGGCTGCTGCGGTTCATCGGCAAAGAGCGGACAGGCGAGGAGCGCGAGGAGAAGAAACGACAGTCGGCGCATGCGCGCGCGATTGTATTCGGCAACTAGTGACGCACGGCGTGACTCTTCGGCCACACAACGCTGCGCGTGAAGACGCGCTGCACGTACGCCGCTTCCGGCGTGATGCGCGCGTAGCCGAGCAGGCCGCGCGTCACGACAGGCGTGGTGCCGTTCGTGATGAGCACGGGCGGCGACAGGGTGCCGTTCGCGTAGACGCGCGCGAGAAACACGTCGCTGCCGCGCTGCCACGTCACGAGGTACGAGCCGCCATAGAACGCCACGCGCGGATTCGCGCCGCCGGCAGCAATCGCGAACTCGTGGCCGTTGATCCAGCCGAAGACGCCGGAAGCGCGTTCGTAGACGACGAGCTGGCCGTCGATGGCAGGACGTTGCGCGGGCGTAGTGCTGATGTCGAAGGCGCCGAGGGGCGTGCCTTCGCGCGTGAATCGTGCGCCGCGGAGGCCGCTCGTGGTTTGCGCGACGACGCGATAGACCTCACCGTCCCACGTCACGTCCGCCGCGCTGCGTCCTTCCACGGTCACAGGAATGACGGCTCCGCTCGTGAGTAGCGCGGCGTGCACTGATGTCGCTTCGCTCCAGACTGCGAATGCGTTCGTGCCGCTCGACGCGATGCGCGGCGCGGCGTCGTTGCTGGCGTGCAGCGAGAGATCGAACGGATCGCTCAACGTTCCGTTCGCGCTGAGGCGGCGCGCGACGACGGCTTCGCTCGTGCCTCGCGTTTCCTGCCAGACGATGACGTAGCTCGCGCCGTCCCACGTCACCGCGGGCGATTTCGCGACACGCTCCGCCTCGGCGATCGTGATCGGAGTGCCGATCGGCGTGCCGTCGCGCGCGAGCAGCGTGGCCATCACTGCATCTTTGCCGGGCGCGCGGTTTTCGATCCACACCGCGAGCGCATTGTTGCCGTTCGAGGCGAGTGCGGGCATCTGCTGATTCGCGGCGGCGCGCGAGATCGCGAACGGCGTGAACGTGCCGTCGAACTGTCCCCAGATCGCCGGCGCGAATTGTCCATTGAACGAATCGAAGACGAGCAGCGTGCGCTTGCCGAGGCGGAGGCCGCGGGCGGCGCGGGCGTTGGTGGTGAAGTCGCTTTCGGAGAACAGCTCGTTGCCGATGAAGCGCGCCAGAAGCAGCGTGGTCTTGAACGTGCGCAGCACTTCGTAGCCATCTTCGCGCTCGATCACGTCCATCGGCGTGTGGAAGCCGGTGCGCGCCGCGAGACCGGTTTGCGGCGTCACCGTGCCGTCGGGATGAATGCGCACCACCGCCACGCCATCGCGTCCGCCCGAAACGGCGACCGCATCGCTGGCGCTCGTGCCGATGGCCAGTGCTTCGACGCCGAGGGGGAGGGCGAGGGAGGCGATGCGGGTGACGGGACCGTCTTCGTGGCCGAACTCGTCGAAGCGCTGCATGAACGCTTCGTCGGTCGTTGCGCCGCGCGCGATGAAGATCATCACGAAGCCGCTGCCGAGGCGCGCGAGATGCGGCTGGAACGCGGTCATGGCTTCGATGGTGGGCGTGAAGGAAGTGGGCGTCAGGAAGCCGACGTCGGTCCAGGTGAGGAAGCCGTTGACGGACTGCTGCACGATGGCCAGCGTCTTGTCGCCGAACGGCGTGGTGTGCGTGGCGATCTCGCCGGCGGTGCCGTTCGCGACGGCGTTCGCTTCGTCGAACGTGCCGTCGGCGCCGACTTCCGTGACCATCACGCTCTTCACGCCGAGCGCGTCGGTGCTGGTCCAGGTGACGAGGAAGCGCTCTGCCATCTCCAGCCAGACCACGTGCGGACCCGATTCGTTCGCGGACGGCGTGAGCGCGAGCGGGATGCCGGCGGGGTCGAGAACTTCGCCGTTGCTGTTTACGCGAGCTGCAAAGATGTCGGTGCTCGCGCCGGTGCGTCCGTCTTCCCAGACGATCAAACCGATCGTGCCGTTCGACGCCGCGTCGAGCGACGTGGCCGTCACGTCGGCGAGGCCGTGCGCGGGAGCGAGGACCGGTGCGCTGACGGCGTGCTCGGCGCCGGTGCGGAGTTGCGCCAATGCCGGGAAAGCGAACAGAAGCAGGGGAACGAGGAGTCGGCGCACGGCGGAAAGCTTAACGCCGGTTGATGCCATAATGGGCGTCGCGGCATCGCAGCACCGCTGGCCGGGTGAGGTGGAAGAACGGCAGTCACCCCCCGGTTGCACGCCGCACGAGAGACCCACCGGTGCACCGGGCCGCGAATGCGGATCGGGCTCTGGTATTTACCATGCAGATGCTGACGCTCCTGCACTCCGATGCCTTCCCGATCGGCCGTTACGCCGACGCGCTGAATCGTGCGTCCATTTCCGTCGGCCGCGTCGCCAGCATCGAAGACCTCGGCAAGGAGCTCCGCAACGGCGACAGCTCACTGCGCGTCGTGCTCGTCGATCCCGGCATTCTTAACGGACGCCGCGACACGCTCGCTCTCGATTCGTCGACGGCGATCATCGGCGTGGGCGTGGACGAGCAGCCGGCGTGGCTGAGCGACGACACCATCTATTTGCAGCTGCCGCACAATCCGCCGCCCTCGGTGCTGCTCAGCGCCGTGAAGCGCGCCTTCCAGTTCGTGCATCAAAAAGCGCGCGCCGATCAACTCGAACGGCAGTTGGGCGATCGCACGCGCGAGTTGCAGGAAGTGGCCGAAGTGGGCGTGGCGCTGTCGACGGTGCGCGACCACTCCGTGCTGCTGACGATGATCCTCAGCAAAGCGCGCGAGCTGTCGCGCGCCGACGCGGGATCGCTTTACCTGCTGGATGACATCGCGCAAGGCGAGAAGGTGCTGCGCTGGAAACTGGCGCAGAACGATTCCATCGACGTGGAAGCGTTCGAAGAAAAGATTCTCCCGATCACGCGTAAGAGCCTGGCGGGCTACGTGGCCATGACGGGCGAGACGCTCGTCATCGACGACGCGTACGACCTGCCGGCTGACGCCGAATACGAGATCAACAAGAGCTTCGACGAGAAGAACGGCTACCTCACGCGCTCCATCCTCGTCTTCCCGATGACGAACCACGTCGGCGACATCATCGGCGTGCTGCAGCTGATCAACCGCAAGCGCGTCAGCGCTCCGCAGAAGCTGACGGCGGCAACGGTGCCGCAGGAAGTGATTCCGTTCAACGACGACATCGTCAGCATCATGCGCGCGCTGGCGGGCCAGGCGGCGGTGGCCGTCGAGAACAACCTGCTGTACGAATCGATCGAGCGTCTGTTCGAAGGCTTCGTCACCGCGGCGGTCACCGCGATCGAACAGCGAGATCCGACCACGTCCGGTCACTCGTTCCGCGTGGCCGATCTGACCGTGGAGCTGGCGCGCGTCATCGACCGCATCGATTTCGGCCAGTACCGCGACGTCCACTTCACGATCGATCAGATCCGCGAAGTGCGTTATGCGTCGCTGCTGCACGACTTCGGCAAAGTCGGCGTGCGCGAGCAGGTGCTGATCAAAGAGAAGAAGCTGTATCCGCTGCACCTGGAAACGATCCGCGGCCGCTTCGAGTTCGTGATGGTGGCGACGGAGAACGAGGCCAACAAGCGGAAGGTCGAGTACCTGCTGCAGCACGGCCGCGATGGCTACGAGGAGTTCTGCGAGCAGGTCGACCGCGAGATGGAAGAGCGCGTCGCGCAGTTGCAGAAGGACTTCACGTTCATCGCGCAGTCAAACGAGCCGACGGTGCTGCCGGAAGGCGACTTCCAGTATCTGCAGCAGCTGGCCACGCGCGATTTCGTCGACATCCGCGGCGAGCGGCGCCTGCTTCTGCAACCGGATGAAGCGCGCATTCTCTCGATCCGCAAAGGCAATCTCGACTCCGCCGAACGGATGGAGATCGAAAGCCACGTCACGCACACCTTCAACTTCCTGGCGAAGATCCCGTGGACGCGCGACCTCTCGTCGGTCGCGGACATCGCGTACAAACACCACGAAAAGCTCAACGGCCGCGGCTACCCGCAAAAACTGAGCGGCAGCGACATCCCGCTGCAGTCGCGGATGATGACCGTCTCGGACATCTACGACGCCCTGACCGCGAGCGACCGCCCGTACAAACGCGCCGTGCCGACCGACCGCGCCATCGACATCCTGAAGATGGAAGTCAGCGAAGGCTTCCTCGACGAATCGCTCGTGCAGACGTTCATCGAAGCGAAGGTGTACGAACGGGCGGGCGTGCTGCGGACGGCGTGAGGACGGCCGCGCTCCGCGCTACCGAAAATCCGTAAGGTCTTCCCCCGCCAACTCCGCGAACAGCCGCCGGCATACCTCCCGTCGCGCTTCGCGCCGCGCGTGCAGCCAGGGGCGCGCGCGAGCGGGCAGCCATTCCGGCACCTCCACGTCGGACATCGCCGCGCGCACGACGTCGAGCGCGGTGCTGCCTTCGCGGCGCGCGTGCATGAGGCGATCGGTCAGGCCGCGCACACCCGATTCGTCGAGCAGCACGGCGGCGGCGACGGCGCGTTCCGCTTCGCTCACCGGCTCATCGAGGCGGCGGATGGAAGCGGCCGTCGCGCGGAGCTCGTCTTCGTGCAGGCCGGTGACGAGAAGCGTGCGCGAGAGGTTGCCGACTTTGTCGAGCCAGCGGCCCAAACGGTGGAAGAGGAGGAGGAGCTCGAAGGCGCGGGTGGCGGTGGCGTCGGCAGGCGTGTAGAGCGCGCGGGCAATGCGCGCAATGCGCTCCACTTCCTCCATGCGCGACGCGCCGTCGAGATCCTGATAGAGCGGACGGAGAAACGAATCGAGCCGGCGGCGGAGATCGGCGTCCAAGCGCGCGTAGAGTAGCGCACGCGCCATCGAAGCGAGCGGGGCAGGAGTACACTCGCGCGCATGGATCGCATCATCAAGTTCGTCATCGCAATCGTCGTCGTGATCGCGGTCTGGAAGTACGTACTGCCGTGGGCGAAGCAGGAGTTTGGCGGCGGCGGTGCGAAGACGCACGCGTCGAGCGACAACAGCTGCGTGAAGGCCGGGCAGCGCGCGTCGGAACGTTTCGGCAGCGGCATCGGCCGCTTCGTGAATCCGCCCGTCGATCAGGCCGCGTGGGCGGAGTTCCAGAGCGACGTCGCTTCGCGCATCAGCAGCGCCGAATCGGCGTGCACATGCGACGCGGACTCCTGCCGCAGGGTGCAGAACGCGATGCGTGAGCTGCGGTCGCTGTCGTCCGATCTCGATTCGGCCGTGCGCGCCGGTTCCGCTCCGCCGTCCGACATCGTGCAGCGGCAGGAAGCGGTCGACAATCAGCTCGACGAAGCGGCCGATCTGGCGCGCGCCGGCAAGTGACCGCGCGCAACCTTCGCTCCTGCAGGCCGTAAAAAGCGGGCAGGAGAAAGCACGATGCGATTCGTCACTGCTTCGATGGCCGCCTTGTTGACGTTGTCCGCTGCTGCCGCACATGCGGACGGCTGGCTGGGCATGGACGAGTGCAAGTACCGCGAGCCGCGCCATCTCACGACGCCTGCGGCGGGCGTGACGAAGGTCGTCATCCATGCGGCGGCCGGTTCCCTGACGGTCGAAGGGCGGCCGAACGTCGCGCAGATCGCGGCCGACGGCACGGCGTGCACGACCGAAGCGGATTTCGTCAGCAAGATGAATCTCTTCGCGCGGCGCTCCGGCTCCGAGATTCACATCACGGCCGAAGTGCCGAGCTCCGGCGCCTGGTTCGGCTTCTTCAATGCCACACTCGATTTCACGGTCGTCGTGC
>DASSMK010000172.1:0-13327 GCA_035688915.1 Thermoanaerobaculia bacterium
TTGGTCGTTGTCCCAGCGCCTCAGCTGCAACGGAACGAACGGCAGGTCGGGCTGGATCGGAAGCGTGACGGTCAGCTGCCCGCTCGGCGATCCGGAGTCCGCGGCGATGGCCGTCAATACGCCCCCTTCGATGTCGAAGTACGCCGCGGCGCCGTCGCCGCTTTTCATCGTCAGGTGCGACAGCGGCGGCAGCACTTCCTCTTTCATGCTGGCCAGCGTGGGGATGTACGTGAGCCCCGGCTGCGGTTCGTACGGCAGAGATGCTGCGCCAGGCACGCTGACGGTGAGGCCAGCCAGCTGAAAGGCTTCGCAATCGCGAGTCTCCGGCTCCTCCGGCGGAACGGGCGCGCGATGCTTCGGCACCGGCCAGAACGAATCGTCAGGCCTGGCGATGATGCTGTCCTTCGGCACGTAAAGGAATGCGTAGTGCGGCTCGATTTCGATCGGACCGATCGACAAGCCTCCCGACCAGTCGGTGAGAATGACGCGAACGTGCGGCAAGCCTTCCTGGCCACGCACATGCGAGCAGGCACCAAGAAACACCGTCGTCAACTTTCCTTCCATCGCATCCTCCGATCATTTCTCGATGAATCACGGGTAATACGAATTCGAACAGCCCATCCCCACCGTCTCCCAGGCGTAGCCGTCGAGACTTCGCTTCGGTTCCAGAGGGTCACGCAGGCATTCCGGAAGCGTCGTCGGCCACGTCGCGTTCGGCGGAACGACGTCCAGGACGTTGTAGTTGATGAGGAAGTCGGGCAGGTGCTCGTTCGGCGCGGCGGCGTACTCGATGTTGGTGACGAGGACCTCTGCGCCGGGAGCGAAATTGAGCGTGACGGATTGGCCGCCACGCGTCGCGACGCCAGTGACCATCGGCACGTCTCCGGTCTCGATGTTCAGAACGGCAGCCGACGCTCGGCCATCACCGGTGCCGGACGCGTAGCCATCGACCTCGCCGTTGCCGATGTCGAAGAATGCGCCGGTGAAAGGCGAGGTGCCGATCACGGTCGTGATCGTCGAGAGCTGCGGCAACGGAACCGGCGCGAAGCCAGACAGATTGGGGATGCCGCAGCGGAACTTCGGGCCGAGGCGATACTCATCGGAGAGCACCGGATTCGCGACGGTCAGCCGCACGTTGGACATCTCCCAGCAGTAGAAACCGGCGACGGGCGACGGCGACAGCTGCCGGAAGAACGGCGCGTTCGGCACTTCGCCGGTCAAGTCGCTCTCTCTCACGTACAGCCGCGGAAAGTGCGGATCGATGCGATGGCCGTTGATCGGCTGGCCGAGGGACCAGTTGATCACGACCACGCGATGCTTCACGCCGACGAATGCTTCGCCCAGAACATGCGTACACGCGCCGATGAATCGGACGGTAAGGTGGCTCATGACTGCTCTCCTCTTCTCTGCTCTCTTCAGGTATGAGGGAACTCGCGGGTGAGAATCGAGATCGCCCGCCACGCGTGGCCGCCGCGGGCCAGCTGATCGAGTTGCGCTTTGCGAACGGCCTGGACCGGCGTATCGCCGGCGGCGAGATGGCGGTGCACTTCGCGAAAGATTTCGCGCGCGTCGCCGTCTTCGATCGGAACGAGAGTGCCGACGACGGAGCGCGCGCCGGCGGCGAGAAAGCCTGCACCGAGACTCATCGAGCGCGCGGGCGAGCGAAGCGATTCACACGCTGCGAGCACGACCACGCGACGCGCGAGACGCTCGCGCGCGATCGCTTTCCACGACACCGGTTCGTCCGCGCCGGCGAAACGCAGCGCCGCATCCGTCGACTCTCCGCGCGTGACGGTGGAGTGTCCGGCCAGATGAATGACATCCGCGGACGACGCTGCGGCGACGAACGCGTCGAACGTCGCGCGCGTCCCTTCGAGCAGCGATGATTTGCCGTACAGCGCGGTGACGTCGGCCAGCTCCCCTTCTGTTTCCGGCAAGCCGACGGATTGCGCGTGCTCGCCCGACGGAAGTTCGACGGCGACGACGCTGGATGAGCGCGAGGTTTCGTTCTTTGCGAGTTGCAGCGCGGCGGCAGACGGCGCGAGCGAAACGCTCACGCGCTCCACCAGGCGCTGCTTGCTCTTCACGTCATAGAGGCCCGCGTACGGCACGGACTGCAGCGTGCGATCGGGCACCATGATCAGATCGCTGACTTGCGCGAGCTCCGTTGCAAACGGCGTCACGAGAATCGCGTTGAGTGTGGCCAGCGCGCGATCACCCAGCGCACCGTCATCGACCGACGCCAACGCCAGCACGCCAAGTTGCGAACGCGTGATGCGCGCGTGACTGACGCGGATGCCGCTCGCGTCGACGAAGAACGACACGAGATCGTCGGGCAATGCGATCGTTTCGAGGATGGCCGCGTGCGAGCCGCGCAGCTCACCGCGCAAATCGTTCATGTTCGCGGGCGCGTTCGAGAACAACCGGCCGCGCGACCGTTCCGCATACGCAAACGCGCGTTCGTTGTCGCCGCTGGCGAGCGAAAGCCGCACGGCCTGCGCGAAGAGCGCGGAACCGGCGTCGAGGATGCCGCTGCCGACACCGCTCTCGCTGTTGACCTGCTGCGCCTCCATGCTGCGGATGCCGTTTTCGAGATCGTCGAGCGCGCCCGCAACATCGCCCAGCTTCTCGTTCGCCCGCGCCCGCTGCAAGTAAACCTCGGGCAGAAAAATCGGGCGTCCCATTGCGCGATACGCAGCGATGGTGTCGCTCAGCGCCGCGCGCGCGGCGACAGGATCGTCGTTCAATGCGAGCGTGCCGCGTGCGAAGCCGATGTCCGCGGTGAGGAGATCGCGCAGCTTGGCGTCGGTGATGCGCTGCGATGCACGCGCCGCTTCGTCGATGTCTGCGACGGCATCGCTGCGGCGGCCGAGGTTCGCGTTCAGGACGGCGCGGCGGACGTGGCTGTCGACGAGAAATTCGTCGCGACCGACGCTCTCCGCTTCCGCGATTTCCAAGCGCATTAGCGACAGCGCTTCGTAATAGCGCTGCGCGAACAATTCGCCGCGTGTGGCTGAACCGAGCGTCGCCAGATTGCGCTCGGCCATTCCTTGCGACGCGTGCGCGGCGAACGCGCGCGAACGCGCGGCCCACGCTTCGTCGTCGCGGCCGAGGTACGTGAGCGATTCGGCGAGGAGCGTCTGGATGAAGGCGGCGTTTGCGGTCTCACGGAGGCGAACGAAGCGGCTCTCCGCGTCGTTCAGCTCCGTCAGCGCGCTGCCCCACTCGCCCGCCACCATGTGGCACAAACCGATCTCCCACTCCACCTGCGCGATCAGCGCGGAGTACGTGAGCGGAATCTCCGCGCGCAACGCGAGCAGATCGGCGCGCGCACGGTCGGCGGCGTTCTGATCGAAGACGGTGTTCGCGGTGTAGTAGCGCGCGACGAGTGCCATTGGGCTGCCGGCATGCGCGAATGCAGCAGCGGCTTCGCGCAGCTCTTTCTCCCCTTCCGCCAGCCGTTTTTGCGCGTAATCCTTGCGGCCGGAGCGATAGACAAGATGCGCGGCGGCGAGCTCGTTCCGGCGCGGGTCGTCCGCGCTGTCGATCGCGCGCACGGCGTCGCGCAGGAGGGTTTCTCCCGACGACGTGACGAGCGCGTCACCGGCGGCGCGGGCGATGTTCAACCGCTCCGCAGCCGCATCGCGATTCCCACCCTGCAGCGCCTCGCCCCACTGCGCCAGATACTCCGCCTCGGCGTAGCTCCGAATCTGCTGCGGATACCGATCGACGAACGCGGCGATCGCGCGCGCATTGCCGTCGTGCACCGAGCGCTCGAAATCCGGCAGCGTCTTACGGAACATCGACAGATCGCTGGTGCGGCCGAGGCGGTCGAGATGGCGGCGCGCTTCATGGCTCCAGGCGGAGGACGAGTCCACGCCGAGGTACTGCTCCCACGCCTTGTGCGCTTCCTGCTGCAGGCCGAGGCGTTCCAGAGTGAGCGCGCGATTGAACAGCGCTTCGGCGTTGCGCGGATCGAAGCGCAGCGCCTGATCGGCGGCGGCGAGCGCGCGCGGATAGTTCGACGCGAGTCCGCGGCGCGCGGCGTCGGCGTAGTAGGCCGCGGCGAGATCGCTCCAGAGGCGCGCGTCGGATGACTTTTCGGCGAGCGGACGCAGCGTGGCGATCGCTTTGGCCGGCTCTTCGACGAGCATCATGGCCACGCCGGCGGCGTGCTGCGCGTCGGGCGATGGATCGCGCTGCGCGGATTCGAGCACTTCGCCCGCGGCGCCATGCAGTTTCAGCTGGCCGGGATCGGAGGTCGTCGTGCCGCTGTCGTCACCGCGCACCGGTCCGCGATATTCGGCCCAGCCGAATCCGCCGGAGAGGCGCGGCTCGACGTTGCGAGCGTTGGCGGGCATGGCGGCGATGAGGCGCGCCATCGGCTCTTCGCCACGATGGGAGCGCAGGGAAACGCGGAAAGCGGCCAGGCCGATGACGGCCAGCGCGATCGCGGCCGCGATGGCGAGCCACCAGCGCTGCGGTGTGTTGGCGCGCGTAGGCCGCTCTTCGCGCACGGTCTCGCCTGCTGCCTCTACTGCTGCCATGCAGATGTTGCAGCGGTCGAGATGCGCCAGCACCCGGCGAACGCTTTGAGGATCGAGTGTCCCCTCCACGAACGCGCCGAGCGTCTCGGCATCCACGCAATGTTCAACTTCGATATTCGTCACGGTTGCTCCGAGCGGTCCAAACCCGCTGTCTCCTCTAGAGAATGACGAAAGTTCCCGCTTTCCACATTGGTGAAGCCAAAATCCATTTCGGCCGTGCGGGAGCCGATCAGCGTTTCCAGACTGCTGCGGTCGACGCCGGCGCTCGCGAGAGCGGTGCGGAGGTCGTCCAGCAGGCGATCGAGGCGCCGATAGAGCGGCCGCTGCGGAAGCTTCATGGCGCGCGCGATCTCCGCGACCGTCATCGCCGCTTCGAAGCGCAGCCGCACGAGCATCCGGTCTTCGAGCGAAAGATGCGCGAGCGCTTCGCGCATGGCGCGGCTGGCGTCTTCTGACAGTTTCTTCGCTTCGCTGTCGATGACTTTTCCTTCCGTCGCCACTTCGGCACCGACCGGCAGTTCGTCTTCGACGTCTTCCGGCGAAACGACGCGCAGCCGCGCGCGCCGCGTGGGCAAGCGGTCGACGAGCTCGCGCACGCCGTCGAGTGTCAGCGTCGGGTCGAGATCTTTGACGATCGGAAATGCTTCTTCGACCGTGCGGCCGTCGCGGCGTACGAGCTGTTCGAGCGCCAGGCCGACTTCGCCGATGCGCCGCGCTTCGGCAGAGGCATGAAAGCGGCCCCACGCGCGCATGCGCTCTGTGGAAAGAAATCGTTGCACGACGATGGTGATGTAAGTGGCGAAACTGCAGCGCTCTTCGAATTTGCGCAGGACGGCGTAATCGTCGTCAATGAGGTGCAGCCGCACGCTCGACGCGAAATCTTCGGCATCCGCGCCATAGAGAGACGCGCGGCGGCAGACGCGATCGATGATCCGATCGATCAGCGCCAGATTTTCCCGAAACAACAATTCCGGGTTCATGGGTTTGGTCGCCTCGCTGAAGCTGAATGGGATTTATCTAAGGATAGTCTCAAATGAGAGTCATTGCAGTCTTTCGCGTACAAAAAAAGAGGACAGGCACGAAGCCTGTCCTCCAGTCGTAAAGCGAATCAGTGTGCGATCAGTAATCGCCGCAAACGGTGTCGATCAGCATTGCGCAGACTTCATACGGATCCATGTTCGCCGCGGGACGGCGATCTTCGAAGTAGCCGTAGCCGAGGTTGGAGGTGGCCATGGGGATGCGGATGGAGGCGCCGCGGTCGCTGATGCCCCAGCGGAACTGCTGAATGGGCGCCGTTTCGTGCATGCCGGTCAGGCGCTCTTCATTGTGGGCGCCGTAAACCTTGATGTGCTCGTCGTGGCGCTTTTCCAGCTTGCGCATGGCGGCTTCGATGACCTTCATGCCGCCCGGCTCGCGCATTTCTTTCGTGGAGAAGTTTGTATGCGCGCCGGCGCCGTTCCAGTCACCTTTGACCGGCTTCGGATAGAGCGTCGCGCTCACGCCGAATTCTTCGCCGATGCGATACAGCAGCCAGCGCGCGAGCCACATTTCGTCGGCTACATCCGGCGCTCCCAGCGCTCCAATCTGAAACTCCCACTGCGCCGGCATCACCTCGGCATTCGTGCCGACGATGTGGATTCCGGCGCGAATGCAGGCGTCGGCGTGCGCTTCGACGATCTCGCGGCCGAAGACTTCATCGCTGCCGACGCCGCAGTAGTAACCGCCCTGCGGCGCGGGGAAGCCGTGATCCGGCCAGCCGAGCGGGCGGTTCCCTTCGAAGAGGGTGTACTCCTGCTCGATGCCGAACCAGGCATCGTGTGCTTCGTATTTTTTCGCGACCTCGCGGAGGTTCGCGCGGGTGTTGCTCCAATGCACGGAGCCGTCGGGATTGAGCACCTCGCACAGGACGAGGATGTCGTGCTCGCGATGCAGCGGATCCGGCGTGAACTTCACCGGACGCAGGAGCAGATCGCTGAAATGACCGGTCGCCTGCGAAGTGCTCGAGCCGTCGTATCCCCATTCCGGGATGTCGTCGAGTTTCTTCACCTGCGAGTCGAGAATCTTCGTTTTGGAACGAAGCTTCGCGGTGGGCTTCTGCCCGTCAATCCAGATGTATTCAGCAGTGATCTTGGCCAAGCGGTAACCTCCTGTGATTCGGTCTGAAGACCGAATGGCGAACGATAGCAGGCGCCGGAGGCGTTGAGCTACTGGCGTGCCAAGGGGAACGGCGATCGTAGCCGTTCAGCTATTGAGCTGTTCAGCTGTTCAGGCGGCGAGTGGGTCGGCCTGTCCCCTGAACAGCTGAATCGCTGAAGAGCTGAACAGCTGTCGTTCCGTCCTCAGCCTGCCGCTTCGGAGAGCTCGCCGCCGTGCGCCATGAGGTCCGGGCTCCAGACCACCGTCTGGTTTTTGCCCAGCGATTTGGCGCGGTACATGGCGGCGTCGGCGCGGCGCAGGAGCTCGCCTTTTTCCATCTCCACCGACACTTCGGAATTGGGGTCGGGCACATACGGCGCGATGCCGATGGAAGTGGTGACCACGCCGCGCAGATGCAACGGCGTCATGCTGAAGCCCCACTCGCGATCGAGGAACGTGGCCGTTTCGACGCCGCGGCGGATGTCTTCGCAGACGCGCAGCCCTTCTTCGAGCGTCGTCTCCGGCAGGATCATCACGAACTCGTCGCCGCCGTAGCGCGCGACGGTGCATTCGCTGCGCTGCACGACGCGCTTGAGCAGGAAGCCGACTTCGCGCAGCACCTGGCTGCCGGCCAGATGGCCGTGGCAATCGTTCACCCACTTGAAGCGGTCGAGATCCATGAAGATCAGCACCGCATCCTTGCCGCTCTTGCGCGATTCGGTGAGCGCTTCGCTGAGCCGGATGTGGAACCAGCGATCGTTGAAGAGTCCCGTCAGGTCGTCTTTCTTCGCCAGCTCGTGCGCGCGTTTGGCGTCGAGCGCGTTCTGCAGCGTGAAGGAGGTGTAGCCGGCGAAGATCTCGAGCAGCGTCATGTCGCGCTGCGTGAACGTCTTTCCGTCGAGCCGGTTGATCAGCTCGAGCACGCCGCAGACATGCTTGCCGATGTACACCGGCACGGCCACGATCGACTGCGTCTTGTGGCCGATCTGCGTGTCGATCTCGCCGTAAAAGTAGGTGTCGTGATCGACGTTCGCCGAGAGATACGGCGTGCCCGATTGATAGACGCGCCCGACGATGCCGTACTTCGCGGAGAGCCGCTGGCCGACCAGATCGCGTCCCGATTCGCCGAACGTGGCGATGAAGACGAGCTCGTTCTCCTTGCGCGACGCGACCTTGCGAAATGGATCGTCGAGCAGGATCGATCCCGACTCCGACGGCACGAACTCGTTCGCTTTCTGAAGAATCTCGCGCAGCACGAGATCGAGATCCACCTCATGCCTGAGCGAGAGCCCGGCCTTGTGCCGCTCGAGAAACCGCTCGAGCTGCGGCGTCTCCAGGGAGTGGAACTGGATCATCGTGACGTCACGCGCAAGTGATTGATTATACGCGCGGACGGCCACGCATCACGAAGCGCTCCGCGCGATGTTGCGGACCAGACCGCGGGCGAAGCATTCGATCGCACTGCCGTCATAGTGCTGCGCCAGCGCGGCGTAAACGTCTTCCGGCGTGTGGAAGCTGTTCAGCGGCAACCCGCAAACCGTTCCATCGCGCAGGTGCAAGGGTGCGAAGATCTCCTGCAACTGCGGATTCGTGACCGCGAGGAAGCAGATGTGCTGCTGCGGCGCGAGCGCGTCCGCTTCGATGAGGTAGAGCATGCCGAGAGCGCGCTCGCCTGCCACAGGCGATTGGGCGAGCACACCGCAATAGACGAAGAGCGCTCCGGCGACGACCTGCTGATCAAGCCGTGCGTTCAGACGATGCATGCGCACGATCTCGCGCAGCAGCTCGCGTGCGCGCAGCAAATCGGCGGGATGGCGGCGATCCACGAGCGCGTCCGCTTCGCGGTAGTAGCAGTAGAGGCGCTCGTTCCAGTCGGCGAAGCCAGGGAGGCGCGCGGCGTGATCGAAGGCGGCGATCGCTTCGTCATTCCGGCCGGCATCGGAATACGCCTCGCCAAGCGCTACCCACACGCTGCCGATCTGCGGAGTCGAAGCGGCGGCCCGTGCGAGCACCGCGATTGCGTTCGCGGGATCATTCCTGTCGATCGAGGCGGCTGCGGCACGCATGGCCGTCGCGGTGTCCAGCGAGGTTTCGTGATATCCCGAGCCCGCGAGTACGGCCCAGGCGATGAGCATGACTGCCGCGACGATCGCGCTCTTACGATCGATCGCGCCGCGCGGCGGTCGGGCGATGGCGAGCATGGCCGCTACGGCGATCACAGCAACCAGCCAGAAGCGCGCGCGGCCGAAGTGCAGCCACGACAACGCTCCTCCGCGCAGCAGGAGCTCGATTGTGGCGCTGCCGAGAATCGCGAGGCTCAACGTCCACCGGGTCACCGGGAGTGCTCGAGCCGGCACGGCGGCGGCGAGCAACAGCAGAGCGGCCAGCGCGACGCCTGCGCTGAGATTCGTCTCCAGCGTCGTGGTGATGGTCTGGAACAACAGCGCCGGCACGTCGGAGCGGAAGACGTTGTTGAATTCCGGCGGCATCCACACGACAGCCGCAGCGGGCAGCACGTGCACGACGACGTAAACCAGCCACGCGCCGCACGTGGCGAGCATGGCCGCGCCGGCTATCGATACGGCGCGGGGTAGCGGCGGCTCCTCCAGTTCGCGCAGTTGCCGCGATAAGACGAGGAATGCGAAGAGCACGAACAGGTGATCGACACTGGCCGCGGCGAGCGCCCCCAGGAAATCGGCCGCATGCGGGTGGCTTGCGCGAGTCAGCTGGCTGACATAGTCGGAGACGCCAGCGACGTTCAGCGCCACAATGCCGATCGCCGCTCCGACGAGCACCCACCAACCGCTTGCGAAGTGATGCCTGGCGTGGCGATGAAGCGTTGCGTGGGGCGAGTCGAATCCGAGGAGACGCTCGGCGCGTTCGAGCGCATTCGAGTCGGCGGTATGGTCGAACACGTAATTGTCCGCAATCCGTTCGCGAATCAACTCCATCGCACGCCGGATGGAAACGAAAACGACAGCCAGGGCGATCGCGGACCAGAGCACGCCTTTGCCGAGCAGCGACGCGACCAACGCCTCTCGGCAGAAGCCCCTCGGACAATCGACGTGATAAGAGGTTGCGACCGAACCTGCCGCTGCCGCGAGCGACATGATCGTCGCCACCGCCATGAAGCGGCGGATGTCGTCGATGCGCTGCGTATCGCGCAGAACGTTGTGTCCGATCTCGTGCAGTAGCACCGCACGGAATGCCGCGGCGTCAGTGCGCAGTCGCGCCACCGTGCGTGAGGCGATGATCAGCAGCGGTGTTGCAGTGCCGGGCAGGAGAATGCGCGGCGGCTCGACTGGAACGGTGGGATCGGGGTCGATGGGAGGGAGCGAGCCACGGATGGAGACCGCAATCGCGTTCTGCGCGAGCTCCGGAGCGACGGCGGCGAGCTCGATCGCGAGAGGGTCATTGGCGTCGAGCGGCGCCGTCGCGTTCATCCGCTGGCGCCTCCGCGAGAGCGCGATGGAGAGCACGGTCAGCGCGAACGTCAACGGCACGTAGAGCAGTTCGAGCTGCGCGAAGCGCGTGAGCGGCTGTTCGAGGAGTTGCTGCAGCGGCGCGATGATCGCGCCGAATGAAAGCAGCGCGAGCGCGGCGGTGATGAGGAACGCGTCGCTGAGCGTCGAACCGGCGACGGGACGCTCGCTCATCTGCTCAACTCAACCAGTAGCCGATGACCGTTCCGATCAAACCGGTCGCCCATTTCGTCGACGGGCTTTCATCCGGTTTTGTCCAGAGAATCGTCACCGCCACCGCCACCATGACCAGCGTCAGCCCGACTTTCATGAACAGTTCGACGCGCGCCTTCTGCAGGTCGAGTTGCTGCATCGCCTGTTCCGCCGCGCTGTCGACTTTCGCCGCCGGCATGGCCGGATTCGCAGAAGTGATTTTCGTCTTCATCGACGAGAGCGAGGCTTTGTTCTTTCCGCGAAAGCCTTTCGCATCGCTGCTTGCTGCGTCGCGTACCGCCGCGGCGACGACCGGATCGGCCACGGGCGCGTGGCGCAGCGCACGGACGGCGGCGGCGAGCTGGTTGCCGATCAGCATGGTTCGGATTTGGTCAGGATAGCATTCCCTCCTCCGCCGCATACGCTTCGCGCTCGAACGAGATGGCGTGGTACGCCGCCGAAAACGAGCGCGTTCGCGCGAAATGCCAGACGAATTCGCCGGCATACCGAATGAGAAACAGCGGCAGCGTCAGCCGCACCACTTGCTGCACGTGCACGAGCTCGTGGCGGATGAGGCGCTCCACGTCGCGCTGCGGACGTTCCAGATACGCAGGCAGCACATAGATGCGGCGGCCGAGGGTGATGGCGATGACGTCTTTGGCGAGGAGGGCGCGGAGCCACCAAGGGTAGCCAATGCGCAACTTTGCGCCGGCGGCGGTGATGCGCGCTTGCAACTCGTCCGAAACGTTCATCTAGAATCCGCGGTCATGCGTAGAACGTTCCTCTTTGCCCTGCTCCTCGCCGTCGCCGCCACGACCGGCTTCGCTCAGACCGATTTCAGCACCGTGGAAGTGAAGGTGGAGAAGGTGGCGGGAAGCGTGTACATGCTCACCGGAGCCGGCGGCAACATCGGCGTCTCGGTTGGCGCGGACGGCATCGTGATCGTCGACGATCAGTTCGCGCCGCTCGCACCAAAAATCAAAGAGGCGCTGAAGTCGATCACCGACAAACCGATCCGCTTCATTCTCAATACGCACTATCACGGCGATCACACCGGCGGGAACGCGATCTTCGGCCGCGAAGGAACGATCATCGCGCAGGACAACGTGCGCAAACGTCTCGCCTCCGGCACGACCGCGCACGGCAACGCCACGCCGCCGGCGCCGAAAGAAGCGCTGCCGGTGATCACGTTCGGCGAAACGCTCACCGTGCATCTGAACGGCGAAAACATCCGCGCCGTCTATCTCCCGGGCGGCCACACCGACGGCGATTCCGCGATCTTCTTCACGCAGTCGAACGTCGTGCACATGGGCGACGATTTTTTCAACGGCATCTTTCCGTTCATCGACATCGAGAACGGCGGCAGCGTCAAAGGTGTGATCGCGAACGGCGAGAAAGTGCTCCTCACTCTCCCCGACAACGTCAAGATCATCCCCGGCCACGGTCCCCTGGGCGACAAAGCCGCGCTGCGCGCGTTCGTGACGATGCTGAAGGGAACGTCCGCGGCGGTGTCGAAGGCGCTGGCGGCGAAGAAAACGGCCGCTCAGATGAAGGAAGAGAAAATCCTCGCGCCGTGGGATTCGTGGAGCAAAGGCTTCATGTCGCAGGACGCGTTCATCGACGCGCTAGTGAAGGATCTCTCGCGCTAGCTGCGGCGCTTGATCGACAGCGTCAGCTCGAATTTCGCGACCGGCTCGTCGCCGAGCTTCTTCGGCACGGTGGCGGTGACGTGCACCGTCGCTTCTTCGCGCTCGCCGCTGGCGAGAGCGCGGCGGATCAGCTCCTGCACGACCGGCCCGTCTTCGTTGGCGAAGACGACATCGCCTTCCGCGCGCTTCAGAAATTCACCCTTGATGTCTTTGAAGATGAACGACACGCGCTCGCGGCGTTTGGCGACGATGTGAAAGCAGATCAAGCCCGCGGCGACGTCGGCGCCCATGCAGAGGGTGCCGAGGTACATGGCGTGGATGTCGCGGCGGCGCGTGAGCCAGTTCAGCGGCACTTTCACGCGGCAGCGCGTTTCGTTCAGCTCCAGAACTTTCGGCCGCGCCAGCGCGAGAAACCAGACGTTCTGCAGCGACCAGAGACGGACGAAGAGCGTTTCCTTGAACATCAGCGCTTCACTTTCGCAGGATCGATTTTGCGTCGCGCGGCGGGCGCCGTGGCGAGGTCGTAAAGTGCGTTCGGCACGAAGCGGACGAAGCGCATCAGCAGAGACATCGGCAGCGGGAACTCGATGACGCGCGCGCCGCGCTCCAGGCCGTCCGCGATGATCGTCGCGGCTTCATCGACGTTCATCAGGAACGGCATCCTGAAGCGATTCTTCTCCGTCATCGGCGTGGCGATGAAGCCGGGATTGATGGTGGTGACGCCGACGCCGTATTGCTTGAGCTCCACGCGGCTCGCTTCGAGAAACGCCTGCATGGCCGCTTTGGTGGCGGAGTAGACGGAGCTGGTCGGCAGGCCGCGATGTCCGGCGATGGACGCGACGCCGGCGAAGCGGCCGGTGCGGCGCTCGATCATCGACGGGATGATGGCGTCGAACAGATACATCATGCCGAGGATGTTCACGCGGACCATCTGCTCCGCGTCTTCTGCTTTGAACTTGGAGGCGTGCGATGGGATGCCGACGCCGGCATTGGCGATGGCGAGATCGAATGCGCCACCGAGCGCTTCTTCGCCGCGACGTACGGCCGCGGTGACGGCGGCGGGATCGGCGACGTCGCACGGAATCGCCACGGACGGCGTTTTCAGTTGCGCGACGAGATCGTCGAGCAGCTCGGCGCGACGCGCGAGCAGCGTGAGCGACCAGCCGCGGCGCGAGAGCTCGTGCGCGAGCGCGTAGCCGATGCCGGTGGAGGCGCCGGTGATGATGCAGCGTGGCACGGCGCGGAGCTTAGCACTGGCGCTTCCTGTTGGAGCGGCGGGCGCCCTCGCCCGCCGGCCTTCGCGCGTTCCGGCGGGCGAGGG